>CAYTVN010000024.1:0-18922 GCA_964441655.1 uncultured Verrucomicrobiota bacterium | reverse complement strand
CCCGGACGTCGATGTGCTCGGCATCAACACCTACGGCGGCGTGCAGTCCATCGGCGAACGCTATCGCAAGGCAGGCGGCACCAAACCTTACGTAGTCACGGAATACGGTCCGCCCGGGCAGTGGGAAATTCCCGTGCTGCCCATCGACACCATCAGCGAATTTAACAGCACCAAGAAGGCGGAGTGGTACGCCAACGCCTACCGCGACGGCATCCTGAAGGAGCGCCCGCTGTGTCTCGGTTCCTACGTGTTCGTGTGGGGCTTCAAGCAGGAAGCCACCGCCACCTGGTACGGCCTGTTCCTGAAAGATGGCGCGCGGCTGGGCGCGGTGGAGGCGATGATCAAAGCCTGGGGTGGCCCGGCTCCGGCCAATCGTTGCCCGCTGATCAGCGATGTGAAGCTCACGCGCGATGACGGCTGGAAGCCGGGCGAGGAAATGGTGGCCAAAATCGAGGTTTCGGACCCCGACGGCGATGCGCTGACCACCAAATGGATTCTGCGCCGCGACTCCAAGAACCTGGCCACCGGTGGCGATGACCAGGCCGATGAACCGGAATTTCCCGACGCCATCGTGAGCAGCAAGTCCGATCAGGCCACGTTGCGCATTCCCGCGGGCGGCGGGCTCTACCGGCTCTTTGCCTACACCTATGATGGCAAAGGTAATGCTGCCGTCGCCAACGTACCGTTCCGGGTGGAGGGTCCCTTCGTGCGTCCGCCAGCCCCGCGCGCCCACGTGCCATTCCATCTCTATGGTGACGACGTGAAGTCCGAACCCTTTATTCCCTCCGGTTATATGGGCGACTATGCCGCCATCAAGATGGAAGCGGATTCCCACGTCAAACCGGCCTCGGGCGCGACCTGTCTGCGTGTTTCCTTCGGCCCTTCCTCGGGGTGGGGCGGCGTGGTCTGGCAATCCCCGGCCAACGACTGGGGCGAGCAGGCGGGTGGCTACAATTTGAGTGACGCCAACGTGCTGGTGTTCAAGGCGCGCGGCGAAACCGGGCGGGAAGTAATCGGCGCGGGCGTGGGCATCATCGGGCCCGACAAGCCGTACGCGGACTCCGCCATGGTGTCGAAGAAAGATATCGCGCTCAGCACGGAGTGGCAGGAGTTCCGCATTCCGCTCTCCGGCCAGAACCTGGGCGCCATCAAATCCGGTTTCTATTGGACCACGGGCGGCAAGGCGGAGCCGGTCGTGTTTTATCTCGATGACATCGCGTTCCAAAATGACCCCCAAGCGCCGTCGGCGGGTACGGTTACCTACCCCAACAACCCACCGGCCGTCGGCGGCGCTCTTTCTTCACCGGCTCCCGCTGCTGCGCCAGCCGCAGCCGCCGCGTCGGCAGGCGGACCGGCGGTACTGGCCGTCTACCGCGAGGCGGGCGACAAGCTGCCCTACATCCCCTCCGGCTACATGGGCGATGTGGGGGCCATTACCATGGACGATAAAAGCGCCACGCAGCCGCACAGCGGGGCCACGTGTATCCGGGTTGGTTTCGCCAAGCCAGACGGCTGGGGTGGCGTCGTGTGGCAGGACCCCGCCAACGACTGGGGCGAAAAGCCGGGCGGATACGATCTCACCGGGGCCACCGCGCTGGAATTCTGGGCCCGCGGCGAAACCGGCGGCGAAACGCTCAGCTTCGGCTACGGCATCGTCGGTCTCGACAAGCCGTTTGGTGACACGGCCAAGGGCGAGTTGAAAGGCGTGGTGCTGACCACCGAGTGGAAAAAATATTCCATACCCGTGGCCGGCAACCTGTCCCGCATCAAGAGCGGCTTCAGCTGGGTCATCCACGGCCAGGGTCGACCGGTGGTTTTCTTTCTCGATGATATTCAATACGTCGGTGGGGGCGTCGCGGCCAAAGCGTCCGCCCAGCCTTCGGGCAAGGCGGGCCCCGGCAAGATGGCCACGCTGCCATTTTCGGTGGATGCGGAAGGCGCCTACATCCCCTCCGGCTACATGGGCAACTACGGGGCGATCAAGATGGACGGCCAGAGCACGGAGCAGCCGCATTCGGGCGCAACGTGCACCCGGGTGGATTACACCGCGGTGGACAATTGGGGTGGCGTGGTATGGCAGAATCCCCACAACGACTGGGGCGACCAGCCCGGTGGTTTCAACCTGACCGGCGCGCAGGCCCTGACGTTCTGGGCTCGCGGTGCGGCGGGCGGCGAGAAGATGGCGTTCGGGTTCGGAGTCATCGGTGCCGACAAGCCGTTTTCCGACAGCGGCAAGGGCGAGATAAAGGATGTGGTGTTGAGCACGACGTGGACGTCATACTGCATCCCGCTGACCGGGAAGGACCTCTCCCGCATCAAGAGCGGTTTCTTTTGGTCGCTGGGTGGGCAGGGCAAACCGGTCACGTTCTACCTCGATGACATCCAATTCGTCTCCACAGCCTGCCCGTAGGCGCTGCTTCTGGCTGGGCGCATCGTTACTGATGCTCACCAGCGTGGCCGGAGCCCAGGTCCCCGTGCCCGTGGGTTCCGGCTCCTTCGCGGATCGTCCCCCGCTTAGTGAAGGCGACGGGCCGCAGCAAATGTTGTCCCGCGAGATTTTCGTCCAGCCCGGCGAGAAACGTCCCATTCCCACCAATGACTGGTGGACCGATCTGCTGGTGAGCCGTTTCGCGGGCGATCTCTGGGCGTATCCCCTGGTGGTTTCCGCCGATGAGCAGGGGGTGCGTGTGGCCTTCCCGCGTGAATGGAAGGCTGATGGTGGCGGTCTGGAAATGGGCGAGCGGCTGCGCGTGGGCGGATCGGTGGTGCCGGAACCTAATCCGTCCATCACCGCGCTGGCTGGTTTCGATGGCGCGGATTACGGCAAGAACTGGCTCGTGCAGGGCCCGGCCTTCGGGACCAAACCCGCCGACGGTCGGATTGGTGGTCAGGGTGAAGTGCGGGGCTTCCTCGGCAACGGTCTGGCCAACAGCATGCACGATGGAGACGGCGCCACCGGCAGACTGGTGTCGGCCTCCTTCGTCCTATCCCGACGATATCTGCATGTGCTGGTCGGCGGCGGACAGCATCCCGGCGTGGCCTGCGTCAACCTGGTGGTCGACGGCAAGGTCGTGCTGAGCGAGACCGGTGAGAACAGCGAGAATTTGAGCTGGCGCACGTGGGACACTGCGCAGTGGCGCGGTCGCAATGCGCGCATTGAAATCGTGGACCAGGTCACCGGCGGATGGGGTCACATCCTGGCCGACCAATTGGTGGCGAGTGACGAGGCGAAGCCGCCGCGCGGTGCGGGTAATGTGTTCCAGCCGGAGGCCGCGCGCGCGCTGCGCTGGGGCGATTGGACGCTGACTTTTCGCATGGCGCAGACCCCGCGGCAATACATCGACGTGACCCTCGGCCGCGGCCTGCCGTATGTGTGGTTTGAATTTACCGGCGTGGGCCCGCAGTTCTCCGTCGATGAAGATGCCGTGCTGTTCGATCGCGCCGGAAAGCCGCTGGTTCTTCCCGCGCGTGTGGATGCGTTGATTGTGGAGCAGGCGGGCGCCCCGTTCGGCGTATTCCTTACCCCGGGCAGTCAGGTGGAGAAGAAGGGGAAAATTCTGGCCGTCACGCCGGGGCCTGGTCCAGCCGTGGCCGTGGTGGTGGCTTTGCCCAATCGGGCCGCGCTGGAGACGTTCCGGGCCAGCTCCTTCACCATCCCGCGCGATTCGCGGATGGAATGGACCTACGCGCCGGAGCGGGCCGAAGTGAACACTCGATGGACCTTGCAGACGGAGCGGCTGGGGGGTGGGGTGCCCACCGGTCTGTGGCAGGGCTGGCTGCCCCATCACGTGCGCAAGACGAAACATGCGTTGAAGCTGGATGGGCCCTCCTTCATCACGCCGCGCGGTCCGCTGCGCACGGCGTTCGGCACGAGCTTTGAGATGACCTTCCCGTTCCGCGGCTTTGCCCCCGGCTGGCCCGCGCCCACCGATGCGGGATTTGATCGTGCGCGCATGGCGGGCTACATCGAGAAGTTTGCCGAGCGGAAAGATTACGGGGGCGACACCTACTGGGGCGGCAAGGATTTGCAGCTGGCCGGGCAATACATCGGCATGGCGCGCGCGTTGCAGCATCCGGCGGAGGCGAAGATCACCGATTATCTGCGCGGCGCGCTGACCGACTGGTTCACCTACACGCCGGGCGAGCCGGAGCACTATTTCGCCGCCTACACCAACTGGCCTGCGCTGATCGGCTTCAACGAGAGCTACTGGTCGTATCAATTCACCGACAATCATTTCCATTACGGCTACTTCACGCTGGCCTCGGCCCTGCTGGGCGCGGTGGACCCCGCGTACCTGAACGGGTACGGCGAGATGGCGCGGCGGGTGGGGCGTCAGTACGCGAACTGGGATCGCACCAACGCGGACTTCCCGCTGCTGCGCACGTTCGACATTTGGGGCGGGCATTCCTACGCGGGCGGTTTTGGTTCGCCGGGCGGGAACAACCAGGAGTCCACCTCCGAGGCCATGCAATCGTGGGCCGGGCTGTTCCTGCTCGGGCAGGCGCTGCCGGACAAGGGCATGGCGGCGGCGGGCGCGATGGGGTACGCGATGGAATCGCAGGCCACACTGGAATACTGGTTCAACCAGTATGGCGGAAATTTTTCCTCCAACTATCCGCACAGCATGGTGGGCATCCTGTTCAACGGCGGGCAGGCCTACGCGACCTACTTCAGCGGCGATCCGGCTTGGATCCACGGCATTCAGTGGCTGCCCATCGGACCGCACCTCGACTACCTGGTGGAAGACGCCGCGTGGGGCCGCGAGGAGTTGCACCGCACCCTGCGTGAGCGCAAGGCAAAGGAAGGCAACGACAGCATCACGTCGATGGGGGCCGCCCTGGGCAACGTGGTGCTGGGCTTTGCCGCGCTGGCCGATCCGGAATGGGCCATCACGCAGATGGACGAGTTGTGGAAGGCCAACGATGCGGTGGCGCATAACGGGGATGTGGCGGGCATCAGTTATTATCTGGCCCACGCGCGACGCAGTCTGGGCCCGCGGCGCTGGGATCGATTCACTGTGCCGCCCACGGGCGCGGTATATGAACACGAGAAGAATGGCACCACCGTGGTGGTATGGAACCCGCGCCCGTATCCGGAGTTGGCGCGCGTGTTTGGGCCGTCGGGCGAAGTGGGACGTTTTGTGGCCAGGCCGCAGGGATTGACCGCCGTCCATCAGTTGCGACCCGTGAGCGTCGGGCTCGGCGTAGTCGGGTTGTGGCCGGCGGATGGCGAAACCAACGTGTCGCGTTTCATCGATGTCTTTCATCTCGTTTTCAGCGGACCGGTGGACGCGGCCGCGCTGCGCGGCCTGGTGGTGCGCGGGCCGGGCGTGACCGGCGGGCGGGTGACTGGTGGGACCAACGGCACGGTGGCGGTGGCCTTTGAAGGCCGGCCCCAACCAGGTCAATGGTATGAAATTGAGGTGCCAGCCGATGCATTGCCCGGCCTGAGTGCGCCGTATCAGGGGCGGTTTCGTCTGGAGGAGCAGCCTCCACTGGCCGTGACGGAATGCGTGCCTGCCCGCGCGGCCAGTCGGGTGGCGTTGGATTTGAAGCAGGTTCAGCTGACGTTTAACGCGCGGATCGATCCGGCCAGCTTGAGCGGGGTGACCTTGCGAGGCCCTGGCGCGCCGCGCATGCGACCGCTGGGTACGCGCGATGGCTCAACTTTTGTGTGGGAACTGACGGGTCCGTTGGCAGCCGATGCCACGTATGAAGTGGTGGTACCGACCGCGCAGGCGCTAACTGGAGAGCATCTCATCACACCGATTTCCATTCCATTCTTCACGCCAGCGGGGCCGTGTCCTCCCGTGATCTATGGGGACAGTTTTGCCGGCGAAGGGTTCAGCGCCGACGGCACACTGGTGGTGGACTGGCAACATGCGGAGCGTCCCTTTTCCGGTCGCCATGCCCTGCGCCTGCAAGGTGGTGAAAAGGGTGGTACGTTGTACCTGTTCCGGGGAACGGGTGATAACGGGGATCGACGTATGCCCATGAATGCGACTGCGTATGACGAAGTGGAATTACAGGCGTGCGGCACCGCTTCATCCCTTTGGTTGAAGGTTGGACATCCGGTGTTTGATCAGGCCTTTGGACAGCGCCGCTTGGAGGGCATAACGCCAGTCTATCAACGCTTTTCCATCCCGCTTCCCCAAGTTCGGACCAACTTGAATACCCTGTTGGCCATCGGGGTGGAACCCGGTGAAACCTTGTACGTGGATGATATTCGCCTGGTTCAGAAAAAGTGATTCACCACTTGTAGATATACCAGTGCTATACTAGTATTCTGTTATGCATCGGAGTGGTCACAGAGCCTTTACGCTCATCGAGTTGCTGGTTGTGGTGGCAATGATTGCCATCCTGGCCGCCATGCTGTTCCCGGCCGTGTCCAAAAGCATGAAGCGTGGACAAACGGCCACGTGTCTCAACAATCTCCGGCAAATTGGGGCCGTCATGCTGAGCTATGCGGCGGACCACGAGGGCCGGATGCCGGTGCTGGACAAGATGGATCGCGACCTTTACGCGTACGGCATCAGCCGCAATTTGAATCAGGGCCGTTCGCTGTCGTGGACCTGTCCGGCGCGGAATCGCGCCCAGACCTTTGTGACCGAACCGAATCCGATCAGTTACACCGGCAGTCGCAATGCGCTGTCCTGGGTGACCAACGAGACGCCTCACTGGGCGTGGTCCTACCAGAATCCCAGTCAGGTTTTGCTGCTGGCCGATGGCCGGGAAAATTTTTCCTGGGGCGCCTGGATCTTCATCGACAACTACGGCTCCGATTTCGAGTACTTCGATGAAACGTTGCCGTTGGACCGTGGCTACAACGTTCAGACGTGGTTCGATGGACGCGGCTTTGCCAAGACCGATACCGTCTATGTGGCGCAGGCTGATGTGGATGGGGAAGGTGCCCCCTCAGGTATTCGCTATCGGCACAATAACAACGAAGGCACGACCGCGGTTTTTGCCGGCGGTAATGCGGCGTATGTACCGATCCGGGGCATGACCCGCGGCAACTTCATTTCGGCGTGGTAAGCCCGCTCCTGCGCGCAACACCAATCCCGCGGATGGCATGCGCGTCTCTGCGGCGAAACATCCGGGCTAGTGGCTTGCGCTGTGCGCAGTCAACGTCGATATGGCCCGTTCCGTCGTTGGCGGGGGGCGCCCGGTGGAATCACGCTTCACCAAACGCGTTTGCACCAGGATGCGCACCGGAGCCGCGTCGCGCTGCTCCAGGCGATCGGCCAGAATTTCCACGGCAAGGCGTCCGATGTGGCGACGATCAATGTGAATGGTGGTCAGGGGGGGATGGGTGGATTCCGCGATATTGATGTTATCGAAACCGGTGACCGACAGATCGTCCGGCACCTTCAGGCTGGTTTCGGCATGGATATATTGCAGAGCTCCGGCGGCGGTCTCGTCGTTGAAGCAGATGAGGGCAGTGAAGTGCGCCTTGCGCGACAGGATTTCGCGAATGGCCTCGTAGCCGCCTTCCCGCGTGTAATTGCCGGCGCCCACCACCAGATGCTGGTCGGGATTCACGCCGCCCGCGGACAACGTGTCGCGCACGCTGCGTAGACGATCCTGCGATGGGCCATCGCCGGTGCCGGTGATGACGGCAAAGGACTGGTGGCCCAGTTCGAGCAGGTGCTTGGTGACCAGGGCCGCGGCGGTCCGGTTGTCAACCGTGATGGCATCCACCGGACAATCCGGCAAGGAGTTGTCCACCAACAGGGTGGGGATGCCGGACTCCAGCAGAGAATGAATGCGCTTCTCGTCGTAGTCGCCAATGACAATCGCGGCATCGGCGCGCTTGCGCAAGTGGATGTCCGTGGTGCGCTGGTCCAGGGGCAGCATGGTGAGGTGGCCGTGGCGGGGAATCAACGCCTCCTGAATGCCGTTGATCATGTCCGCGTGGTAGGGACCGATATGGAATTGATCAATGATCTTGGAGCACAGGGCGATGATCATATGCCCTTTGGCCACGCTGTCGTCCGCCACCGTGGGTTCTGACACGTAAATCCCCTGGGCGGGGACGGAATAGAGTAAGCCGCGCAGTTTCAACTTGTTGATGGCGCGCAACACCGTCAAGCGGCTGGCTTTGTAGGACTCGGCCAGCGTGTCCAACGAGGGCAAACGGCTGCCCGCGGGGTACAGACCGGACTTAATGTCGCGGACTACTCCATCGCATATCTGATCGTAGAGAAACTTGGTGGAGGATTTGCCGGCTCGGCCTTTGGGTTCCATAAGCATACGTTGCCATCCAACCCCTTCTTGATCAACGAAAAATGTAAGTAACCCCGGAATCCGCGGGGCGGAAACCGGGGTGGCGCATTAACTTTTAAGGAAGACGGACACCCGTCCGGTAATACCGGCCGATGACATCGTTGGTGACCGTGAAGCCCAGGGCCGATCCGCTTCCGGGTTGTTCCGCGGACAACAGAGGCCAAAGCTGCGGGTTCTGCATCAGGTTCGTGGTCGCATGAATGCCGTAGACCCGTCCGGTGGAGGTCGAGTTGATAACCAGGTTCAGCACCCCGGGGGACGTATTGGATCGGGTGACCAGGGGGAACACGGAGTTGGTGTCGATGGGGCTGGTATCGGCCACATATTCCTCGAAGTCGGTCATCCAATCGTTGTCCGCGTTGGCCGTGGGGGCGTTGGACGAGTTGGGATCCAGGCCGTACAGATTCTCCCAGTCATTCGGCAGGCGGTCGCCATCGTTATCGTCCGAGGGACTTTCACCGCCGCTCACTTCGCCGTAGCAAGTGAGGGAGCCGTTGGTCCGGGTGTTCTGGTAGGCGGCCCAGATCCAGTTGGACGAACGTGCGATCTGGCTGACCTGCACTTCGTCGATGATGCCGTTGAAGCGGTCGCCCGTGTTGGCGCCGATGGACCAGGGCTGGGTGGCCGCTGCGGCCGCGGTGGTGCCGGTCACCGTCCCTACATGGACGCCGTTGATATAGAAGTCGGCGAAGTTGGCTGCGTCGTAGGTGATGGTGACGGCCGCCCACTGACCGGCCGTAACCGCGACACCGGGGGTCAGGGTTCCACCGGGCAGCCGTTCGATGGCGAGATTTGCTCCCGCTAGGCGCATGCTCCAGCTGTGCAGGCCTTCCCAGCTGGAACCAAAAATGACCTGGTTGGCGCCCACCGCGGCTGGCCGGATCCAAGCCGAGGCGGTGAAATTATTGGTCAGGTTGTTGAGCACGGCGGGGGAGCCGATGAAGGTACGGCTGGCCGTGCCGCCGAAATCGTCGGCGCCATTAATCTGTCCACCGACCGCCTGGTTGATGTCGTTGCTGGGGTAGCCGGTCAGCCCATTGGCGGTGGAATCCATGCTATCCCCGCTGGTTTCGGCCAGATGCCAGACGCCGGCGAAGCGTTCAGACCAAGTCGCGCCATTGCTGGCATACGCGGGCAGGGTGGCGGCGTTGGGGTTGCCCCAGTAGGCGTAGATGGTGGTATTGGTCCCGGCCAGCGCGGGCACCTGCACCCACACGTACGAATTTCCGTTGGTATTCCACGTTTCAATTTCAAAATTCAGCACGCTGGCCTGGGCGCCGTCGGAGAATCGCAGGTCGCCGCCGGTTTCGCTCAGGAACTGGCCATAGCTGAAGCCGGTGATGTTGGTGCTGAGCACCACCAGGGCCGGGAAGTTGGTCAGCGTTTCATTGCGATCGTAACCGCAGAATTGCACCGGCAGGCTGGACGCGTAGACATCGGGATCAAACACCCCGGTTCCCGCGATGGTAAAGGTGTAGGGATTCTCATCCACGTCGTTGTGAAGTAGACTTGCCTGGGCGGTGCGGGTGCCGGTGCTACTCGGCTGGAATCGCACCGTGAAGGTTGCGGTCTGGCCGGGCGTCAGGTTGGTGCGGGAGGGCCCGTCTATCAGGCTGAAGTCCGAAGCCGCGGCGCCCGTAAGAGTCAGGAAGGGACTGACCTCCAGAGCCAGGGTCACATTACCGGAGTTGGTTACAGTGAACGTGCGGTCAGCCCAGGATCCATTGGCCAGGGTGAGTGGACCGAAGTCAGTGCCGAGGGCGGAAGACGGGGAGGCGCTGCCCGCCGCGATCTCGCCCAGATTGGTGCCCAATACCGCCATTTCCGGGCCGCCTTGCACGGCGCCGTAGCTGTTGAACAGGCTGTTGGACCCGCTGTTCAGAAACTCCGCCCACACCCAGTTGGTGGAGCGGGCCACGTGCGATACCCGTACTTCATCGATGATGCCACCCCAGTAGGCGGCGGGATTGGTGCGCGCGCCGATCATCAGGGGTTCCGCGTTGTCGATGATGGTGCCGGTGACGTTGGTGCTTTCGACGGCCACGTTGCCATCGATGAACAGGCGCTTGGTCTTGACGCTGCCGCTGCCCAGGGTGCCGGCAATGAAGTGCCAGTCGGTATTGCCGATGGTGGTTCCGGCGGGCATCTCTCCGCCTGCCCCGCGTGTGCACCAGTCGGGCTCCGCCGGGCTGCCCGCGCCCCGCCGTCGCAGAGCATAACCGCTGCCCTCGCCGTTCTTGCTCACCCAGGGAGCCCAGGCACTTCCGGCAAGTCCTTTGGCCCAGACCATCACGCTCAGGTTGGCGCTCAGTTTGAAATTCGCTTCGTTTGCAATCTGGATGATATCCGCTTCGCCGCCCACCAATTGAATGCCTGCGCCGATGAGGCTGTTGGTGCCCATCACCGAACTGGCGTTGTCGTCAAACAAAGTGCCATCGTTTTCCGCCACGGAGTCATAAAACGTCCCGCCGGTTTCGCCCAGATGCCATACGCCCAAATAACCTTCCGACCACGTCGAGCCATCGGTGGTGTAGGCGGGCGCGGTAGTGCGCGCCGGATTGCCCCACACCGCCCAGATGGTGGTGTTGGTGCCGACCAACTCCGGCACGCGCACCCATACGTAGGAAGCGCCGTTGGTATTCCAGGTCTCAATCTCATGCTTGAGCAACACGGTCTGTGACCCGTCGAGGAAACGCAGGTCGCCGCCCGCGGCATCCAGGAAGCTGGCGTAGGTAAAATTGGTGAGCGTACTGCCCAGCACTACGAGCGCGGGAAAATTGGTCAGTCCCTCGGTGCGCCCGTACCCCTTGAACTGCACGGGGAGTCGGAACGGATAGGCGGCCAGGTCGAAGACGCCCGTGCCCTGCACGGTGAATGTGAAGGGGTTCTCGTCCGCATCGTTATTGGCGATGCTGATGGTGGCCTGGCGTGTGCCCGAAGCCAGGGGAAGGAACTGCACGGTGAACGTGGTTACGGAGTTGGAGGCCACCCAGAACGTCGGCTGCGCCGTAATTGTGAAGTCGGATGCTTGCGCCCCGGTCACTGCCACGCGGGGCGAGCCGTCCAGCGCAAGCGCGGTTCCGCCGGAGTTGGTAATGGTGAAGGTGTGTGATAGGGCGTCATCGTGCAGATCCAGCGAACCGAAATCGGTGCCATCCAGCGTCGAAGGGGTGTTGTCGCCATTCGTGATCTCGTTATCGGCCAGGCCGATGAGTGCGATTTCCCGGGGGGGTGGGGGCGTGTAGGGAGCCGCGGTGTAGGTGAGAAGCGGATACTCGGTCGCCAAACCCGCATCGGCGGTCAGCACGAAGTATTTGGAATTTCCAGCGGGCAGCGCATCGATATTCACCCGGAGGAATACGTATTTCCCGGCATTTGCGCCGCTGTCGTACTGGACATTGAGCCAGGCCGCGAGGTTCGCGTCGCCGGTCGCGTCGGTGTTCGTTGGATCGGTTGTCGAGGACGGCGTAAAAAAGTCATCCTGAATCAATGTTGCGGTTTCGTCGGACGCCCCGAGAAAGAAGTCGGAAGCTACAATATTGGATGACGATGAAATCCGGGTCAGGCCATACACATCGGCATTGAAACCCGAGGCGCTGTTTGCGTTAAGTTTGAGCCGCAGGTCGGCTGCGGAAAAGCCTTCTCCAACGCCCAGCGCGGGCAATTGAAAAGGAATGATATAAGCGCGGTCCGTTGTTTCCCGGCCCACGTCGACGGCCCAGTGAGTCGTGTTGACGACGGTGTTTGTCGCCACCGAGCCGTCGGATTTGCTCGCCAGCAGAGTGGCGCCGTATCCGTGTGAAATCAGGGCCGAGCTGAAACCCACCACCCCTAACGCCGTAATCAACGATTTTAAGCTATTCACGTTGTTGTCCCCCACGCGTTTACTGAAATCATACCCGGAACAGCCGGAAATGATTTACTTTTATATAACCAGTATTAGACTAGTATTAATGTTAAGTCAAGCGTGGTCGCGCTATTCGTTTTCCTGCGGACTCCTCGAATGTTGAGAATATCAGCAATTTTATTGGCAATATCTGCAATTAAGCGCGCCCGCTGGACTGGCTGGGCGGCGCTAGTGCTGGCCTTTACCGGTTGTACCAGAGAGGTCACCGATCGCACGCCAGACGGGCGGATTATCGTCAGTTACTGGGAAAAGTGGACAGGCGCGGAAGGTGAGGCCATGGACGAGGTGGTGGCGGGCTTCAACGCCGCGCAAACCAATATCCTGGTCGAGAAGCTGACGGTCAGCGATATCTCCCGCAAGATGATGCTGGCCACCGCGGGCGGCAATCCGCCGGATATCGCCGGTCTGTGGGCGGCCAACGTCAATGTGTATTCGGAGAAGAACGCGCTCACTCCGCTGGATACCTTGATGGCGGATGCCGGCATGAAGGCGGATGATTACATTCCCTCGTTGTGGCGATTGTGCACCCACCGCGGATACACGTGGGCCTTGCCTTCCACCCCCGCCACCGTGGCGCTGCATTGGAACAAGCGGCTGTTCCGCGAAGCCGGGCTGAACCCCGATCACGCCCCGGCCAGCATCGCGGAACTGGATCGCATGGCCGAGCAGCTCACCATCGTGGAGGTCACACGCGATGGCCGCGTGGTGCGGTTGTCGTTTCCGGCGCTGACCGCGGAAGAGCGCGCCACGAAAAATTTCCGCATCGTGCAATTGGGTTTCGCCCCCGGCGAACCGGGGTGGTGGACCACCGTCTACTCCTACTGGTTCGGTGGCACGCTATGGGATGGGGAGCGCAAGATCACGGCTGACACCCCGGAAAACCTGCGCGCGGTGCAATGGTTCAAAAGCTATTCCGACAAGTATGGCCTGAAGAATATGCAGGCGTTCGGTTCCTCCTTCGGCAACTTCGCCTCCCCGCAGAACGCCTTTCTGGCCGGCCAGGTGGCCATGGTCATGCAGGGGGTGTGGATGTACAACTTCATCGATAAGTTCGCGCCCAGCCTGGAGTGGGCGGCCGCACCGTTTCCCTCCGTTGACCCCGAAAAATATCCCATGGTCACAGTGGCGGAGTCCGACGTGATGGTGATCCCGCGCGGGGCCCGACATCCACGTGAGGCCTTTGCCTTCATGCGCTATGTGCATACGCAACTGGTGATGGAGAAGCTCTGCCTGGGCCAGCGAAAGTTCAGCCCGCTCAATCAGGTCAGCGACGAATTCATGCGTGCCCATCCGAATCCCTACATCAAGGTGTTCATTGATCTGGCCCACAGCCCGGGCGCCCGGGCCTGGCCCGCCCTGCCGGTCTGGAATGAATACGACGAGGAAATGCGCCTCGCCTACGACCGCTCCTTCACCGGGGTGGCGGAACCGGCGGCGGCCCTGCAGGAAACGCAGCAGCGCGTGCAGTGGAAACTGGACCGTATCCTGCGCCGCTGGGATTTGGTGAAGGACCAACGCATGCAGCAGTGGAAGGAATGGAACCAGGCCCTCGCGGCGGGAGGTACGCCATGACGCGCGGCGACTGGCGGAACCTCAGCCTCGGATTGCTCTTCATCGGCCCGTGGATCGTGGGTTTCCTCGCCTTCACGCTCTACCCCGTGCTGGCTTCGGTCTATTACTCGTTCTGCGACTACGATGTTCTGTCCACGCCCGTGTGGACCGGTGCCCTGAACTACCGCGATATGTTCAGCGACGCTGTTTTCTGGAAAGCCCTGGTCAACACCCTCTATTTCACCGCGTTCTCGCTGCCCCTCGGCCTGGTGCTCGCCTTCCTGGTCGCCGTGTTGCTCAACAACCAGGTGCGCCTGCGCCCGCTGTTCCGCACCTGTTTCTTCCTGCCCTCGCTGGTGCCCGTGGTGGCGGTGGCCATGCTGTGGCTGTGGATTTTCAACGGCAGCTTCGGCCTGCTGAACTACGCGCTGGGCCTGTGCGGCATCGCGGGTCCCAACTGGCTGTCCGACGAGCAGTGGACCAAGCCGGCCCTGATCATGACCACCCTGTGGGGCGTGGGCGGAAGCATGGTGATCTACCTGGCCGCCCTGCAGGATGTGCCGCGCGACCTCTACGACTCGGCCGACATCGATGGCGCCAACGCCTGGCACCGCCTGCGTCACATCACGTTCCCCATGGTCTCGCCCGTCATCTATTTCAACCTCGTGATGGGCATCATCGGTTCCCTGCAGGTCTTCGCCGGCCCCTACATCATGTTCAACGGCAGCGGCCCCAACCGGTCCGCCCTGTTCTACGCCACCTACATCTACGAAAATGCCTTTTCCTATAATCAGATGGGCTACGCCTGCGCGATGGCGTGGGTGCTGTTCCTCATCATACTCGGCCTGACCTGGGTGGCCACGCGGGCGACGAGAAAACATATTTACTATGGAGGCGAGTAGGGTGAGTTCCACGTTTCACGTTACAGGTTCCAAGTTGAGGAACGCATGATCAAGAAACAAGGGCCCATCGCGCGCCTGATCATCTACCTGCTGCTGGTGGCGGGGTCGCTGGTTTTTCTGGTGCCGCTGTTCTGGATGATCTCCACCGCGCTGAAACCGGTGGACCAAACCATGTCCATGCCGCCCACCTGGCTGCCCCGCCAGTCCTATGCGCCGGTCGCGGGCAAACTCGAACCGGTAACCCTGGGTCAGCCCGCCGGCCCAGATCAGGTGCGGGTGATCCTGGCCGACCGTACCTCGCAGGTGGTGGTGGCCCGCGCCGACGTGGTCACCGAGATCAAGCCGCGCTGGAACAATTTCCGCGACGCCATCGTGAAGATGAAATATTTCCCGCTCTACCTGAAGAACACCCTCATTCTGTGCCTGCTCACCGTGATCGGCACCGTGACCTCAAGCGCGCTGGCCGCCTACGGTTTCGCGCGCATCCCCTGGCGCGGCCGTAACAAGATATTCCTGCTCGCCCTGGCCACCATGATGGTGCCGTTTCCGGTCATCATGGTTCCGGTATACTCGCTATACCGCGAACTGGGCTGGATCGGCACCCTGAAGCCGCTGTGGGTCGGCTCCTTCTGCGCGGGCGCGTTCAATGTCTTCCTGCTGCGCCAGTTTTTCCTGACCATCCCCAAGGACCTCTCGGAGGCCGCGCGCATCGACGGCTGCAGCGAGTTTCGCATCTTCTGGCAGATCATCCTTCCCCTGTCCAAGCCTGCCTTGATGGTGGTGGGCCTGTTCCAGTTCATGGCCACTTGGAACGACTTCATGGGCCCGCTTATTTTCCTCACCGACCAGAAGGATTTCACTCTCGCGCTCGGTCTGCAATTCTTCCAGAGCCAGCACGGCGGCACGGAGTGGCACTACCTGATGGCGGCCAGCACGCTCATTGTGCTGCCCGTGATCCTGCTGTTCTTCTTCACCCAGAAGAGCTTCATCGAGGGCATCTCGATGACCGGCATCAAGGGGTGAGAGAAAGAATTCACCGCAGAGGCGCGGTGGACGCGGAGAAAATGTTTGGGGATAGTCCAAACCCTTTCCTTCTGACTCCTCTGCGCACTCCGCGGCTCTGCGGTAATTTTTCGGCTACGGAATCGTGATGCCGACCCGGTAGAAGCGGCTGGTGGCCGCCATGGGGTCGGGGATGGAGAGCTGGCTGGTGTTGCCGGTCGGGGAGGTGTCGGGCGTCAACGCGCTCCAATCATTCGCGCCCAGGCTGGTCGTCGCTTCCACGTGGTAGACCCGATCGCTCCACACCGGCCCGAACACGAGGCTGGGCTGGTTGCTCCGCAGGTCCACATACAGTTCGAAAACCGAAGCAGGGTTGGTGGGATCGAGTCCGGCCGCGAACTTGAATTGATTGTCCTGTCCGGTCCCGCTGGCGTCGAAGTCCGGGGCCGCCGCGGGGTTGGTGGTACTGCCAAAATGCTGGAGCTGCCACTGCATGAAACCGGTGAGACTGGTGAGGGCGCGTGGGCCGTTGTGGTTGGTCCGCGTATTGCCGGCCCCGTCGCTGGCCCGCACCTGCCACGTATGTGTTCCGCCTGGCACGGGGAGTGCGACCTGTTCGGTGCCGCGCCCATACACCTGGAATTCCCAGAAGGAATAACCATACACGGACGCGCGCTGGATGCCCTGTAGGCGGACGAATCGACCCGCGCCGTCGAGATTCACGAAGGTGCTGGTGCCGCCGGTGCCGGACGTTTTGTGAACCAGGGTGGCCCAGTTGGTGTTATCCATCGAGGCCTGCAGCAGGTATTCGCGTCCGTAGGCGGCCTCCCATTTGATGACCACGTTGCTGATGGAATAGATTCCGCCAAGATCCACGGTGAACCACTCGGTGTCGGCATTGGTCACACCCACCCACGCGCTCGACCAGCGGGTGCCCAGGTTGCCGTCCACCGCCTGGCCGGGCGTGCCCGCGCTGGTGGAGCTGGCGAAGGCGGTGCGGCCGAGAGCAAGATTGCTGGTCGGCGATACGAACGCGGTGGGATCGGCGGTGGCGACCGGCGCGCCATCCAACAGCAACGAATAGTCGGCCACTCCGGTGCCGCTGTCGATGGCCTGTTCCCAGCAAAAGAGGGTGTTGGAGGTCGCGCTGACGGAACTCGCATCCACAGGCAGCAGGGTTCGGAAGGACGACGGGGCGTCGTGGTCATCGATGGTGAAGGAGGAGGTCAGCGACGTGGTGACACCATCCGCCCAGTTCACGGCTTTCACATACCAGTGGTGCGCGCCGTTCCCCATCGTGGCTCCGGTCAGCGTAAAGGTGGTGGACTTCGTCGTAGTCGTGGCCAGCGCCCCGTCGATGAAAAGTTCGTAGCGCGCGATCCCGGTTTCCGGGTCGGTGGCCGCCTGCCAGGTGAAGGCGGGCAGCGCGCCGGTGATGACCAATCCGTCCGCCGGCGTAAGCAGCGCGAAGGCTTGCGGCGGGGTGGCGTCGCTCAGCCCGAAGCCCTGAATCCCCGATCCGTATTGGAACAGCGGATCGCCCATGGTGGGCGGCACCGGCTGCCCGGCGGCGATGGCGGCGCGGATCTGGGCCAGCTCCGTGGTGGTGGCGCCCATATCGAACGGCAGATCCCAGCGATCGGGCTGACTCGACCAGTGGGCCTGGTCGTCGATGCCGATCTGGCTCTGGTTGCGCGGCAATTGCCACGGCGTTTTTCCCGTGGGTAAGTAATCGCCGAACAGCATGCCCGCGATGGCCGGTCCGCCTTCGTCGCCCGGGCGATAGACCAC
Source organism: uncultured Verrucomicrobiota bacterium (assembly GCA_964441655.1). Classification (GTDB taxonomy): domain Bacteria; phylum Verrucomicrobiota; class Kiritimatiellia; order CAIVKH01; family CAIVKH01; genus CAYTVN01. The sequence goes on along the minus strand of CAYTVN010000024.1, from coordinate 1,483 downwards.
CATCAGCGCGTCGCTGTGGGCCAGCACATTGCTCAGCACGTAGGGGCGGGGCAGCAGACACACGGTGGTGACCGGGATGTTGTTGCTCTCGAAATACCGGATCAGCTCGAACTGCGGCGCGTCGTTGGGATCGTGTGACGCGCCCACCGGATCATCGGGCAGCCACGGGCTGTTCTTGTCCCAGTAGGTGCCGTGCGTGAAGTAACTTTCGCCCACCACCACCACGGCCGCGTCGATGACGTTGGTCCCGGCGGCGGCCACGTTGGAATAGACCGCGAGGCCGTCCTGCGCGGCGCGGGCGACCAGGGCCTGATAAATGGTTTTGCTGCCGAATTCGTTGCCGTGGAAATCGCTGCGCCAGGTGACCATGCAGGACCCGTCGTTGGCCCGCGGGCCGGTGACCACCAGCGTGCGCCCGGCCGGCAGGCGGATCGGTAACGCGCCGTTGTTCTTCAACAGGGTGAGACTCTCCACCGCAGCCTGGCGGGCCAGGGCCACGTTTTGCGGGGTATGCCAGGTGGCGGTGCCGCTGACGTTGTCATGGTAGGGGTCCTCGAACATGCCCATGCGGAACTTGAGGTCGAGCACGCGGCGCAGCGCGTCATCGATCCGGCTCTCCGGCACGGCAGTTTCGAAGTCGCCCATGTCCTCGGGATCGGCGCCGCCCATGACGTCGGACCCCGCGATCAGCGAGCGCTGCCACGCGCCGGAGGGCAGCCAGTCGGTACAGATGACGCCCTGGTAATTCATGTTGGTGCGCAGGTAACCGAGGATGCCCACGTTGTCGCCCGCGCCGCCGCCGGTGGGTCCGAGCAACTGGCTGCCCGCGTAGCCGGGCATGATGGAGCTGGATCCGGCTTCGATCGCCGCATGCCACGGGCGCATGTGGTAGTGGATGGTGGTGCCGTCGTAGATCACGCCCGCCTCGCCGCCCGCGCCCTGTCCACACCAGTGCTTGGTGGTGATCATGATGGAACGCGGATTGATTTCCGGCCCGCCCTGCAAGCCCGCCACCATCGCGCGCACCATGCCCGCGGCCAGATCGGCGTCCTCGCCGCAGCCTTCCTGGATGCGCGGGTACAGCACCTTGGTGCCCACTTCGGCCAGCGGGGAAAGCGTGCCCAGATAACCCACCGCGTGCGACTCGCGCCGCTGCATGTCGGCCACCGCCCACATGAGCTGCAGGTTGCGCGTGGCGGCCAGTCCGGGCTGGGTGGGGTGGGAGGTTTTGTAGCCGTGGATGGTGTCGCCCACGGCGATGAACGGAATGCCCAGCCGGTTGGACGCGGCGGCCTTCTGGTAGGTCAACAGGTCGCTGGCCTGGAACGGACCGAAGCCCCAACCGGCGTCCCGATAGACCTGTGCGTTGAAGAACAGCTGCATGGCTTTTTCGTGCAGGGTCATGCGCGGCATCAGGTCGGCCACCCGCGCGGCCGGCGGCAGGTGCCAGTCCTCGTAGGGTTCGATGGTGCCGTTCTTGTTG
>CAYTVN010000023.1:0-19048 GCA_964441655.1 uncultured Verrucomicrobiota bacterium | reverse complement strand
GTACCTGGTTCTTCGTATCTTTTTTCATGTCACTTCTCAAAGTTCAGATTCAAATTGCCTAAAAACAAAACCCACCGCGTTTCGGCGGTGGGCTTTCCAGTCGGCTTCGGGACCAAGCACGCGGAATACGTCAACCCACCGCCTGGGGAAGGCGGAGAAGCAGGGCGAGTCGAAGCAGGTTGCCCGCTGTCTGGATGGACGTATTCATATCGGAGTACAGGATAAGCCCCCCGCCCCGCCCCGTCAACCGCGGGCTTGGGCTGTCCGCGCCTTGTCGTTCGCAGGCGAACGGCGTATGCTGTAGCCCATGAAAAGCGCTCTTCGTTCCTTCCGTTGTTTCCCCGTCCTCGTGCTGACCGCAGTGCTGCCACTGGTCGTCGGCTGCGACTGGGACGACAGCGATGACCACGAGGATTACCAACCGCCGGAAGGCGTGGGCGCCCTGCGCGTGGACAATAACACCGGCGACGACATCCGCGTGTACGTCGACGGGGTTCAACAGGGCACGACCGGCGATTATTCCGACCGGGTCTTCAATCTCGATCCCGGCGTCTACCGCATCGTGCTGGACCAGAAGAACGGCGACCGCTCCTACCGGGATGACATCGACATCATCGAGAACCGGCTCACCGTGCTGGATGTCTCCTACGACAACGACCCGTTCGACGACGACTACGACGTGGAAGTGTTCTTCGACTAATCAGCTTCACCCTGATGGTTCAATCAGGGAATTCCTTAGCCTGACAGAACGCCCGCCTACGTTCACACTTCGGGTGAGGGCGAGCGTCGGGAGGGGCTGCGGCGCCGCGAAATGAAGGAGCCGACGTGATGGGCAAACGTGAAGCTCGTCGGGCCAAGAGGCCTGAAGGCGATGGGGGTCTGCTGGCCGCGAAAGTGGCTGCCCTGATTCTGCTCATTCTGGTGCTGTTTTTAATTCCTTTGGTCTGGACGGTGGACTCCGTCCTGCGCGAGCGCCTGATCCGACAGGCCCAGCAGGAATTGCAGCTGCAGGATCAAAACTGGCTGAACCAGTTGCAGAGCGACATACGCGCCGCCGAGGCCAGCATCGCCGCCTTTGCCCGCCTGCTGGAAACCCAGCTCCGTCCGGCGCGGGCCGATGACGATGTGTGGTTTAATCGCAAAGTGATGCGTGATGCCGACGGCCTGTGGCGCTCCCGGCGCTCCGATTATGATCCGCAAAACGAGGCTGGCATCTGGGCGCCGGACGATGCGATAGCCACCCTGGACGACCGCAGCTTTTTCCTGCAGGCCAGCCGGCTGACCCAGATTTATGGTCAGGCCGCCAACCATGGATTGCTGGCCAACACCTGGATTCTCCCGTCCGGGAATGGAGAGATTGTATTCTGGCCGAAGCAGCCCGACTTCATTTACCAGACACCTCCAGATCTGGACTACCGGCCCACCGAGTGGTTTCAGGGCGTTGCCCCCGGCAATCACCCGCACAGCAAGGTGCGCTGGACCAGCACCTCCTTTGATCCGGTGCCCAAGGTTTGGATGATCAGCGTGATCGCCCCCTTTCAACGCGACGGGCGCTGGGGAGGTTCGGTCGGCCACGATCTGGTGATTGAAGAGATGGTCCAGCGCATCGCCATGGATGTGAAATCTGACCAGGGCGAATTTTACCTGATTGATCAGCAGCAACGCCTGCTGGTCGCCACTCGCCACCAGGCCGCCATTGAACAATCACAAGGACAATTGCTCGCCGATCACCTTGATGAACGCGGCCCACTGCTGGCGCGGATTCTTCAGCAAGCCGGGTCCGGCCCGGTACGTCAGCCGGTCATGATGGAAACCGGTGAGGATCTGGTGACCGCCCTTCCCCTGCTGCGACCGGACTGGATGATGGTGCACATCGTGCCCCGCTCGGCCGCGCGCTCGCTGGTGGAAGGGCCGTTGCGCTGGCTGCGCTGGGGCATGGCCATCAGCATGATCACCCTGCTGGCCGCCTGCGGACTGGTGATCAGCCGCGATACCCTGCAACGGGTACGGGCGGAACGCGAACTGCGCAGCACCCTGGACACCCTGCAAAACTTCGAATCCTTCGTCAACCGCAGCCCGGCCGTAGTCTTTCTATGGAAGGCCGAACCGGGTTGGCCGGTGGAGTTTGTGTCCGACAATGTCATCCAGTTCGGTTACTCGGCCGACGATTTGATGAGCGGGAAACAGAGCTGGATCAGCACCCTGTCCCCCGAGGATTTGCCCCGGCTGGAAGCGGAAGTGGAAAAAAACCGCGAACAGGGCCGCACGGAGTTTGACCTGACCTACCGCCTGATGACCCCGGAAGGCGATGTCCGCTGGGTGGAGACCCGCACCCTGTTGCTGACCGACGGCTACGGGAAATTGCGCCATGTGCAGGGCATCATGCTCGACGTCACCGAACGCCAGCGCATACAGGCTGAGCTGCAGGCCGAGCAGCAGCGCTATCAAACCCTTTTTAATCATTCCGGGGCCGCCATCATCTACTACGATACCGCGGGCGGTCTGCAGATGGCCAACGAAGCGGCTTGCCGCATGTTGCAGCGGGATGCCGGCTACCTCAAAGGCCGCCGGCTGGAAGATGTGCTGCCCATGACCATGGCCGCCCAGACCCGGGAGCGCATTGAACAGGGATTGCTCCAACCCATCACCCAGACGTTCGAGGACGAGATGGATCTGCCGGGCGGGGCGCGCTGGTTTATTTCGACCTTCACCACCATCAAGGATCCGCAAGGTCGCGCCATGGGGGTGTTGGTGGTCAGCCAGGATATCAGCGAGCGGCGGGCGGCCGAGGCCGCCCTGGCGGAAAGCCAGGCCCGCTATCAGATGATCGTGGAGACCACGCAGGAAGGCGTGTGGATGGTAGACGCACAGGCGCGCACAACCTTTGTCAATCAACGCATGGCCGAAATGCTGGGCTACACGCCGAACGAGATGATGGGCCGCCCGCTGTTTGATTTCATGGACCAGGAGGCCATCCGGCAGGCCGAGAAAAACTTCGAGCGCCACAAACAAGGCGTCAAAGAAGTTCACGATTTCCGCTTCCAGCGCAAGGACGGCTCCTTCGTGTGGACCCTTGTGTCCACCAATCCCCTGGAGGACAAACAGCAGCGTTTCGTCGGATCGCTGGCCCTGATCACCGACATCACCGAGCGCAAGCGCAGCGAGCAGGAGCGGCACAAACTGGAGATGCGCGTGCAGCAGGCTCAGAAACTGGAGAGCCTGGGCATACTGGCCGCAGGCATCGCGCACGATTTCAACAACCTGCTGCAGGCCATCCTGGGCCACGCCGAACTGGCGCTACAGGACGCCCCGCCCGCCAGCCCGCAGGCGGAGAGCCTTCAGGAGATCAAGAAATCCGCGGAGCGCGCCGGCATCATCAGCAGCCAGATGATGACCTACGTGGGCCAGGGCAGCTATCAACGCTCCCTGGTTCAGCTGGAAAAAGCGTTGAACGATCTGCGGCCCAGCCTGAAGAATCTGGTCGCACAAAAAGCCGTGCTCACGCTGGAATGCGATCCCGGCCTGCCCGCGGTGTGGGCGGATCCCGCGGAGTTCAGCCAATGCGTGCTGCAGCTGGTGAACAACGCGGTGGAAGCCCTGGGCCCCGAACCGGGCCGCATTGTGGTCCACGCCTCCTACCCGCTGTGGCACCGCCACGCCCTGCTGGATTTATTCGGGGCCCCCGAACTCAGTGAGGGCCGGTATGTAACGCTGACCGTAACCGACACCGGATGCGGCATCGACCGGGCCACCATGCAGCACCTCTTTGAACCTTTCTTCACCACCAAGTTCCCCGGGCGTGGACTCGGGCTCATGCGCGTGCTGGGTTTTGTGCGCGGACACGGCGGCGGCGTGGGCGTGCAATCCAAACCCGGCGACGGCACCACCATCACCCTGGTCCTGCCCGAAGCCCCGGCCAGCCACATGAGCAAACCAGAGACCATGCCCTGGGGCTGGCGCGGGCACGGCACCATCCTGCTGGTGGATGATGAGGCGGCTGTGCTCAATGCCGGACGCCGACTCCTCACCGAGATGGGGTTCACCGTCATCACCGCGGGCGACGGTCAGGAGGCGCTGGAAATTTTGCGGACGCGGGCCGGGGATGTGCGCTGCGTGGTGTTGGACCTGGTCATGCCCGCCTTCGACGGGGTGAAGACCTTGTCCGCCCTGCGCGCGTTGGCCCCCGACCTTCCCGTCGTGGTGGCCTCCGCCTATCCAGCCAGCCAGGCGGATGAACTGCTGAAGGGCTGTACCTATCAGGGCTTCGTGCACAAACCCTACCAGAGCACGGCGCTGGCCCGCTTGTTGCAGGAACTGTTGGGCTGATGCGGGCGCGGCGACTCAGTGCGAGGCCGCCACGGTGTTCACCGTGTCATGCACGCGGGTGGAGATGGCCGGACACAAACCCAGGGCCAACTGGGCGGCCGCCAGCACCATCAACACCAACCGGGTCAATCCGTTCACCTGGCCCAGCGGGACCCGTTCTCCGGCGGCGTCCACCGGGTTGATGTAGGCTTCCTTGAGGATGAGCAGGTAATAGTAGAGCGAGATGGTGGAATTCAGGGCGGCGTAAATGACGAACGCGTAATGTCCCGGTTCCGCGGCATTGGCAAACAGCATGAATTTGCCGGTGAAGCCGGCGGCGGGCGGGATGCCGGCCAGCGAGAACATGCTCAAGGCCAGCAAGCCGGCCAGGGCCGGCGACTCACGGGACAGCCCGCGCAGGGCCTCCAGGCTCTCGCCACGCCGCTCGCCCACGATGGAGAAGACATAGAAGGCGGCGTAGTTGGAAACGGCGTAGATGATCAGGTAATACACGATGGCCGCCCCGCCCAACCCGGGCGAGCCGACCAGTCCCATCAGCAGATAGCCGCCCTGGGCGATGGCCGAGTAGCCCATGAAGCGACGCAACTTGGACTGACGCAGGGCACCCAGATTGCCCACCAGCATGGTGGCTGCGGAAAGCACCATGATCCAGGTTTCCAGACGGGCACGCATGGGGGCAAAGGGCCCGACCAGCAGGACATAAAGAAAGGCGATGGCCACCGACTTGGAACTGACGGCCAGGAAAGCCGTGGTGGGCGCGGGTGCGCCGTCATAGACATCGGGTACCCACATGTGGAAGGGAAAGAGACCGATCTTGAAACCCACCGCGGCCAGGATGAACAGGATGCCCGCCCACAGGTAGGGATCACCGGGATGTTGTCCCACGTAGGTGGCGATGGCGTCGAGGTAGAGGCTGCCGGCCACGCCATACAGGTAGGAATAGCCGAACAACATGAAGGCGGTGGAGAGCGAGCCGAACAGGATGAACTTGGCCCCCGCCTCGCCGGACGCGGTCTGGTGCTTGTTGTAGGCGGCCAGGATGTAGAGCGGCACGGTGGCCAGCTCGAGGCCGACGAACAGGGTCAACAGGTCGCGCGCCGAGACCACGGTGAACATGCCGATGGTGGAAAAGAGCAACAGGTAAAGGAATTCACCGTAACTGCCGAGCGGCGGCTGGCCATCCGCGCCGGTGGTGAAGTAACTGCGCGAAAGAAAAACAGCCAGCAGCGCGGAGAGCAGGAAGACCCGGCGCAGCCACCACCCAAACGGGGTCACCGCATAGAGCCGCATGTAGACCACGGTGTCGGAGGGCATGTACCAGATGGAAAAGGCCAGCAGCGCGCCGAGCGAAAGCCAGGTGGCGTGAAAGAGCAGGTTGGCGCCCGCGGGCCCGCGGTATTTCAACAGCAGGTCGCCGAGCAGGATGCCGAAGGCGAGCACAACCAGGGCGATGTCGGGTAGGAGTTCCATGATTACCGGTTCAATTGGGCGACGATGGGTTCGAGACTGTGGTGCAGCAGGTCCATCATCCAGCCGGGGAAGAGACCCATGCCAAACAGGCAGGCCAGCAGGATGAGTACGGGCACGCGCTCCAGCGGGGAGGCGTCGGTCAGGTCCTTGTACGTCTCCGGCAGGGGTCCATTGAGCATGCGGTTGGCGGCGCGGATGACATAGATCGCGGTGGTGGTGATGGAGAGCACGGCCAGCACCACGCACACCCGGGGCAGCGGATCGGGATTGGCGAAGGCACCCAGGAAGATGGTGACCTCGGCCACAAAGCCGGACAGGCTGGGCAGACCGAGCCCGGCAAAACCGGCGATGACGAAGGCCACGCCGAGGAAGGGCATGATGCTCATCAGCCCGCCCATGCGGTCGATCTCGCGGGTGTGGGTGCGCCCGTAGATCAGGCCGATCAGGCAGAAGAAGAGCGCGGTGAGCAGTCCGTGGGAAAGCATCTGCAGACACGCGCCCTTGAGCCCGACCGGGGTCAGCACGAGCAGGCCGAACAACACCAGGCCGCAATGCGATACCGATGAATAGGCGGTGATGTATTTCAGGTCGGTCTGCCGGATGGCGATAAACGCCCCCACCACCACGTTTACGGTGACCAGGGCGAGCAGGACCGGCATCCATTCCCGCGCCCCCTCGGGCAGCAGGAACATGGCCACGCGCAGGCAGCCGTAGCCACCGAGCTTCATCAGCACGCCGGCGTGCAGCATGGAGACCGCGGTGGGCGCGGAGGCGTGCCCGTCAGGCGACCAGGTGTGGAACGGAAACATGGCGCCCAGCACACCGAACCCAATGAAAATCACCGGGAAGGCCCAACGCTGGAAGGCCGGATCGAAGTGGACTCCGGCCAGCGTGAGCATGTTGAAGGTCTTCAGGCCGGACTCAAAATAGAGGGCGAGGATGCCGCCAAAGATCAGGGCCGAGGCGGCCACCAGCATCAGGGTCAGCTTCATGGCCCCGTATTCCTTGCGGCCGGTGCCCCAGATGCCGATGAGCAGATACATGGGCAGCACCGCGACTTCGTAGAAGAAGAACAGGGTGAAGAGATCGAGGGAGATGAACACGCCGTAGACACCGGTGACCAGCACGTTCATCAGGATGAAAAACTCGCGCACCTGGCTGGTAAGCGACCAACTGGCAAACACGCCGCAGAAGATGATGATGGCGGTAAGCAACATCATGAGCAGCGAGAGCGCATCCACGCCGATGGTGTAGTGGATGTTGAGCAGGGTGAACCACGGATGGTCGGCCAGGAAAGCGGGCTGGCCGCCGGGCAGGATGCCGCCCCCGGTCACCTTCCGGAACAACAGCAGCAGATACACCACCAGCAGGACATTGATGCCGGAACCAACAGCGTTCACCACCTTGACCAGGGTGCGACGCGGCTCGGGAATGAGGGCGGTGATGACACACAACACGGCGGGGATCACCCAGACCAGGGAAAGCAGGTGGCTCGGATTCATCAGCCGTGCCCTCCGGAAAGATGCCACAGGGCCAGCACGCCGATCAGGTAGACGGCGATATAAAAGGCCAGCTGTCCATTCTGCAGGAAGCGCAGCAGGATGCCACCCCACTGGAGCGAGGCTCCGGTCAGGTCCACCGAGCCGTCGACCAGGCGACGGTCCGCCCACTTCAACGGCTGGGCGATGGAGCGGAACACCACCTGCCGGGCCAGGAAGGCCCACACTTCATCGATGCGGCACTTGGCGTAGAGGAAGCGATACCACGCCGGCTTGGCCGCCACTTCGAGGGCGCGTGTGGCATCGGCGCCGGCCCGGCCATAGGCCTGCCAGGCCAGAGCCCAGCCCAGTACGCCCAGCGAGCCGGCCACCCAGGGCAGCCACGCCACGTGGGCGGCGTGATGCGCGGCGGCCCCCAGCGGAGGAACCACGTGGGTCAGGAACAGGTCCTTGAGGAGCCACCCGGCGGCCAGGCTGGGAATGGCCAGTACGACCATGGGGAACAACATGGCCGGGTCTTCATGCACATGTTCGACATGCCCGCGCGGCTGGCCGTGGAAGATGAGGTAGAAGAAGCGGAACATATAGAAGGCGGTCAGCCCGCCGGTGGCCAGGGCCAGGCCGAAGATGAGCCGGTGCCCGCCATTCCAGCAAGCCAGCAGGATTTCATCCTTCGAGAAAAATCCGGACAGCGGGTAGATGCCGGCGATGGCCAGGGTGGCCACCAGCACGGTGGCGTAGCAGACAGGCAGATGACGGCGCAGCCCGCCCATGCCGTCGAGATCGTTGGTGTGCACGGCGTGGATGACCACGCCCGCCCCGAGAAAGAGCAGGCACTTGAAGGCGGCGTGGGTGAAAATATGGAACATGGAGGCGCTGAAGCCCAGCGGCTCGATAGTTCCTTCGGTGGTACGGGTCACGCCCAGGGCCAGCATCATGTAGCCGATCTGGGACAGGGTGGAGAAGGCCAGGATGCGCTTGATGTCCTTCTGGGTGCAGGCCACCAGGGCGGCAAACAGCGCGGTCGTGGCGCCCACCGCAGCCACCACGGGCAGGGTGTTTTCCGCCGCAGCGAACAGCGGGAACATACGGGCGGTCAGGAATACGCCGGCCACCACCATGGTCGCGGAGTGGATGATGGAGCTGACCGGCGTGGGGCCCTCCATGGCGTCGGGCAGCCAGATGTGGAGGGGGAACATGGCCGACTTCCCCCACCCGCCCGCGAAGATCAGCAGGGTGCCCACGGCCAGCCCGTTGAACGACCAGGGGCCGACCACCACCGGCTGGTTGAGCAGGGCCGCCGCGCCGGGCTGGTTGAGGGTCACGAAATCCAGCGCGTGCACCGACCAGGCGACCAACACGATACCGAGCAGGAAGAAGGAGTCGGCGAAGCGGGTCACGATAAACGCCTTCTGGCCGGCCGCCACCGCCGAGGGCTTGGTATACCAGAACGAAATCAGCTGGTAGGACGACACGCCCACCAGCTCCCAGAAGATAAACGTCTGCAGCAGGTTGGTGGCCACCACCAGGCCCATCATGGAGAAGATGAAGAAGGACAGCAGGGCGAAGAAGCGCCCGGATGCGTGATCCTCGCGCATGTAGCCAAGGGAGTAGATGTGGACCAGCAGGCCGATGACCGCGACGACCACCAGCATCATCAGCGAAATGCTGTCCAGATAGACCCCGAGGGAAACGGTCAACTCCTCTGAGAATTGGGCCCAGCGAAAGCTCCACGGGATCAGGGCCTCCGGAACGCCATGCCCGCCATGGCCGCCCGCGTGCTGCACATAACTCCGCAACAGGCCGAAGGTCCAGACCACGCTGAAGCCCATGAGCAGGGTGGATAGCCAGCCCGCGGCCGTCCGGTTTCGGCGGCCCAGGAAGAGCCCGTTAAACACGAAGGAAATCAGCGGGGCCAGCATGGGCCACCAGGGCTGGGCCAGAAAGATGGAATGGGAAGCTGCTTCGGGCACGGGTCAACCTTTCAAATCCGTCATGCGATCGCCGTCCAGGGTTTTGCTCTGGCGGTACATGGCCACCACGATGGACAGGGCCACCGCCATCTCGCAGGCCGACACGGCCATGACGAAGATGGAGAACACGGCGCCCGCGGTCGGCTCGGGATGGGTGAAATAGGCGAAGGCGATGAAGTTCATGTTGGCCGCATTGAGCATAAGCTCGATGCACATCAGAATGCCGATCAGATGGCGGCGAGTCAGCACCCCGTAGAGACCGATGGCAAACATGGCAAAGGAGAGGACCAGGCAGGAGGTGAGGTTCACTTCTTCTCCTCCCCGTGGATCTCGTGGTCGCGCCGGGCCAGCACGATGGCGCCGATGACCGCGGCCAGCAGCAACAGCGAGATCAATTCAAAGGGGATCAGCCAGCCCGAGCCATCGGTGGCCAGCAGGGCCACGCCCACCCGGTCCAGCGAAGCAAAGCGATCCGTGGTGGGCACCCGCTGGATAAAGGCCTCCCGGTGGCTCCACAGCAGATGGCCGAAGGTGCCGAGGAAGGCCAGGGCCAGCAAGGCACTCAGGATACGGCGGGGGGCGCTGGCCTCCAGGTGGTCCTCCCCCAGATGCGAGGTCAGCAGAATGGTGAACACCACCACGATCACGATGCCACCGATATAAACCAGCACCTGGGCGATGGCCGCGAACTCGGCGTTCATAAACAAATAAACCAGGGCGGTGCCGGACAGGGTGAAGATCAGGTAGAGGGCGGCGTGCAGGATGTTGCGCGCCGCCACCACCCCGGCCGACAGAGCGAGCATGATCCCGGCCACGAGATAGAAGGCGGTGTCTTTCATCAGGTGCGCCCCTCCTTGCGATTGAGTACCCGGGTCAAGGTGCCCTTGTCGGTAACCGCCACCTCGACATCCTGGCCGAAGGTGATGGCATCAAAGGGGCAGGCCTCCACGCACAGCCCGCACAGGGTGCACTGGCCGTAGCGGTAGAAGTACTGTCCCAGCACGCGCTGATTGGCCACGTTGCGGGTGACCTGGACGGAGATGCTGCCGTTGGGACAGGCCTTTTCACAGATGGTGCAGGCGGTGCAGCGGTGCTCGCCCTGCTCGTCATGGGGCATGATGATCTGGCCGCGGTAGCGCGCGTGCAGCTTCAGGGTGTCGCGGTTGTCCGGATATTCCTCGGTCACCACTTCACGGGGGTGGAACAGGTAATACAGGGTCACCCGGAATCCACTGAAGACCGAGCAAAAGCCCTGCCAGACCTTGCGGAGGGCACGCAGGGGATGCGCTGGTTCGCGTGAAACGGTGGGGGCCATCACAGTATCCACCCCATGAAGACGAAGATGCCGCCGAGCAGCAGCAACAGCACGTTGCCGGGCAGCAGGATCTTCCATTCCAGGTACATCAGTTGGTCCACCCGGGGCCGTGGCAAGGACCACCGCAGCAGCATGTAGACAAAGATGAAGAACAGCATCTTGAGAAAGAACCACACAAAGCCGGGCACGGCCGCCAGCACGGGGTCCACCAGCGGCAGCCCGAATTGCGGAGCCAGGAAGCCACCCAGGAAAAACACCGTGCCGATGGAGGCGGCGATGAACATATTGAGGTATTCGGCCATGAAGAACATGGCGAAGGCGGTACCCGCGTACTCGGTGTGGAAACCGGCGGCAATCTCCTGCTCGGCCTCCGCGATGTCGAAGGGACCGCGGTTCAGTTCCGCGGTGGAGGAAATCAGGTACATCACAAAAGCAGCGAGGCCCAGCCCGGGAATCTTGAACACCCACCAGTCCAGCACAGTGCCCTGCTGGGAAAGCACGATCTCTCGCAGCGAGGCGCTGCCGGAGACCATCACAATAAACAACACGTTCAGGGCGATGGAGATGGCGTACGAGATCATCTGCGCGCCCGAGCGCAGGGCGCCCAGCAGGGAGAACTTGTTGTTGGAGGCCCAGCCGGCCAGCAACACGCCGAACACGCCCATGCCGGATATACCAATGGCGTACAGCGCGCCGGCATCAAGGTCGGTGACCTGCAAGTTGTGGTCAAAGGGCAGGACGGCCACGATCAGGCAGGAGGCGGTGATGGGCAGGATGGGCGCGAAAAAGAAGACGTGGGTGTCCGCGCCGGTGGGGGTGATGATCTCCTTGCACAGCAACTTCACCATGTCGGCCAGGGTCTGGAACAGGCCATACGGGCCGACCCGGTTGGGGCCGAGGCGGGCCTGCATGCGGGCGCTGATTTTGCGCTCCAGCCAGACCAGGTAGAGCGGGCACATCAGGATCACCACCGATAACACGCTCACGGCCAGCAGCATGTTCACCACAAAGGCGGCGCCCGGACTCGCGATGGAGGCGCGCACCCAGTCGCCCACCGGATGGTTGATGGGAAACTCGTTCATCGGTCGATATCCGGGATCACCACGTCGATGGTGGACAGGATGGCAATGATGTCCGCGATCTTGTGGCCGCGGCTGATGTCGTTGATGACGCTCAAATTGGCCAGGCTGGGCGAGCGGTGGTGAATGCGGTAGGGCTTGGTCTCGCCGGTCGAGGTCAGGTAGGTGCCGAACACGCCCTTGGCGGTTTCCACTTCGGCCGCGTAATACCCGGCGGGAGGGCGCAGCACGGGGATTTCCTTGGCCCGGTAGGGGCCCTCGGGCAGGGCGTTGATCACCTGTTCCACGATGCGCAGGGACTGACGGATTTCCTCCATGCGCACTTCGTACCGGTCATAGCAGTCCCCGGCACGGCCCACCGGGACGTCGAATTCGAAGCGGTCGTAGATCGAATAGGGATCGTTCTTGCGCAGGTCGTAGCTGACTCCGGAACCCCGCAGCATGGGGCCGGTGCATCCGCCGGCGATGGCCCGCTCCGCGGACAACACCCCGATGCCCCGGGTGCGCTGCTGCACAATCACGTTGCCGGTGATCAGGCGGTCGTACTCCACCAATCGGCGCTTCATGACCTCCAGGAAGGACTGCACACGCGGGATGGTGTTGGCATGCAGGTCGTACACCGAGCCGCCGGGCCGGAAATAGTTCATGGTCAGGCGGGCCCCGCACATCTCGTCGAAGATGTCGGTGATGAGTTCGCGCTCCTTGAACCCGTAGAGGAAGGCCGAAACCGCGCCGAGGTCGCCCCCGAAGGCGGCCCAGAACAGCAGGTGGGACTGGATGCGCTGGAGCTCGCACACGAGCACGCGGATATACTCACCCCGCTCCGGCACCCCGATGCCCAGGGCCTTCTCCACGGCCAGGCAGACGCCCAGGTTGTTCATGTGACTGCACATGTAGTCCAGGCGGTCGGTGAGATGGAGGTACTGCGGGTAGGTCATCGTCTCGCCCATCTTCTCGATGCCGCGATGGATGTAGCCGAGGTGCGGGACCACCTCGCGGATGGTCTCACCGTCCAGCCGCAACACCAGGCGCAGCACGCCATGGGTGCTGGGATGCTGGGGTCCGATGTTGAGAAAATATTCCTCCGAATCCTCCGTGGAGGACACGCGCAGGAAGCCGGGCGGTATGGCGCGCAGGGTGTCCATGGTCAGTAGGGCCTCTTGATCATGCCCTCAGGGTAGGCAAAATCCTTGCGCAGTGGATGACCGACGAATTCATCCATCAGGAACAGGCGACGCAGGTCCGGGTGCCCGGTGAAGAAAATGCCGAACAGGTCAAACAGTTCACGTTCCATCCAGTCGGCGATGGGATAGCGGTCCGACAGGGTGGGCGCCGCGGCATCGGGCTGACCGGGTACGGAATCCTGGGCGACCACGTTCGGCTGCTTGGCCAAGGGCACCCGCACCTGCAGGCCATGCCCCCGCGGCACGGAGCGAAGCTGCACCAGCAGGTCGTAGTGATCCTTCCAATCCACCGCCGACAGATCGACCAGCATGTTCAGGTCCAGCCGCGGATCGGTTTTCACAAAATCCACCACGGCCAGATAGTCGTCGGGGGGAACCACCACATCCAGCAGATGATCGGCCGTATATGCGCGCACCGCCTCCAGATCAATCGTCTCCACCCCGTGCAGGTGCAGGTTGGGGAAGCGTTCCAACAAGGTGGACAGCATCTCCACCGGGGCCACGCCCGGGGCCGGCCGACGCACGCGCTCCACCGGCGGGAAGGCCTCCTTTTTCACCCGCGGCGTGCGTTGTGGTTTGTAGCCCGGGTTTTCGGCGGCAAACCGCGCGCGGGCCTCGGCCTGTTCGGCGTCCTTGCGCTTTTCCAGTTCCACCCACGCGGTGGCCGCCGCAGTCAGGGGGTCGCCGATGGCGCCCACGTTCACCGGGCCGGGCTTCCAGGCGTCCAGCATGGTCTCGCCGCGGATTTTCCGCTGCAGCGTCATCAACCCGTGCAACAGCGCCTCCGGGCGGGGCGGGCAGCCGGGCACAAAGACATCCACCGGAATGACCCGGTCCGCGCCTTTGATCACCGAATAGTTGTCGTAAATGAACGGGCCGCCGGAAATGGTACAACTACCCATGGCCATCACATATTTGGGGCCCGGGATCTGTTCGTACAGGGTGACCAGCGGCTCCACCATCTTCTCCACAATGGTGCCGGCCAGGATGATGAGATCCGCCTGACGGGGCGAGGCGCGAAACACCTCGGAACCGAAACGCGAGATGTCATAGCGCGGCATGGAGGTGGCCATCATCTCGATGGCGCAACAGGAGGTGCCGTAGGTCAGCGGCCACAGGGAATTGGCGCGCGCCCAGTTGACCACGAAATCGAGGGCCCGGATGATGGAGGGCCCGCCCGGGGCCTGCCGCAGCAACGGCGGCACCTGACCGATCATTCCCACTTGAGGGCCCCCTTCCGCCACGCGTAGACCAACCCGACCAGCAGGATGGCGATGAACACGCCCAACTCGATGAGCAACACGCCATAGGCCACCTCCGGCACCCGGCCCTCCGCCGTGGCCCGGAATATTTTCATGCAGGGGAAGAGGAACAAGGACTCGATATCGAACACCAGGAACAGCAGGGCAAACAGGTAGTAGCCCACCTTGAACTGGATGCGCGCGCTGCCGAAACTCACCGCTCCACATTCATAGGCCATCAGCTTGCGCAGGCTGTTCGGGGAACAAAAGCCGACCAGCAGGCCAGCCAGAATGGAGCCCGCGCCGATCAACGCCCCCAGAAACATGAAGAAGATAATGGGCAGGTATTCGCTCATGAACGGGGCTACTTATAGAGGGGGTGCGCCATGGAATCAAAGCCATGAAATGCCTACGACAAGAATTCAGGTTTTCCCCGATAGCGAAACCTCGGCCGTGTTATCAGGTAAACCCCTACCCCAAGCATCATAGCGCGCCCGATTGTCGACCAGCCCGGGAAAGCGTATAGCTGGTCCGTTGTTTCGGTTTCGCCCACATACGAACTGATCTTGACCGACATGGAATCTGTCCCCCCAGCCAAGGTAACTCGCCATGGCCGGTAGGCGCTGGCCGCTGGCCGGTTGGCTCGCCGTGCTGGCCTTTGGCCTGTCCGCGCCCACCCTGCCCGCCCAGGAAGACCGGGTCTGCCTGGACTGCCATCAGGACGCTGATTCCGACATGTTCTTCGACACGGAGGCACTGGCCCGCTCCGTACACAGCGATCAGGCCTGCATCGACTGCCACGAGGATCTGGCCGGCACGAAGGAAGAGCACGGCAAGGTCAAGCGGGTGGACTGCTCCGGCTGCCATGAGGATGAAGTGACAGAGTACCGGGCCAGCGAGCACGGCCAGGCCACCGCGCACGGCGTCAAGGAAGCGGCCAGTTGCGCGGACTGCCATGGCAAGCCGCATGCCATCCTGCCCGCGGGCAACACCAATGCGCCCACCCACTACCGTAACATCCCGGCCATGTGCGAGGCCTGCCACGCCAAGCCCGAGGTCATGGCGCTCTACAAGCCGCGCAAGGAATACCTTGCCCTGGATTATTCCAACAGCGTGCATGGGGTCATACTGGAGAGCAAGGGCAAGCACGCTGCCGTCTGCACGGACTGTCACGGGGTGCACACCATCCAGCGGGGCTCCCGCACCAACTCGGGCATGTTCTGGCAGAACATTCCCGCCACGTGTGGATCCTGCCACAAAAAGGAAGCGGAGGCGTTTGCGACCAGCGTACACGGCAAGGCGGTCGCGGCCGGCCTGCGCGATGCCCCGGTGTGCACGGACTGCCATGGCGAACATGACATTTCCGGCATCAAAAACAGCAAGTCCTCGGTTTCGCCCGCCCACATTCCGGAAACCTGCGGCCAGTGCCATGGTTCCGCGCGAATCGCCTCCCGCTACACCATCCAGTCCGGGGTGCTGGACACCTACATGCAGAGCTTCCATGGCCTGGCCGCCCAGATCGGCGGCGTGGCGGCGGCCAACTGCGCCTCCTGCCACGGCTACCACGACATCCTGCCCTCCAGCGATCCGGGCTCCTCCATCAACCCCACCAACCTGCCCACCACCTGCGGCAAATGCCACCAGGGCATCGGCACCCGGCTGGCCCGGGGCGAGTTGCGCATCCATCAGGCCCCCGGGGCCGGGACCGACAAAGCCATGGTGGTGAATCTGGTGGCCCGCATCTATATCGCGCTGATCATCCTGATTGTCGGCGGCATGGTGCTGTTCACCGGGGTGGATTATGTAGCCAAGATGAAGGTACACATGAAGCGGGTGCGCGCCCATCCCCGCTCGGAAATGCGGCTGCCCACCTTCCTGCGCGCCCAGCACACCCTGCTGGTCATCACCTTCGGCCTGCTGGCCTACACCGGCTTTGTGCACAAATTCCCGGAGTCGTTCTGGAGTTGGCCGTTCCGGGCTCTGCCGGATGGCTCCTATTGGCGTGGCATGACCCACCGGGTGGCGGGCTGGGCGTTTACCGCCCTGTTCATCGTTCACTTCATCCTGCTGGTGGGTTCGACCCGGGGCCGGCAGTACCTGCGCCATCTCCAGCCCGGCTGGGGCGATGCCACGGACGCCTGGTACCTGCTGCGCCGCAACCTGGGCTGGGGCGGGCCGGGCCCGCAGGTCCGCCACTACAACTTTGCCGAAAAGGCCGAATACTGGGCCCTGGTCTGGGGCTCCGTGGTCATGATCATCACCGGCGTCATGCTCATCTTCACCACCGCGGTGCTGCGCTTCCTGCCCGCCGTGTGGCTGGAGGTCGCACAGGTGGCCCACTATTACGAAGCGGTGCTGGCCACCCTGGCCATCGTGGTCTGGCACCTGTATTGGGTCATGTTCGACCCCAATGAATATCCCATGAACACGGCGTGGATGATCGGCCACAAAAAGCCGCCCCACGAGGAACCCGCCCCCACCCCGGAGCCCGGCACGGATGAAAAATAGTCCCGCCCTGCTTGGCCCGATGTTGTTCGCGCTGGCCCTGGCCGCCGCCCCGCTCTCCGCCTCCGCCCAATCCAACAGCCTCTGTCTGGGGTGTCACAACGACCCCGAGATGGACATGACCTACGACACCAACTTGCTGGCCGGTTCGGTGCACGGGGATCTGGCCTGCATCGATTGCCACGAGGATCTGACCGGCCTCACGGAGGACCACGAGAAGGTGCAGCCGGTCAACTGTGCGGGCTGCCATGAGGACCAGGCCAAGCTGGAGGCGGAAAGCCTGCACGGCGTGGCCCTGGCCCGCGGCGACAAGTTGGCACCCCGCTGCCAGTCCTGCCACGGCAACCATGATATCCAACCCCTGCGCAGTCCCGCCTCGGCGGTGGCCGCCATCCGAATCCCCTCGGTGTGCGGCAAGTGCCATCGCGAGGGCGGCACGGTGCAGATGGAACGCCACGTGGCCGACGAGAACGTGGTTTCCAACTACACGGAAAGCATCCACGGGGAGGCCTTGTTCAAGAAGGGACTGGTGGTGGCGCCCAGCTGCATCTCCTGCCACAGCGCGCACCACATCCTGCCCGCCGATGACGACCGCTCCACCATCGCGCGCACCAACATCGCCAAGACCTGCTCCGCCTGCCACGCCATGATCGAGGAAGTCCACCGCAAGATCATCGACGGCAAGCGGTGGGAAACGGAAGCCCATCGCCTGCCCGCCTGCGCCGACTGCCACCAGCCCCACCGCATCCGCAAGGTCTTCTACGACCGCGGCATGGCCAATCGCGACTGCCTGGGTTGCCACCAGAAACCGGACATCGTGGCCAGCAAGGATGGACGCTCCCTGCAGGTGAGCGAAGAGGACGCCCACCTGGGCATCCACAGCAACGTGGCCTGTGCCCAGTGCCATAGCCAGGTCCAGGCCTCCCACGAGCGCCCCTGCGAAACCATCACCGACCGCGTGAACTGCGGCTCCTGCCACGAGGTGGCCCAGCAGCAGTACCAGCGCGGTCGCCATGGCCAGCTGTTTGCCGAGAACGACTCGAACGCCCCCACCTGCATCGAATGCCACGGCACCCATCAGGTGCGCAACCGCAAGGATCCCCAGTCCCCCACCTTCCCCCTCAACGTGCCGGACCTCTGCGCTCGGTGCCACCGCGAGGGTGAGAAGGCGGCAGTGCGTTACAAAGGCGATCAACACGATATCCTGCCCCACTACAACGAAAGCGTACACGGGCGCGGGCTGCGCAAGAGCGGGTTGACCGTGACCGCCACCTGTGCCGACTGCCATACCGCGCACCGGCCGCTGCCTGCGGACGACCCGGAATCCAGCGTGCACCCGTCCCAGGTGGCCAGCACCTGCGCCCGCTGCCACCACGGGATCGCCAGCCAGTTCCTGGCCAGTGTCCACGCCACCGCCACGCCCAAGGCGGGCGAAAAGCTGCCCGTTTGCAACGACTGCCACACCGCGCACTCAATCACGCAGACCGAGGGCGACACCTTCCGCATGGAGACCATGGACCGCTGCGGCAAGTGCCATGAAAAGCTGGCCGAGGCCTATTTCGACACCTTCCATGGAAAGGTATCCCTGCTCGGTTCGGCCAAGACGGCCAAGTGCCAGGACTGCCACGGCGCACACGACATCCTGCCCTCCAGCGACCCGCATTCCCGGGTCGGCCCGCGGCACGTACTGGCCACCTGCCAGTCCTGCCATCCCGATGCCCCCCAGAAATTCACCGGCTACCTCTCCCACGCCACCCACCACGATCCCGACAAATACCCCTGGTTGTTCTACACCTTCTGGAGCATGACCGCCCTGCTGGTGGGGACCTTCACCGTCTTCGGCATCCACACCCTGCTGTGGCTGCCCTCCACCATCGCCATGCGGATGACCCACGGAGCACCGGCTCCGCTCCGGCCAGGCGAAAAACAGTTCCAGCGCTTCGGGAGGACCGAGCGCATCTCGCACGCCACCTTGATCTGCTGCTTCCTCAGCCTGGCCGTGACCGGCATGACCCTGCGTTTCGCCTACACCCCATGGGCCGGCGTGGTCTCGCGCACCCTGGGCGGGTTTGAGTCCTGCGGCTTCATCCATCGCCTGGCCGCCACGGTGATGTTCGGCCTGTTCTCCGTGCATGTGTTCCAGTTGATTTTCCGCAAACGGCGGGAATGCGGGTCCTGGCGGGAACTGCTGCTGGGCGAAAACACCATGCTGTTCACCAAGCGGGATGCCCTGGAGTTCGCGCAGTCCATCAAGTGGTTCCTGAAGCTGGGCCCGCGCCCGCAGTATGGCCGCTGGACCTACTGGGAGAAGTTCGATTATTTCGCCGTGTTCTGGGGCGTCATGGTCATCGGCTCCACCGGCCTGGTGTTGTGGTTCCCGGAATTCTTCACCTGGTTCCTGCCCGGCTGGAGCATCAATGTGGCCACCATCATC
Source organism: uncultured Verrucomicrobiota bacterium (assembly GCA_964441655.1). Taxonomy (GTDB): domain Bacteria; phylum Verrucomicrobiota; class Kiritimatiellia; order CAIVKH01; family CAIVKH01; genus CAYTVN01. Next base: position 22 of record CAYTVN010000023.1, on the reverse strand, counting down.
CACAGCGACGAAGCCCTGCTGG
>CAYTVN010000022.1:0-19392 GCA_964441655.1 uncultured Verrucomicrobiota bacterium | reverse complement strand
TTTTAACCTCGCCCTACTTCCGCATGGAGCAGTTGCAATTGACCGGTGCGTGGGCGCACCCCATGGATTTGCAAACCTTTCGCGTCCTGTTTGTCGAACAAGGCGGCGTGGAGGTGAGCGGCCCGCATGGCACCGACCGTCTCAAACTGGGCGCCACGGTGTTGCTGCCCGCGGCCTGCCCGGATTTGACCCTGACTCCGGTGGGTGGCCCGACCCGGGTCCTGGTGATGAGTCTGCCAGGTTGAGTCCGCGGTCAGGGTTTGGCTTCGAGGCGATACAGGGCGCCCTGGTAGCCGACGCCGTACAATTCGCCTTCGTGATCTTCCGCGAAAGACGAGAGTGACGGGCCCCGGGTGATCAGCTTGTGATGGTCGGTGACCCGCCCGCCGCTGTACCGCAAGCCCCACAGGTGGCCGGAGGCGAAATCAGAATAGAAGTAGAGGCCCTGCAGGGTGGGGAATTTGGTGCCGCGGTAGACATAACCGCCGGTCACGGAAACACCCTCTGGACGGGGATAATCCACGACGGGGAGAAGCAATCCCTGACGATCGCACGGGTCGCCCACCTTGGGGGTGCAAATCATGCCTTCCATGATACGCCAGCCGTAGTTCCCGCCCTTGACGATCAGGTCAATCTCTTCGCGCGCATTCTGACCCACATCGCCACACCACAGGTCGCCCGTGGCCCGGTCAAAACTGTATCGCCAGGGGTTGCGTAATCCGTAGGCGTAGATTTCGGGCCGCGCGTCAGGCTGCTCACGGAACGGATTGTCAGGCGGAATGCCATAGGTGGCGCCGTCGGGGATGTGGTCCACATCCACGCGCAGCATCTTGCCCAGCAGGGTGTCCATGCGCTGGCCATTGTTTTGCGGATCGTTGGCGGCGCCGCCGTCGCCGGTGCCGATGTACAGATAGCCGTCCGGGCCGAACAGCAACATGCCGCCGTTGTGATTCCGGTAGGGCTGGCGGAAGCGCATCAAGATACGCTCGGCGGCCGGATCAGCGGTCATGGTCGCCGCCGGCAGTTGGAATTCTGAAATCCGGGTGCCCTGCTGGCCGTCACCTTTGGTGGTGTAGTTGACGAATAGACGTCGATTGGTGCGGAACTGCGGATGAAAAGCGAGTCCGAGCAGCCCCATTTCGCCACCTGCGTCCACCCGGTCCGTCAGATCAAGCACCACCGGGTGGTCCGGATCGCCCGGGCGGAGCAGGCGCAGGCGGCCGGCCTGTTCCACGACCAGGGCCTCGGATTGGCCGGGGATAAAAACCAGGGCCACCGGCTGGGTGAAGCCCTCGGCGAATTTCACCAACTGCACCGCGGGGGCGGATGCTGCCCTCGCCACATCCCGGCTCAACAGCATGATCAAGCAGGCCAGGACCAGACGGCGCATGAGCTTAACGAACGGCTGTGGCGGGTTGGGTTTCGAGCAGGGAGACCCAGTCGGCCAGGATGTTGAGAGACTCCTTCATAACCAGATCCTTGCTCTTCTTCTTTTCTTCGTCCTGGTCTTTGCCGGGGTCGTTTTCTTCCAGTTGCTTCTGCAATTCCTTCTCGCTGTGGGCGAGGTTGAGCCGCTCCTCGAGATTGAGGGAAATGGTGGTGGATTGCTGGCGTTCGGCCAGGCGGGCCAGCAGGTTGGTGTAGGCGGTGAAGCGCGCGTCGGCGCCCCGCCGCTCCGCCGATTTCTGGCGCAGGATGGGCAGAATATCCGCGGTGTTGTTGACGCGTTCGTAGAAGGCGGGATCCATTTGTGTCCACGGCATGGCGTGCGGCAACTGATCCTCACCCACCTCCATGCTTTCCAGCGGGGAGGGCAGCACGATGTCCGATTCCACGCCCTTCATCTGGGTGGAGCCCCCCGCGATGCGGTAGAAGCTGGCCGTGGTCACTTTGAGCGAGCCCATGTTGGTGGTGGCGTTGCTCAGGTTGACCAGGGTTTGCACGGTGCCTTTGCCATGGGTGCGCGTGTCGCCGATGATGATGGCCCGGCCGTAATCCTGGAGGGCGGCGGCCAGGATCTCGGAAGCCGATGCGCTGAGCCGGTTGACCAGCACCACCACCGGGCCGGTGTAGGTGACGTCGGGATTGGGGTCACTCAAGGTGTGGGTCTGGCGCTGGCTCTTGATCTGCACCACCGGTCCGCTCTCAATGAACAGTCCGGTCATGGACACGGCGTCGTTGAGGGAGCCACCCCCGTTGCTGCGCAGATCCAGCACCAGCCCTTCGATATTTTCATCGCGCAAGGTGGTCAGCAGGTCGGCGACGTCGCGGGCCGAACTGCGCTGCTCCTCGGGCTTTTTGTCGCCCGACATGTCGGCATAGAATTCCGGTAGGGTGATGATACCCAGCCTGCGTTCAATGCCGTCGGGGCCCGGCAGGTTGCGGATTTCGCTTTTGGCTGCCTGCTCTTCCAGCTTCACTTCATCGCGGATCAAGTCCACCCGGGTCTGGGTGGAGGCCGCGGCGGCGGGTATGACCGTCAGCACCACCCGGCTGCCTTTTTCGCCGCGGATCAAGCGCACGGTTTTGCTGAGCGGCCAGTGCAGCACATCCACCGCTTCCTCATCCCCCTGCGCCACGGCAATGATTTTATCGCCCGGCTTCAGGCGGCCATCCCGTTCGGCGGGACCGCCCGCGATCAGACGTTCCACCCGGGCCGCTCCCTCGTCGCTGCTGAGCAGGGCGCCGATGCCCTCCAGGGAAAGTTTCATGCCGATGGAAAAGTCCTCCTGGCTGGAGGGGGACATATAGTCGGTGTGGGGATCGTAGGCGCGGGTGAAGCCATTGAGGTAGCGCTCCAGCAGCCACAGCGTGTCGTTGTCCTGAATGATGGTGAGGAAGCGGTCGTAGCTTTTCCGGATCTGTTCTTCGGGCGGCAGCTTGGCCTCGGCGGCGGAAGCGGTGTTGGTTTCCGCATCAGTCTCCACCGATCCGGCATTGCCTTCTTCGGCGCCCAGTTGCTGGGCCACCGTACGGGCCACCAGCTCATGCTTGATCTTGCGCCGCCACAGATCGTTCCACGCTTCTTCGTCCGCGGGCCAGGGCGCGTCCTTGCGCTTCCATTCATAGGTTTCGTTCTGGGTCAGATCGAAACCCTGGGTGAGCAGCTCTTTGACATAGGCGGTGCGGTTGGCCACCCGGGTTTTGTAGATGTTGTAGATTTTGTAGGCGAGGGTCACATCGCCCACCTTGAGCTGATCATCCAAATCGTTCTGGGAGAGCCGGAAATCGGCGATGTCAGAGGCCAGGAAATAGGTGTGCTCGAAATCAAGTGCGGTCAGAAAAATTTCCAGCGCATTGGTGGAGATATGATCATCCAGCGGCTCCCGGCTCAGGTGGCGCAGCGGCATGTTGAGGGCGAGCATCCGGGCCACCCGGCTTTGATGGGCATCCGGGGCCAAATCGGCCGCCGAAGCGGTGCCTGACGTGGCCACAAGTAACAACAATCCAGCAATCCAAAGGCGGCTCATAGTACATTCCCCAGGCTATTCATAAGTAAGATATGACCATCCAACCCTCATCCGCGTTCATGGCACGGGCAGGGGATGGCGCGCGAAGACCAGTTCCTCCACCGGTCGTCCGCCCACCAGGTGCTCCTGAATGATACGCTCCAGAGCATCCGGTGAGCAGGTGCGATACCATATCCCATCCGGATAAACCACGGCAATCGGGCCTTCCTGGCAGATGCGCAGGCAATTGGCCTTGGTCCGGTAGATGCCGCCCGCGCCGGACAGCCCCAGCTCATCCAGACGGCGCTTCAGGAAATTCCAGGAGGCCAAACTTTCTTCCCGTCCCGAGCACTTGGGGTTGGTCTGGTCGCAGCATAGAAAAATGTGTCGTTGAATCCGGCCGATGGCCAGGTCGCGCGCGATGTGTTCAATTGGTGTGGTCACGGGGTGGTTCCAAACACAGTACCATATACCGGGCGGACCAGCCGCGCCAGTCCCGACCTGCATGGTGGATTGGCAAGTCGCGGTTCTTTCGGTAGCGTTGTCAGCCATGTCGACTACCTCCCTGCGTCATCCGCAAATTCTGGTCGCGGGCATGCACCGTTCCGGCACATCAGCAGTGGCCGGTCTGCTGGACCGGTTGGGTTGCTATTTCGGCCCGGCTGAACAGCAAATTCCCCCGCATGCGTGCAATCCCAAGGGTTTCCATGAACGTATGGACGTGCTGGCGCTGCACGATGCCATCCTGGGTGGATGTGGCGCCTCCTGGCTGCAGCCCCACCGGTTTGCGGTGGATCGGTTGGAAAAAGAACGGCGGCGCGGGCTTTCTTATGAACTTCAAACCCTGGTGCGAGGATTGGATGAACATCGCCCCTGGTATGTGAAGGACCCCCGCTTGTGCCTCACCGTGGAAATGTGGCTGGAGGTGCTGACTGATCCTTTTGTCGTGATCACGGTGCGAAACCCGCTGGAAATCGCGCGCTCACTGGCCCAGCGGGGCGAATGTAGTGTGCCGGCCGGGCTGGCCCTGTGGGAGGCCTATACCCATCGCCTGTTGGATCAGCTGAAGAATGTTCCGGTGGCGGTGGTGAAATTTGAAGACGTACTCGCGCGCCCCGCCGAGGTGGTTCACCAGTTGGAATCGGCCTTGCATGACGCCGGTTTTGCGGGCTGGCCACAAGCGGTTGGGTATGAGCGTTGGATCCAACCCAGCCTTCGCCATCAAACCGAGGATGACACCACGCTGGCCGCCTATGCCACGCCCGATCAGGTCAAACTCTATCATGCGTTGCAGCGCGGTTGGCCGGTGGATCGCTCCGCGCTCGGTGACTGGTCCGCACGCAACCTTGAAACCCTGAAGGAACTGGAGCAGTTCACCCACTACCCGCGCCTGGAACGTGATCAATGGGCTGCGGAAGCGCGCCAGGCCCGGGCGGATCGAGATGAGGCCCGGCGCCGCTTGTTTGCACTGGGCGAAGTGGCGCAAAGCCGGGAGCAACCGGAAGCATTGTTCCAAAATCGCTTGGTGGCTTATCGCCAAACGCGTTCATGGAAATATTTTTTCCGGCCTCTGGATTCGCTGTGTCGCGCGGTGGGCGGACCTGGCTTCAGCAAGTTGCTGGCTCCCGACCCGGCCCGGCCCGCGGCCTGGGTGCAGGTGTCTGCGCTGACCAAGCCGTCGCCACTGCGTCAGCCCTTGCCGCGCGTGTGCGCCATGGTACCGGTGCACGATGAGATTCGCATGGTGGGTCCCTGCCTGGACCACCTGATCGCGCTGGGCTGCCACGTTCATGTGTTCTGTGATCGATCACCGCCCGAGGTGGTGGCGCAGGCCGAGCAGCGGCTGGGTCGTGGCGTGGTGGCGGTCGAGCAGCGTCAGTCGAGCACCTGCTTTGATTTAACCGCACTGCTGCGCGAGGCCGAGAAGTTTGCCAACCAGGCCGACTACGATTGGTTTCTTCGCTGTGATGTGGATGAATTTCGCCTGCCGGAACGCCCCGACGAATCCCTGCCCGCCTTCGTGGCCCGGGTGGAAGCCGCGGGCTTCAATGCCGTGAATTTCCGCGAGCTGGTTTTTATTCCCACCTGCGAGCAACCCGACCACGACCATCCGCGGTTTCGTGAAACCATGCGGCGGTATTACGTTTTTCAGCCCCGCCCGCTATTCCGCTGTCAGCTGTGGAAAAAACCGGACGGGCCCATCGACCTGATCACCTATGCCGGACACCGGGTCGATTTTCCCGGCATGCAGGTCTATCCCCATTTTCCGCCCATGTGCCACTACCTGTACCTGAGCCGCGATCACTTCCTGAAAAAATACGCCGCCCGTACCTATCCCAAGGAAGAACTGGAAAAGGGCTGGCACGGCTGGCGGCAGCGTATCGCGGATGTGGAGGTCCAGCTGCCGCACGACGCCGAGCTCGCGCTCTACGATCTCGCGCGCCCGTGCGAAGTGGATAGTTCGAACCCCCGTACCACGCCTTTCCTGCGGCTGCCCTGAGTCAGGCCGGCGGGCCGCCGCGCGGTGTCGCAGTTTGGATCAGCGACAGGACGTGTTCCCGGTAGCGAGCGACCGGCACGGCGTCCCGGGAATGAATCATGACGCCCACGATGCCGGGCTCCAGGTATTGAAAGAAGCGCTGAAGAGCATCGGCATCATTCAGTTTCGTACCCCAGGAGGCTTTGATGGCGGGGTGGTTATCAATAATGTGGCCTGAATCTTCCAGGCCCACCACGTGTTCGATGTAGGTGCCGTAGAGAATATATTCCGAAAGGGTGGCACAGCGGGCGACCGCTTCAATCCACGGGCGGCCGTGGATGGCTTCGATCCGCGCGCGGAGGGCCAGCACGTGCTTCCGCTGCCAGGTGATCATGTTGCCGATGTAGTCAATGACCGGACCGGACCCCTCCTGCAAACCCAGCAGGTGGAAGGCCGCTTCGCGCCAGGTGGTCCACTGCGGACCGGGATTCTGCTCCACCCGAAGAAGGCTGATGCGGTCGGGTGGGTGAACCACGCGTGCGATGAGGTCGAAGGGCCGGACAAAAGCCATGTCGGAGTCGCAAAAAACGACCAGGTCTTCCGGGATGGCATCGAACACCGAAAGCTTCAGCAGTTGTTGAATCACCCAGTTGACCACGGGCGGCGTGCGTGCGCTGGTCCATTGGTGGCGGTGCGCCGGGTCCGGGGCCAGCCAGGCTGGGAGCATTGCCTCCGAAACCAGGATACGGGTGCGCGGTGAGGTCAGAGACTGGAACCGGGGGACATCGCGCCGGTCAATGATCAGGTAGTGCGGGATATCGCGGTGAATGCACCGGTTCGTCGTCTCCACCAGCAGTCGGCACTGCTCGTAATCCGCGGCACAACTGGGTGTGACCAGGGCGATGCTCATGAGATGGGCTTCCCGCGGAACCGGTGGCCCGCCCACCAGGCATGCCAGCGCGCGGCCAACGGTCGGTCCGCGCCTGCGGCCCGGGCGCAATACAGATGCTGCATGCGCAGACGCTCCTGCAGGTAGCGCCGCTCGACCGGCTGAAGTGCATAGCGTTTGCGCAAGGACCGGAAAAAATTCAGGTGGGCCAGGGTTTCCTCATAGTGCGTGTGGCGGCGGTTCTCGGCGTGGCTTTCGTAGCGCTGACCGGTGGCGGCCTCCCGGCCCTGAATGTGGTAGCGGCCCAGCGGTCGGTCCACATAGACGAACCGGCCCAGATTCAGCAGATCCAGCCAGAGATGCATATCCTCGGTGCGCAACAGCCGGGCATTGAAGCCGCCCGCCTGTTGCACCGCAGAGCGGCGGACCATGACGGACGAGGTGTGCGGCCACAGGAATCCACCCATGGCCATGCCGCGTACTACGCGTGGATCGGCGAGCAAGCCGGGTTGATCGCGCAAAGCTTGGGCCGGAATCACGGGCTGGGCCAGGGGATCCTTGCTCCACCACGGAATCATCACCGTGCTGACAAAATCCCACATGGTCTGGCTGGGCTGGCCATCTTCCCGCACCATGAAGTAGTTGCTGCCGATCAGGGTGACGCCGTCCCCGGCGGCTGGCATGAAGTGGGCGATCTTGTCCGCCTCCCATTCATCATCGCTGTCGAGAAAGGCCACCCAGGGGGCGCGGGCCTCGGCCAGCCCGGCATTGCGGGCTCCTGCGGGGCCATGCGGACCTTGATTATTGTTGATGATGCGGAGCCGCCGGTCGCGCTTCTGCCAGTCCGACAACACGGTCGCGGTGTCATCCGTGCTGCGGTCGTTGACCACGAGGAGTTCCAGATCGGTCCAGGTCTGTCCCAGTACCTGTTCAATGGCACGTCCGACAAAGGCGGCGCGGTTGTAGGTGGGGATGAGGACGCTGACGGCGGGTGTGTGCATCGAATTATCGGGTGAAGGCCAGGGTGCGCTCCCGGGTGGGAAGATGCGCCGCCGCGGGATCCACTTCAAGCGCCGCCAGCACCGCGGGCAAACGGCGTTCGCGCGAATAGTTCTGTGCGGTGGCGAGGGCGGCAGCCTCGCCCCAGGCGTCGCGCAGCGTCGTCGGTTGGTCCACCAGTTCCTGTAGCGCCGTGGCGAAGGCGTCCGGGTTTTGCAGATTCGCGAGGCGACCGTTCACGCCCGAGGTGATGATGCTGTGCGTGCTGGACATCGGGTGGGCCAGGCACACCGCGCCGCTGGCCATGGCCTCCAGCAAGCCGAGCGGGAAACCTTCCTGCAGGCTGGGCAGCACGGAAATATCGAAGGCGGCCAGGGCGGCGCGGGGGTCTGGATGCCAGCCGGTCATCCGAACGCGGGACTCCAGGTTTCGAACGCGGATGCGCTCCTCCAGTTCACGTCGCTTCCAGCCTTCACCCACCAGAACCAACCGGGTCGTCACGCCCGCGGGATCGCGCAGTCTGGCAAAGGCATCGATCAGGGCGTCCACCCGCTTCTCGGGGGCCAGCCGTCCATGATAGCCCACCACCAGAGTGTCCGGCGCAAGGCCAAGTTGTAGTTTCGCCGCGCGGCGCTGGGCGGCGCTCACGGGCTGAAAAACCGGATCGTACCAGTTGATGCACGTGGCCACCTGGGCGCGGGGCAGGCCGAATTCCTCCCGGGCATGTTGCGCAACTTCATCGGACACCACCAGCACGCGTCGCACCAGAGCACGCATGGCCCACCCGTGGCGACGCAATTGGCTCCGGGACGGGCGGCTGTTATCCAAGGCCCGGTGCTCGATGGTGAACAGGCGGCGCGTGAAGCGGCGGATGTACCACAAATCGGCCACACTGCTTTCGCCCAGTTTCCCGCGGCACAGCACGGCGATGGCGCTGTGATGGCGGGCCAGGGCCTGGCGCCAGTAGTTCGCCGCAGAGGTGTTTGCCGTCTGCGGCGGGATGACCTCCACCCGCACCGGCGAACCGACAAACATCGCGGTGAAGTGATCCACGCTGGGGCACAGAATGGTGACCGCGCGCCCGGTGCGTGCGATGGCCATGGCCACGTCGGCCGTATGCACATGGAGTCCGCCCGGTTCGGAGGTGCCGCCGATGAATACAAACGGATCATTACGCGCGTTCATTCAAGTGCTCCAGGGGGCGGGCGAGGTGGCCTTGCAGCAGTTGGGCCAGATGGTTGACCACCTTCTCCGGGGCGTAATCCTGCCGGGCCCGGTGGAGCGCGGCCTGGCCGATTTTTTCCCGCTGCGTGGCATCGCTCAGCAGTGTGATGCAGGCGTCGGCAAAACGCTCCGCATCGTCCGCGATCATGATTTCGCGGCCGGGCTCGAAGCTCAGGCCCTCGGCGCCGATGGTGGTGGAAACGGTGGGTCGTTGATACAAGGCGGCTTCGATGATTTTAATGCGGGTTCCGCTGCCCCGCCGGATCGGGCACACGGCCACGCCAGCCCGGCGATACTCCGCTTCCAGTTCGGTGGCGAATCCCACGACTTCCACCCCGGTCCCGCCTGCGGCTCCCACGGCATCCGCCGCGCCCTCGCCGACCACCAACAGGCGCGCGCTGGGAATCCGGGCGCGCACCCGGGGCCAGATATCGGAGACCAGCCACTGAATGGCGTCGCGGTTGGGCGGATAATAGGCGACCCCCACAAAAATCGCCGTGGGCTCCGGGGCGGGGGGCAGGGGCTCCGCCGAGCGCGCGGTGTTGGGAAGAATTTCGATGCGGGCACGCGGGACCACTTGTTGCAGGGCACGCCGATCGCTTTCGGAGCAAACGAGAGTGGCGCGGACCAGCGCCGCCGCCCGGCGTTCGGAGAGGATGGCGAGCGCGGCGCGCAGCCCGGCCCGGACGCGGGAGAATCGTGGGACGGAATGCGTGTGCAGGCGCAGCATCTTGATGTGCTCGACATCGTCCAGATCCAGTATCACCGGGGGCAGCGGTTGTCGCAACCGGATCAGCGGGCCGACCGTGCCCAGGCGATGGGCGAAGATAAGGTCCGGTTGAAAAAGGTGCAGCCAGCGCCGCAGCAGTGCCACCTGGCCCGGCCCGCAACAGCGCAAGCTGGGCTGGGCTTGCATGAAACTGCAGGTGCCGCGCAGCATCCAATAGAGCGCCCGCACCGGATGCCGGTGAAACTCCGCGGCTTGGCCCGTGGAGGTGGCGATGATGCGCAGGGCGCCGGACAACGGCCAGTGCGCGGCCAGTTGCTGGCGGTGTTCTTCCACCAATGAATCGGGGACCTGATAGTTGTCCGACCAGAAGAAAACCGCATCCAATTGCCCCACCCGGGCGAGGGCTTCCATGTTTCGGCGCAGGCGTTGAAAGACTCCGAATACGGCCTTCTCGGGCGGATACGGATAGAATTCGCTGAGCAGCAGAACCCGGGGTCGGCGCGGGGCATACGGATCGACTTCCCGGATGGGGGTCTGACTGGGCACCGGTTCCGGATACCGACGTCGATGGATGGCCAGCAGGTCGCGAAGTTTTCCGATGCGGGCCAGCGCGGGCAGCAAAGCCAGGCGGAATATCCCGCGCGTTTCGCCGTGCCATGCCGTTTTCCATTCCTGCCAGGCCAGGCGGGTCAGATAGTGATGACCCGCGGAACGGACCCGAGGGCGGATGACCGGTGAGAGCCGCGGGATGGCTTGCGCCAGACATTGACGGCGTTCGCGCCAACGCTGGGTCAGGTGATAATCGCGATAGGTCGCGCTGGCCGGGTGGACCCGATATTCGGCCAGCGGTCGAGGATCGAACCAGATGGGATATTCGGGGGCCAGGCGGCTCCACATATCGGCGTCGCTGCAATAGGCGAAGCGCGGATCGAATCCGCCCAGCCGTTCATAAACCGCCCGCCGCACCACCATGGCCGGGCATTGTATGGCGAGATTAACCACGACGTGCTCAATCCAGTCCTGAAGCAACCCAGGCGCAGTTTGCCTCAAGTGCCCGTCCCGCAGCCAACGGCCGGCTTCGTCCACAAAGGCGGTTTGCGTACAGGCGGCGCCGCAGGTCGGGGCCTGGCGGATGCCTTCTTCCAGGGCTGCGTAAAAACCCGGTCGCACCCGGTCGTCCTGATGCAGAATATGCACCCACTGACCGCGCGCGTGGGTGAGGCAGGCATTCCAGTTGCCCACCAGGCCCCGGCGTTCGGCGTTTCGGTATACCTCAAAACCCTGGGCCGCCTGCTCGTCAAGAAAGGCCGCGACCGCGGGTTCCGGACTGGCATCGTCCACGATGGCCACTTGGTGGGCCGCGAGATCGAGGCCGGATTGCCGCACGCTGTCGAGGGTTTGCCGGAGCAGGGCGAGGTCCGGCGCATGGGTGGGGATCACGATGGACCAGAAGGGGCGCGCGGATTCATGGCGTGCGGGAATCGGCACGGTCATCGGCGGGATCCGTATTCGGGATAGCGATAGCCCAGCACGCTCAGAAAGCGGCCCAGTTGTTCGCTGCCATCGATGGTCTTTTCCACGAAGGCGAGGGCATTGATGGAGGCCACCCGGTGGGCCTGCCAGAAATTCACCACCGCCTTGTGCAGGGACTGGCAACCCAGGCGCAGGCGTTCCCGGCGCGAAGCGTGATCCCATTGCATGTCCGCCAGGTTGCCCCCGTTGCGCAGGCCCCGGCGCACCACCCAGGCGTAGCGGGCACGCGCGTAATCGCGGTATTCGGTCACCGCGGCTCCAGGCCCCGCGGCCACCATGCGCTGGCCGGAGTCCGCCATGGCTTTGAAGCAGGCCACATCCTCGCCGCCGGTCGTTCCATAATGCGCTTGAAAGGGCGCCTCGGGGTGCGGCATCGCATCGTGTCGCACGTAGGCGTTGCCGGTGAAGGCGCGGTACCACGGCAGGTCGCTGCCTTCGGGAATCGGGTAGCGCTGGAAAATGCGGCATTCCCGGATGGCGCGGGGCACCCGCGGGTCGAATTCAAACTGCTGCGGACCCACCACCACGGCGGCATCGGTCTGCAACTGGACCCGATGCAGGGTGGCCAGCCAGGTTTTCGCCACCACTTCGTCGTCGTCGGCAAATGCCAGGAAGGCGCCGCGTGCTTCGCGCACGGAGCGGTTGCGTATGGCGGCCAGACCCGGCGCCGCTTCCACGAAATAACGCACGCGCAGACGCGCGGAAAAAAGTTCGGCCACGGGACGCGCGCTGGCCGCGGGGTCGTGATCCACCACCACCACTTCAAACGGCGGCGCATCCACCTGGTCGGCCAGACTTTCCAGCAGTCGGCGCAAGCCTTCGGTCCGATGCAGGGTGCACAGACAGACGCTGATCCGAACCGGCTCGGGTGCGCGATCGGATAGAACTTGTGCCAATTGCATGAACTCTACTAACGTAAATCCGGCCATTATTTCAAAGCAAACTTGCCGGAGACCTCCCGACCTTGCCCGCTGTCAGCGTCATCTTGCCGGTCTATAACCGTGCAGCTCTGGTGGAGCGCGCCTTGGCCAGCGTGCTGCAGCAATCGTACCGCGATCTGGAGGTGCTGGTGGTGGACGACGGTTCCACCGATGGCACGGCGGCGCAGGTGGCCGCCCACCCGGACCCGCGGGTGCGCTTGATTCGGCGCGACCGGAATTATGGCCAGGCCTCGGCGCGTAACCTGGGGGTGGCCAGGGCCCAGGGCTGGTTGCTGGCTTTTCAGGACTCCGATGATGAATGGCTGCCGGAGAAGCTGGCCCGTCAGGTGGCGCTTCTGGCGCCCCGACACGACCTGGCCATGGTGTACGGGGACTTGGTGCGCATTCCCCAATCGGGTTCCCCGTTCGTAATTTCTGCGCCCGATCTGGTCCGGGGGCGGATCATGGATGACCGTGCATCCGGCTATGCCAGTTATGGGCTGGGCATTCAAACGTGCTTGATTCGATCCTCCGTGATGAGGGAACTGGGCGGGTTTCGCGACAACATGCGTTGTTTCGAGGACCTGGAGTTTTTTCTGCGCCTGACCCGCCGCTACACGGCCTGTCGATTGGCGGAACCGCTGGTGCGTTATCACGACGTGCCCGGCGTGAGCAAAATCAGCAAACATGAATTTGCCGCCCGCGCCCTGATCTTGCGCGAGTTTGCCTGGCCCATCCTGTGTCAGCGTCCCTCCTGGCTGATGCATGAACGGCGGAATATCCGGCGGCGTCGCAGCCTGGATGCCTGATCGCGCCCACCGGTATCAGCGCGTGCTTTTCCAGCTCGGCTTGGCCGGATGCCAGCCCAGGAAATCGATGCTGCGGGCGAATCCGTACGCGGCGTATAGCACACACAGCGCGAAGAAATAGCGCGCGGTGCGGCCGCGCCAGCTCAGCAGCAGGGCGGGGCCGGTGATCAGGGCGAGGAAGGGGAGGAGGAGTGTGATCAGTGACCAGTGATCAGTGATCAGTGTTGCGGCTAAGCCCAGAAGACCTAGTGCAAACGTGCTGAGGTAGAGGGCGGTGAAGCGGGGGGCGTTGCCGCCGATCTTGCCGCCGCTGAGTTGCTGGATATGCCGGTAACTTTTACGGTTGGCGTGCCAAAGTTGCTGCTTGAACCAGGCGCGCAAGGTGGCCGGTTCACCGTAATGAGCCACGCGCAGCGCGGGCAGGCCCCACACCGGAATGCCGGCCTGGTCGGCGCGGAAGGCGAAGTCGGTATCTTCCCCGGTGGTGAGTTCTTCGTTGAAGCCGCCCAGTTGATCGGCCACCGCACGGTGCAGGATCAGGTTGCGGGTGGTCACGAGGCGGAATCCTTCGCGGGTCACCACGTCCCGGCCCAGGCGTTGCTCTCGATGCGGGTTTTTCTGGCTCCAGTGAAAGAGCCAGGCCGCCTGCACCCAGGTGTGCGGCTCGGGCGGTTGCGCCGGCCAGCCCAGCATGATTCGGGATTCCTGTTCTAGAAAAGGCCGCGCCTGTTCCAGCCAGTCCTCCGCAGGCTCGCAGTCACCATCCAGAAACGCAATCCAGTCACCCGTGGCTTCCCGCAGTCCGGCGTTGCGGCAGACGGGAATGCTGGCCCCAGGCAGAATCACGATTTTCGTGAACCCGGCAGTGCGGGCCGCCTCCACCGTGCCGTCCTTGCTGCCGCCATCCACCAGGATGGTTTCCACTTCCACCGAATCCGGGCGCTGCAAGCGGTTCACCGCCTGCTGCAGGCGGGCCACGTGGTGGGCTTCGTTGAAGGTGACGCTGATAATGGACAGGCGATGTGGCATGGCGGAAATAATCTGGTACGGCTTACACGGTGCCCCTAGCATAAAGGACCGAATGAACGCAACGGCTTAGCGCAATGACTCCTCCGCCTCCGGTGACCTTTTTCTTGCAGGATGTTCCCGCGTTGTACGGGGCGGAACGCGTCACCCTGTCCCTGCTGTCCGCGTTGCGTGAACGCGGGGTGGCGGTGGAGGTCCTGTTTATCGGGGAGACGCGGCTCGGGGCGGGGGCGGATGCTTTTTCGCGTGCGGCGCAGCAGGCCGGCTTGCCGGTCCGGCGCCTTACGGTGGACCGGCGGTTTTCCTTTTCCTTGATCGGCGAGTTGAGACGCCATCTGAAGCAGCGGCCCGGGTCCATCCTGCATACCGTGGGGTACAAGGCGCATCTGCACGCGGTGCTGGCCTCGCGCGGAGTGGCGGCCTCGGTGACCACCATCCACGGCTGGCTGGAACGGCGTGAGTTGAAGGAACGCTGCTACGAATGGCTGGAGGTGCAGGCTCTGCGCCACGATGAGGCGGTGATCTGCCTGAGCCGCTATTATGAAGAGGTTCTGCGGCAACGCGGGGTGCGCCCGGAACGGCTGCATCGCATCCCCACCGGGCTGGAACAGGTTGCGCAGCCCACCCTCGCGCAAGCGTCGGTCTGGCCCGATGGCCCGTTTACCGTGGCGCTGGTGGGCCGTCTCAGTTCAGAAAAAAATCATGACGTATTCCTGCGCGCGGTGGCCCGATTGCGGAAAAGCGGAGTGGACGTGCGGGGCGTGCTGGCGGGCGACGGCCCGGAGAAATCCCGCGTGCTGACGCGCATTCGTGAACTGGGCCTGACCGAGATGGTGCAGATGATCGGCTATGTGCCCATGTCCGAGGTGATGCCCGCGGTACACGCGGTCTGCCTGTGTTCGCACATCGAGAATTTGCCGCTCAGTTTGATGGAGGCCATGGCCTGGCAGAGGCCGGTGGTGGCTACGCGGGTGGGCGGCATCCCCGATGTGGTGGAAGACCGGGTCACCGGGCTGCTGGTCCCCGATGATGACGAAGAAGCCCTGGCAAATGCGCTGCAGCAACTCCAGTCCAATCCGGTGTGGGCGCAGAAAATGGGCCGGGCCGGCAGGCAGCGGGTGGAACAGGGATTCATCATGCCGCGCTGCGTGGACCGGCATGTGGAACTGTATCGCCGGTTGGCGGGATAAGCACGCGCCGCCAGTCCGGCGTCAGGTCTACCGCGTGTCGGACTGCGCCGTGTCCCAGATGGACTGGATGGCCTCCAGTTTCAAACGCGCGTGGCGTTCCGCGGAACCCAGCTCAATCATGTCCGCCACCGCCTGTCGGCCGATGCGGCCCGCCAGTTCCGCGTCGCGCACCAGTACGTTCACCTGATGGGTCAGGGCGGCGGCATCCTCTTCTTCCACCAGGAATCCGTTTTCGCCGTGGCGGATGGTGTCCAGCGTGCCCGGTGAGGACGTGGCTACCACGGGCTTGCCCATGGCCATGGCTTCCAGCATGACCACCTGGCCGGTGGAGCGTTCGGTGGGCAGCAGGGGCAGGGCCAGTACGCGGCAGCGCCGCAGTTGGTCGAGATAGACGGCGCGCGGCACCTCGCGGAACACCTCCACATTGGAGGGCAGGGGCAGCGAGAGCCGGTCGAGATCGTGTTCGCCGCAGATCACGTGCACGGGGGCGGCGATATGGCGCGCGGCCAGCATGAGGGTGGTGTAGTCACGCAGGGTGCGTCCGGCGCACAGGACAAAACCCTCGTCCAGCGGAGAGATGGCAGGATCCTGTATGGTGGTGTTGAGGGGCACATAGCGCAGGCGCTCGGGCGCCACCCCATAGCGTTCGGCCAGGGTGGTCAGTTCGGTGGTGCTGTTGGTCAGCACGCCCAACGCGCGTTGGGCCAGGATGCTGTGCCACCAGATTTTAAACCGCCAGGCCAGGTTGTCCGGTTGGGCTTCGTCAATGAACACTTCGCTCATGATCTGCCGGGAGGGCCGAAACGTCAGCAGGCACAGCAGGGCGTAAGCCATGGAGGTGCGCACCCCTTCGGTGAGGACGAGGTCGCGGCGGCGACAGCGCAGCCAGAGATGCAGGGCCTCTTTCCACCAGGGCAGGAAAGTGGGATCGCTTTGCGCATCCAGCGCATACAGTGAACGGGTGGCCTTGCGCCAGGTCACGCTCTGCCAGAAGGCGGAGTTGGTATGAATGGTGGCTATGGATGGCACGCGCCTATCATTCAAAATTGCGGAGCGAATCGCAAGCGACTAAGCTGTCCCGGTTGAGCGCGCCCGCAGGTGCTCCACCATCATGATGGCTCTATTATTTTGGCTCAGTGTGGCCGGTGTGTTCTACGCCTATGCCGGGTACCCCCTGCTGATGGCGGTGCTGAGCCGTTGGGCGGCGCGTCCGGTGCGCAAGGCGCCCTATGCCGCCTCCATATCCGTGCTCATCGCGGCCCACAACGAGGCGGCCCGGCTGCCCGCCAAGGTGCGCAGCGTGCTGGCCGCCGAAGAGGCCCAGCAGGTGATCGAAGTGCTGATCGGGTCCGACGGCAGCACCGATGATCCGGCGGCGGCGCTGGCCGGGGTGGGTGATCCCCGGGTGCGGGTGGTGGCTTTTGCGCAACCGCGTGGCAAGCCCGCGGTGTTGAATGACCTGATGCAGCAGGCCCGCGGCGAAATTATTGTCATGATGGATGCCCGGCAGGTCGTGGACCCCGGGGTATTTCGCGCCCTGCTGGCCAACTTTGCCGACGCGCGGGTGGGGGTGGTATCCGGCGAACTGGTCTTTCGCACGCCCGAGCAGGCCACCGACACGGCCCGGGGCATGGATGCCTACTGGCGCTACGAGAAGTTCCTGCGCCGCAGCGAGGCCGGCTTTCGCTCCGTGCCCGGCGCCACGGGGGCGATCTATGCGTTCCGCAGCTCGTTGTATCTGCCGATCGCGACCGCTACCTTGCTGGACGATGTAGCCATTCCCATGCAGATCGTGCGCCAGGGCTACCGCTGTGTCTTTGAACCGGCGGCGGTGGTGTTTGATGAGCCCTCCCGGGACCTGGATCAGGAAACCCGGCGCAAGCGTCGTACCCTGGCCGGCAATGCCCAATTGGTGCAGCTGATGCCGTGGTTGGTGAACCCGTGCCAGAACCCCATCTGGTTCGAGTTCGTATCGCACAAACTGCTGCGGCTCGCCGTGCCCTGCTTCATGCTGCTGGCCCTCGCCACCAACGCGGCCCTGCTGGCGCAACCCGCCTACGCGTTTTTGTTTGCCGCACAACTCGCCTTCTATGGCTTGGCCGCGCTGGGCGGGTGGCGATCCCGCCGGGGCCACCGGGGCGGCTGGCTGGCCGTGCCGTACCTTTTCGTCTCGCTGAATATCATTGCGGTGCTGGCCCTGGGCGATGCGCTGACCGGGCGCACCCGCGTGCAATGGTCGCGCAAGGGACCCGCCGCGTGATTTTATCAAGAATCGGCTTGCTACGTGACCGGCGCTGCCGTTCATCTAGAACCGTTTAGGAGTTTGCATCTTATGGAACTGAATCTGGCTGTAATCGGGTTGGGCCGCTGGGGCCCGAACCATGTCCGCAATTTCGAATCCGTGCCCGGCTGCCGCGTGGTGGCGGCGGCGGATCCGGTGGAAGCCAGCCGGCAGCGCATCCGTGCCGTCTATCCCCATGTGCAGGGTGTGGCCGATTATCGCGAAGTCCTCGCCCGGCCCGATGTGCAGGCGGTGGTAGTGTCCACGCCGACCGCGACCCATTTTGGCATCGTGCGCGACGCCTTGCTGGCCGGTAAGCACGTGTTGTGCGAGAAGCCCCTGACCAACAAAAGTCCCGAAGCGTGGGCGCTGGTCCGGCTGGCCGAGGAAAAGGGCCTGGTCCTCATGGTCGGCCACGTGTTTCTGTTTAACGGCGGCGTGGTCTACCTGGCCGATGCCCTGAAGAAACAAATGACGGGCCGGCCCTATTATGTGACCGCCGTGCGCACCAACCTGGGCCCGTTTCGCTACGACGTGAACGCCGCGTGGGACCTCGCTTCCCACGACATCTACATTTTCAACCACCTGCTGGGCCAGCGTCCGCTCGGCATTACCGCGGTGGGCGGGAGCTACCTGACCCCCCACGTGGAAGACATTGTCTTCCTCACCCTGCACTATCCGGAAGGCATCCTGGGTCACATCCATGTCAGCTGGCTGGACCCCAAGAAGGTGCGCACCCTGACCGTGGTGGGCGAGAAGAAGATGATCACCTGGGATGAATTCGGGCAGCCCGGCCCCATCATGATCCACGATCGTTCCGTTGTGCGCGATCCCAACTACAACACCTTCGGCGAGTTCCAGTTGCTGGCCCGCGAAGGCGACGTGGTGGTGCCGCGGGTGCCCCTGGCCGAACCCCTGGCCGCCCAGGCCCGACATTTTGTCGGCTTGTGCGCAGGCACCATCCCCGCGGAAGACCAGCGGGGCCGGCCCCGTCAGGGCGCCGAAGTGGTGGATATCCTGGAAGCCTCCGCCCGCTCCCTGGCCGCCCGGGGCGCCCAGGTGGATGTGGTATATGGTGATCAGGCTTAGCGGAGCCGCTGGATCAGCAAAGGCTGGATTCCCCATGCGGACAGCCTATACTGCTAGCGTGGTCGCGCGGAGGTGCGGCCGGTGAGGAGGGTAACATCGTGGATCTGGATCTGATTTTTATGGCCTGCGCTGGCTTGGGCGGGGCGCTGTTCTTCGTCCAGCTCGTACTACAGTTCCTGGGCCACGACGCGGGCGACGGCGGGATCTCCGCCGACCACGACATCAGCGGCACAGCGGATGTCAGCTTCAAATTGCTTTCCTTTCAGGGGCTGACCGCCTTCTTCATGATGTTCGGCCTGGTGGGACTGGCCATGCATCGCCAGAGCAAGGCTTCGGTCGAGTGGTCCACTACAGTGGCGGCGGGCGCCGGCCTGCTTGCGGTGTGGGTGATCGGCAAGCTGTTCACCTCCCTGCGCCAATTGCAGTCCTCAGGCAGTTTTGTACCGGACAAGGCGGTAGGGCTGGAAGGTGAGGTCTACCTCAATATTCCGCCCGGCGGCAGCGGTCAGGTCCGGCTGCGCGTGCAGAAACAGTTGCGCACCATGGATGCCGTGACCACGGGCGGCACCCTGTTGAAAACCGGCGAACGTGTGCGCGTGGTCCGGATTGGCGCTGGCGGCGCGCTGGAAGTGGAACGGATTTAGGAGGAATAGTCATGTATTGGATTCTGGCCATTGCGGCGGCGGTTATTCTCATCGTATCCAGCTTGATGTTCATGGCCGCGCGCTTCCGGCGCTGTCCCTCGGACAAAATCCTGGTCGTCTACGGGCGGGT
>CAYTVN010000021.1:0-19754 GCA_964441655.1 uncultured Verrucomicrobiota bacterium | reverse complement strand
GCTCACCGTGGGCTACCTCTTTCGCGTCTATGAGGCGGGGCTCTACATGGAAGAGGGCGCGAACACCACCAACGTGCTCGGCGATGTCCCCAAGCGGCTGGCCATCCAGTACCTTCGCGCCATCAAGGCCGATCAGATCATCGGTATCGGAAACGATACGCTGGCCCTTCAGGTGGAGCCGAAGCAGTTGGCCGAATTGCGCGACCGCATCGCGACCATTAACGGATGGTATGAAGACGTCAAACCGGGAGACCAGTACACCCTGACCTATGTGCCCGGCTATGGCAGCGAACTGGCTTTAAATGGCCGCGTACTCGGCCGGATTGAGGGCGCTGATTTCGCTCGTGCTTATTTTGGCATCTGGCTCGACCCACGCACCAAATACCAGGAATTTCGCGCGAATCTGCTGAACCTGCGCTGAGGCTCGCGGTTCCGGCTTTCCTGAGCGCGGCCATCCGAGTATGTTCTCCTCAGGTTTCCACGGCTTAGCGGCCATGGATCCATCCGGAGAATATCCATGAGTCGAAAACGCAGTCGCTGCATCGGCATCCTGACCGCAGGGGGCGATTGTCCCGGCCTGAATGCCGCCATACGCGGCGTGGCCAAGGCGGCCATGCACCACGGCATCAAAGTGATCGGCATCCTGGATGGCTTCCGCGGCTTGGTGGAAAACCGCACCATGCAGCTCGACGAAAAGATGGTCAGCGGCATTTTGACGCTGGGTGGCACACTGCTCGGTACCAGTCGCGACAAGCCCCACAAGATGGACATGGGCGGCAAAGTGATGGATATGACCGACCTGGCGGTGGCCAACGCCGAACGCCTGCAACTGGATTGCCTGGTCTGCCTGGGCGGCAACGGTACGCAGAAGAATGCACTGCACCTGCACAAAAAGGGCGGCTTGGATGTGCTCACCCTGCCCAAGACCATTGATAACGACGTTTTGGGCACCGATATCTCGTTCGGCTTTGACACCGCCCTCGGCATCGCCACCGAAGCCATCGACCGGCTCCACACCACCGCCACCAGTCATCATCGCATCATCGTTTGCGAAATAATGGGTCACAGCGCGGGTTGGCTGGCCCTGGGTTCCGGCATCGCCGGAGGGGCGGATGTGATTCTGATCCCGGAGATTCCCTACGATCTACAGGCCGTATCTGACTACCTGATGGAACGGCGCCATCACGGCAAACGATTCTCCATTGTGGCGGTGGCGGAAGGAGCGAAGTCGATCGAGGAAATACGCGCCCTGGGAAAACTGACGGGCAAGAAAAAGAAGAAAAAGAAGGAACAGGCCAGCGAGCATCCATTGCTACAGAACGGTGTTCGCGTGGTTCAGGAACCGATGGCCAGCCGCATTGCCCGCGAGATTCAACAGCTGACCGGCATTGAAGCGCGCGTGACCTCGTTGGGCCACGTGCAACGCGGCGGTGGTCCCTCCCCGGCGGATCGATTGCTCTGCACCCGGTTGGGAACCAAGGCCGGACAACTGCTGGCTCGCGGTCACTACAATGTCATGGTGGCGGTCCAGGGCGACAA
This sequence comes from uncultured Verrucomicrobiota bacterium, assembly GCA_964441655.1. Taxonomy (GTDB): domain Bacteria; phylum Verrucomicrobiota; class Kiritimatiellia; order CAIVKH01; family CAIVKH01; genus CAYTVN01. The sequence goes on along the minus strand of CAYTVN010000021.1, from coordinate 18,215 downwards.
CTGCATCTCCGTTCCATTGGAGGAAGCGGCCGGCGGAACCAAGGTGGTGCCCGCCGATCATCCGTGGATCGAATCCGCACGTTTGGTCGAAACCTGCCTCGGCGACCATTGGCCGTGATCGGACATCTTGCGCTTTTTTGCATGGCGCTGCGGAGGTTTGCATATGGCATTGGCAATGAAACGCGGTATTGAAATGCAGTACGCCTGCTTCCGACGTGACGGACGCCTTCGCCAACTCCGCCACGAGGTTGAGATCAAAGAGAAAACGACTGAATTCCATGGGCCAGAAAGGCAACTGCGGCACCTCGTTCTGCGTATGCGCCGCGCCTACTCCTGCTGGAGCATTCTGTGCGATCTCGCGGAGCAACTCGAGAAAACAGGCGGGCGCTTTTATCTCTGCGGCATCAAACCGGATATCCAACCCATCATCCAACATGCGGGCATGCAGAGGGTCCTGCCGCCCGAACGCATTTTCCCGGCCACCGATTCACCCACCGAAGCCTTCGATCGCTGCCTCTGCGCCATCTCCCCCTCGAACACCTCTGACGTTTCCCGCTTTACCCACTGGCGACAACGTTCGTTTCCATCCAACCATGGGGCATCAGGCCGGGTATGACCTCCCAGCCAACTCGCATCCCATTCAGTCTGATGGCCAAGCCGATCGGGCCCATCTGCAATCTCGACTGCGCCTACTGCTATTATCTCGAAAAGGAAAAGATGTACCCAAGGAACGAGAACTTCCGCATGTCGGATGAAGTGCTCGAAACCTTTGTGAGGCAATATATTGAATCCCAACCCTCGAATGAGGTCACCTTTGTCTGGCAAGGCGGTGAGCCCACCCTGCTCGGGCTCGAGTTCTTTCACAAAGCGGTGGCCCTGCAGCAACATCACCGTGGCCACAAAACCATCTCCAACGCCCTGCAAACCAACGGCACCCTGCTCAATGACGAATGGTGCTCATTCTTCGCCAAACACGAATTCCTGATTGGTCTCAGTATAGATGGTCCCCGCGCATTGCACGACGCCTACCGGGTCGACAAACGGATGAAACCAACCTTCGACCTTATCCTGCGCGGACTTAACCTGCTGAAAAAGCACGCCATTCCGTTCAACACCCTGACCGTGGTTCACGACCGCAACAGTCGGCAACCGCTGGACGTCTACCGCTTCCTAAAATCCATCGGCTCGACGTATCTGCAGTTCATCCCGCTTGTCGAGCGAACCCCATCTCCCGAACACCCCGATGAGCACGCTCCGGTGACCAAAAGCAGCGTGCGCGCAGAAGACTATGGAAACTTTCTTTGCGCCATTTTTGACGAATGGGTCCGCCGCGATATCGGCAAAGTCTTTGTCCAACTCTTCGATGTCACGCTGGGCAACCACCTCAACCTGGGCTCTTCCCTCTGCGTATTTGCCGAGACCTGCGGGAACGCCGTGGTCATGGAGCACAACGGGGATGTGTTCTCCTGCGATCATTACGCGTATCCCGAACACAATATCGGCAACATCGCCACCACAAATTTAGGCGACATGGTGAACAGCGAGCGCCAGCGTAAATTCGGCATCGACAAACGCGACACCCTGCCCCGCTATTGCCGCGCATGTGAGGTGCAACATCTCTGCCACGGCGAATGTCCAAAACACCGGTTCATACTGACACCCGACGGAGAGCCGGGATTGAACTATCTCTGTCCCGCCTACCGCCGGTTCTTCACCCACGTGGATCCCGCCATGCGCGCCATGGCTGAATTGCTCCGCAACGGACGACCGGCCGCTGATATCCGCCGCCGCCCCGGCGCTGCCATGTCGTGATTCAATACACTGTATTATCTATCACGTTGACCCGGAGCGAGGACCCTGCTACCAATCCGATATGTCAACTTCTCCATCCTCTCTGCGCCTCGACCCCCTCTGGGGGGACGGTATGGTTTTGCAACGTGAACAACCGAATCGCCTCGGGGGCTGGGACGGCCCGGCCCAACGACTGAGCATTACGTTCCGAGGGACCATTCACCGGGTCACAACCGAGGCCAGTGGACGCTGGGACATCTTGATCCCCTCGGGGTCGGCAGGCGGCCCCTTCGATCTCGTCGTGGAAGGCAGCACCCGAAAATTCCTGCGCGACGTTTATGTTGGCGAGGTCTGGTTGTGCTCCGGTCAATCCAACATGGAATGGCGGCTGAACCAGTGTCCACAGGCCCGCCAGGACATGACCACAGCGCAGCATCCTGCCGTGCATTTCTGCCTCGTCCCCAACCAAACATCCGACCAGCCGCAGGAGGAGTTGCCGCTGCGTTGGCATACCTTGAGCCCCGCCACCGCACCCCAGTTGTCGGCGGTGGCCTTCTACTTCGCGCGCCGGCTGCACAACGAACTCAAGGTGCCGGTCGGTCTCATCATATCCGCCTGGGGCGGCACGCCGGCAGAAACCTGGGTGCCCGCCCCCGCCTTCGAGTTCACCGCCACCACGCGTCGCCTCATGAACGAATTTCAGCAGGCGGCAGAACATCTTGAAGAACGGGCGCAGGCGGACGCGGCCCGGATCACCGCGTGGGAGGCCACCCATCTCCCGGCCGATCCCGGCAATACCGGCCTGGCCAACGGTTGGGCCGGGGCGGATTTCGAGGATGGCGCGTGGCCCGTCATGTCGGTGCCCGGCTTCTGGCAAACCCATCCCGGCCTGAACTTCAACGGCGTAGTGTGGTTTCGTCGCACCCTGATCCTGCCCCCCACCTGGCAGGGCCAGGAACTGGAACTTCATCTGGGCGCGATTGACGATTTCGACGATACCTACGTCAATGGCGAACGGGTGGGCGGCCTGGGCCGCGAGATACCCGACGCTTTTCAACGGCCCCGCGTTTACCAGCTGCCGCCCCATCTGACCCGCGGCGAGCGCCTAGTCGTGGCGATTCGGATCTTTGATCATTTTGGGCTGGGTGGTTTTCGTGCCCTTCCGGATGAGATGCGCCTGATCAAGCCCGGCGGGGACGAACCGCACATCCCCCTGCACGGTGACTGGCACCTTCAGGTTGAACACCGTTTGCCGGCCCTCCCTCCCGACCTGTTCAGCAACCGGCCATGGATGAGTCCCGGCCTGGTCCCACAGGATCGACCCGCGCATGCCTACAACGCCATGATTCATCCTCTGCGCCGCTGGTCGTTGCAGGGTGTTCTTTGGTACCAGGGGGAAAGCAACAGTGGCCGGGCGGGCGACTACACCGATCTCCTGCAATCCCTGATCGAAGGATGGCGGCACGCCTTCGCTCAACCCTCCCTTTTCTTCCTGATCGTTCAATTGCCCAACTACTCCGGGGGAGGAGATTGGGCGCTCATCCGCGAAGCGCAGACACGCGCCCTGGCCTGGCCAGCCACCGCGCTCGCCGTCACCCTGGATGTGGGCGATACCGTGGACATTCACCCCCTGCGCAAACAACCGGTAGGCGAGCGGCTGGCCGGGCTGGCTTTGCATGATGTGTATAACGTGCCCGTCCCGGCGCGCGGTCCTGAACTGTGCACCTGGAAGCGTTCCGGCCCTCGCCTGGCCCTGATGTTCCACCACGCGGAGGGCGGTCTCAGCACCGCAGATGGGCGGCCCGCGCAGGGATTTGAAGTCTGCGGGCCGGACGGCATTTATCATGCAGTGACCGGCCACCCGACCGGAGTCTGGGTCGAACTGGAACACCCCGGCCAGGCGGTCATTCACGGAGTGCGCTATGCTTTTTCCGCCGACCCGGCCGTCAACCTGATCAACCGTGCGGGCCTGCCTGCCGCACCCTTCCGGCGCGATCCTCCGGCGCTGGAGACGGCGCCGCCCCTCGTTGCCGATGCGTGAAGCGTGGCGTCGATCCGCTATAACTCGGAGGCGGGAATGGGAGTCAACCCGGAACGATCCGAGTAGCCGGAGGTGATAAACCGGTTCAGCAATTCGGCGTAACTGGTGTAAGTGCGGCTTTCCGCATGGCCATCATAGAAAAATAAATTGGCCAGCGCGTTCTTGAACTCGCCATGAATGTCATAGCCCAGCGAGCGCCAGTAGGCATCGACGGTTTCCACCTCCATGCCATCGAGGGCCGCCGGACGTCCATGCCGGAATTGCACCCGTTGATGCTTGAAGGTCACGCTATTGTTGACGATGCGATAATATCCGCCATCGCTCAGGAAGACCGCCGACTTGGGGCGATTGATGACGCTGCTTAAAATCGGGAACTGATTGGTCTGGGTATAGATGGTCGAGCAGCTGGGGGTGGTGGAACAGGCGGGCACGAAGGCCTCCACAAAGCCGTAACTGTAATAGTATCGCTCGTCGGGATTGGAGGTAAAGCCAACCAATTTGGCGCGGTCCTGAATCTTGCGGTCGGCGGGACAAATCCAGGCGCTGCTCGCCTTCGTCTTGGTTTTGATGCCCATGTAGGTGAGCAGTTCCGGCACCAGCGACGATTGCTGGATGCCCCCGGTCGGCATCCAGCCGTTATGGTCAGCCGCATACAGGTTGAAGGCCATGCCCAGGCTGCGCAGATTCTGCAGGCAGGCGGCCGTGCGCGCGCGCTCCAGTCCACCCTGCACCGCCGGAAACATCAGGGTGGCCAGCACCGTCATGATCGCCACCACCACCAGGAGTTCGACGAGGGTGAATCCAGCGTAGGTCGATTTCGCGGGGCAACTGGTCCTGCCTGTATCCATGGAGAAGAGAATAACCCAAAATCATCCGGGAGGGCATACTTCATTACGAACACTCAGTTATCTTTCGCGACACACCTGAAATCCGCGCCGGCCACGCCCGGTTCTGGCGTGGGCACGGGAGGGGGCCGCTCCCATATAACACTTGCAGGACACGTCTTGAATGGGTATGGATTATTTCATTATGCGACAACGTGCCAAAGCCGCTCCACGCTCCCCGCAAGCCCGCCGCATCGTCCTCATGATCCCGGGCGCAGGATTTGGCCAGGAATCCGTACGGTTGGGCATCTACCGTTTCGCCCGCCCCAACCGCCCGTGGGATTTCCTGAATCTGGACATCGGCCCCGAAGCCTATGAATCGGCCCGCCACTGGCAACCGCACGGTGGCATCGGCCGGGCGGGACGGGCCGACTTCTCCGCCTTCGCCCTATCCCTGCGCGTGCCTTTTGTAAATCTCTATGGGGGCAAGCCCTTCAGCCGTCATCTACCCCAGGTGGGCGTGGACAACCGGGCCATTGGACGGGCGGGGGCGCATTACCTGGCGGACTTGGGCTTCAAGCATTTCGCCTATTTTGGACTGCGGGCCGACCCCGCCACCGAAGACCGGGGCCGCGCGTTCGTTGAAGCTCTGGCAGAGCGGAACCTGAGCGCGGATGTCATCGATTATGGCCGTCGCTATCCGGAAATAAAGATCGAAGCCACCCTCATTCACCCCGAGGATCCCGTCCTGCACCGGTGGCTGGCCCAATTACCCCGTCCGATTGGAATCTTCGTATGCGATGACCGACGGGCCCTTCTGGTGTCCGAAGCCTGCCGCCATCTCGGGATGCATGTGCCCGAAGAGGTGGCCATCTTGGGCGCGGGTGACCACGAAGTGCTCTGCTACGAAGCCTTTCCCCCGCTGTCCAGCCTGCGCCTTCCTCTGGAGCAGGAGGGGTACCGGGCGGCGGAACTGTTGGAGCATCTCATGAAGGGCGGCAAGCCGCCCAGCCAACCCATCCTGCTGCAACCGGGAGGCGTAACCGTTCGCCAATCCACCGATACCCTGGCCGTGGCCGATGTCCAGGTGGCCGCCGCGCTGCGCTACATCCGGGAAAACGCCTGCCGGGGCATAGAGGTAGACCTGGTGGCCCGTCATGCAGGCTTGAACCGACGCTATCTGGAGCGACGCTTCCGCGCCTACATCCAGCGCAGCCCGTTCCAGGAAATCAGGCGCGTGCAGATGGATGCGGTCAAAGATCTGCTGGCGCAAACCGACCTCACCATCGACGCCATCGCCGACCAAACCGGCTTCGGCGGGCGCACCCGGCTGACCGTGGAATTTTCCAAGCACGTCGGCACGTCACCCGGCGCCTTCCGCAAACAGTTCCGCCACCACTGAGCCGCCGGCCGGCGTCCTCTGCGATTGAACCCTATTGGGCCCGTTCACACGGGCACGCGCGGCGGCGTTACTCAACGAGCCGGATTCTGAAAATTGGATTGCTGAGCAGCAATCCATTGGTCAGCACCGTGGAGGTTACCAGCCCGGTGGCGGTTACCGCCGGATTCACTCCGAAAAAGTTTCCTCCCGGAGCACACAGGTCACTCACGGTGTATTCGAGCTGGTAGGTCTTGCCCGTCACCGTATCCCAGGACAAGTTCAGATCCGTGGATCGTTCGGCATAACCCGAGACACCCCCCGGCCACAGGCCATCCTTGCCCGGCGCCATGATCCGCACCACTTCCAACAACGAGGTCGCATTGGTCACCCCGGTACCCGCGCGAATTTCATGACCGTCCATCATGCCGTCGCCGTCGGTATCGGATTGACCGGGATCGGACCCGTAGCTGATTTCCCACGAGCGGTTCAGTCCGTCACCGTCATAATCCGTTGCGTCCAGCATCTGGGTGGTGGCATTGGAACTGAAACGGGGGATGAAGACCCCATACGAAGACGCGCCGTAAACCGGCACGTTGTACAAGTCGGAGTCCTTGTAGAAGGACGCTTCGCCCAGCACGGGCGCATTAAACACCCGGGCGGCCAGGCGCACCTCCGCACCACCCCGGTTAAGGTCAGTGATGGAGAGACCAAACCGGCCCACCGGCCCCATCGCCGGATCCACCCCGTGCCCGATGCGCGTGGTGGCCACCACCACGTTGTTGGAGCTGGACGGCAGTCCATTGGTGGCCGGGGGATGGAGGATATACGCACCCACCCCATCAGGAAGAATTTGGATGATCTGGACCAGATCACCCTCCACCACCGGCTGCCCAAACTTGTCGGAACCGGGATCCGTGCCCTGGAGCAACTGACCAAACTCGTCGTAGAGCGATTGATCACTGCCGACATGCAGGGGCGCCATCTGAGCGGAAGCAGTCAGCGCCGCCAGCAGGCCCATCCCAAAAATCATCGACGTGGTCTTCATCGCAGATGCTCCTCAGGGATTCATATTCTTTCCCGGCGGGGTGTAGAGGAACCGGTTGGTCCAGTACATGGTCCCGGCGTTGCGCCGGATGATCAGCACCGCCTCGTCCGGCTCGAAAATGTAACTGCTGGCCGCGGGAATCTGTCCGTCCACAAAATTCTCCGCATTGGTCGGGGTTACATAATAGCTCCAGGTATTATTGGCCCGCCGGTACAACCGGGCCTTGGGCGATTCCAACGAACCGCGCCCATGCTGGTTGTTGAGGACGCGCACCTCATCGGCCAGACTGCCGTTGTTATTGGCTACAAAACCCGACCCCACGATCCCGGCCTGATCAATGGGCGTGCGCTGCGGGAAGGGGATGCCCAGCAGATGATAGCGGGGTGAAGACCGACTGCCGCCGGACAGGGCCTGCACCACCTGGCTGGTCGGCACCCGCCCGATCAGCACCAGATTGACCGGCCGCGCATTGGTGGGCAATTCCAGCAGGAATCCCTGCTCCAGCGGTATCGCCTGATCATTGGCCAACCCCACCCCGCCCACGGCATATATCCAATTTCCACCGGCGGTCAGGTAGACGACGTTGGTGGCTTCACCGTTCAGATTCGTTCCCACATTTCCCGAACGGAAGAACGTGACCTTGGGTGAGTCTGCAACCGTGATCCCACCGACCAGCCGATTGGTGCCGAGCACATAGCTTACGGTGGAGGTGTCGGGAATGCTGAAGGTCGAAATCCAATTCTCGCCCGGGAAAAGGCGGATGGCTTTGGCGGCGTAGACCTCGCGGGAGGCGCGGCGGGTCGTTTGGTTGGTGCGCCAGGTGCCTTCGCGAGCGACGCGATAGAAGCGCATGGTATGTTGATTCAGGGCCGGCCCGATACGCAACACCCCCTCCGGGTTGCTGCCTCCGTTATCGAGCATCCAGCTGTTGGTAACCGTGGACATCAGCTGCCACGCATTGGAATGCACCCCGGAAAAGCTCGGTGCATCCGCGTAGAGCACGTCATACACCTTGGTCTCCGCCGCCATCCACGAAACCTCGACCTGGTTGGAGGTAGCGGCCGCGGTCGAAACCCGCGTGAGACCCTGGGTCACGATGAAGTTCACCGTCTGCACGTCCACCGTATCCGACACGGCCCCCTGGTTGCCCGCGCGATCCGTGCCCGCGATGATCAGCCGGTAGTTCGCGTCGAAATTGAAGTTCGAGAAGATTCCGCTGGCGGTGGTGTTGGTGGCCAGGTCGGCCGGTCCATTGGTGAAGGTGATGGCAGGGCTGTTGGTGGTAACGGGACAGGAATCGCATTCTTCGTAATACACCGTGTAGGTATGCCAGGGTGAGAGCGGCTCACCGTCGCTCCGATTTCCCCCATGCGCCAGGGGCGTCCAATCCAACCGGATTTCCGAGGACTCATCCGGGCCATTGGTGGCGCTGATCGACGTCACGCGCGGCGGCGGGCTCAGATCAATGCGCGGCCGATACGGCACACTCATGCCCTTGGTCCGGTCGTTGGAGCGATCGTTGTCGTTGTCCACCATGAACACATAGCCGGTGATGATGCCTTCCGCGTTCTGGGCAAAGGCCGCGCTGTTGGTGGCCGCCGCCATACCTTCCGTCACCGTGGTCGGGACCACGCCCGCCGCATTGGTGTAGCGATACTGATAGATTCCCGATTCCTCGCCACCCGGGTTCTGCCAGGACAAGGCCGCCGTCGGGGTATTGGTCCAGGGTAAAAAACGCGTCACGGCGAGATCATCCATATACACCGCCGGAGACTCCATCGATACCGCGTAAAGGCGCATCGTCACCGCACCCCCGGAATAATCCACCGGGAACGAGAACAGCGCATAATTTGTACTGGCCACGCTATTGGTTACACCCACGTTGATCCACGCGGAGCTGCCGGGCGGCCAATAGTCCACCGTGACCTGATTGAGCCCGCTGCCCGCGCTGTTGCGCATCCACACCAGCAGCGCTCCCGGATCGGTCACCGGCGGGGTCTGCAGGAAGGATCCCGCACCGCCGAAGCTCAACTTGAGGCCGCGGCTCATCATGGTGAAACGATCGTCCAACTCGTCCGCCATCATGCCGCTCAGCATCCACACCCCGTCAAACGCCACCTGGGTGTAGTTTCCGTAACTGCTGTAGTTGGTCCAGCCGTCCTCGTAATCAAACGAGGTGGCCAGCGGCGCGGCGACCTGGCTGTTGTACAGCAGGTTGGAGACCGGGCGGGCCGCCACATCGTCATCCTCCACACGCAACGCGCCCACCCGCTCGCTGTAGGTGACGGCGGTATCGTTGCTGCGGTCATCGTCCGAATCCGGAAGGGTGACGTGGATGGACTGGGCGCCCGCATCCACCAGCTCGCCCACCAGCGCATCCGAAAAGGCGCCATCGGCAAAGGTCCACACGCTGGTCAACGCCTGACCCCGGCCATCGCTGCTGCTGGCCGCCGCATCGTAGTTCGTGAAGTCACCCGACCGGTAGGAGGAGAGACTGAAGCTCATCGTGGTGTTGGTCGTGCCCGCCACACCGCGCGCCACCCCGGAAAGCACATCCATCGCGCCGAAGGCGAACCGGAGCTGGCGGGCGGAAGGTGTCATCAGTTCCGCATCGGTCAACAGCCACACCGCATTGCTTTCCGTACCGCTGCTGCGGCTGATGCCGCGCACCGAACCATCCAGGGCCGCCCCGTTGGTGGTAACCCAGAAATAGCGGTTGGCGGTCGGGATACCGCCGTACGAAATCAGGGCGGCGCCCGGCGGATCGAGGTCGTCATCGGAAACGCGCCACAGGCCAAACTGCAGATTGGTAAAGCCCGGCAGACGATCGCCCAGACGGTCATCATCGTCGTCGAAAGGCAGCGTGACCACCACCGGGTTGGTGGGGCCAAAAAGTTCCGAAACCTGCCCATAACTGAGGGGTTCACGAAAACTCCAGAGATTGGTCGCGTTTACCCCGCGCGTATCCGGACTGCTGAGGCTCGCGCTGAAATTGGTCAGGTTGTTGGTGACCCAGCCCAGAACGGAGACGTTCAAATTGCTGTCGGGGCCCACGAGTCCCCGCGGGATACCGCTGTCGGCATCGTATATATTGAACGAGAAGAGCAGCTGCGTCGTGGCCGAAAGGGAGCGCAGATCACCATCCGTCACCCCGAAGGCTCGGTTGCTGCCCGTTCCGCTGACAAAGGTGTTGCTCCACGCCGTGCCCTTCTTGACGAACACCTCCAACTCGCCGGCCAGCGGCGCATTGGTGTCGTCATCAATAATCGCCATGGCAACCACCTGCGTGGTTTGCAGCCAGTCCTGTGCGGCGCGATCCATATCGTAATCCGTTATGACCACGACGGCGGTATAGGTGTTCCCGAATTGCAGATCCACCAGCACGTTGGACACGGCAATGCTGACCGGCGTGTCTTTGCCGGCTCCGTCAAAGGCGGGCCCCACGCTGAAGTTGGTGCTCACCACCAACGCGCCCGACTGGTCATAGATCCGCAAACTGGGCGCATTGCTGCTGCCCAACCCAAACAAGCCGCTGCCCACATCCTGCACCAATCCGGTGATGGTGTAGCCGTCAATCCGGCCCTCCGGCACCTCCCCCGCATTGTAGACGATTCCCTGCGGAATGACGCGGATATCATAGACCGCAGGATAAACAAACAGGCGGTCATCCCCCAGATGCCAGGAAAAGGAGTCATTGATCTTGCGCAAGTGATCGTCCTTGCTGCCATTCCTGATCATGCGGAAATACACCCCGTCTTCGCGGTCACCCATCAGATTGGCCGTCAGGTCATTGGTCAGTCCAGGCGGCAACCCGGTACGGGAAATGGTGCCGGGCGCCGGATTCCAGCGGCTGTCGTCCGCCGCGTTGATGGCCGCAATGAAGAAGGGGGCGGCCTTGGTGCCCATATAGGCGAAAATTTGATCGCCCGCCGTGGTCAGATCGAAGGTTCCGGAACTCGACACCACGCTGCCCACGCTGGCCGACAGCGACACACCGTTGGTGATGTGCACCACCGTACCGGCGTCGAGGCCGCCGGCGGGCACGGTCCAGGCGATGTGACCCTCGCCGTTGGCCTGCCAGGCGGATGTATCTTCGCGCCAGCCCTGATCGGAGAAGTTCACCACCAGACCGGCGGCCACATCGGTCAGCAGGACAAAGGCAAAGCTCTTTTCCTGAACCGGCGTGGCATTGGTCTCCGCGAAGTACTCGACAAAAGCCAGGTCGCCCCGGCCCAGATTGGTGGACTGCTGAGGAGCCAGCAGGGTGTCAAACACGAGACTTAGAAACTTGGGTGGGCTGACATCATCATCGACCACGACGATCGGTAGTTCGTAGCCCCGGGCGAGCGCATCGTTCGATCGATCCACATCATAGTCGGTCACGCTGACCCGCGCGGTATATGTCTGCAGCTGAATATCGGCCGGGGCGAGTGCGATACCGGTGCGCCCGAGGTTCTGCTGGTTGCCATACCCCTTGGCCAACCCATTGGCCACCGGGCCTACGTTCATGACATCGCCCCAGACGACCGACCCCTCGGCGTTAAACAGCGTGAGGGTTGGCGCATGCGAACCCGCCGCCAGCCCTTGAATGCCGCTGTAGGCATCAAAGACCACGCCGGATATCGAAATGCCGATGCCCATGCGTTCGTCCGTCACTTGGAAGCGGGTCTCGGTGTTCCACAACTCAAACTGATTGGTGCGGACCGGCATCGACGCGAAGTCGTTCAGCAGATTGTGACCGGTCCAATTCCTCCAATCGGAAATGTTGGCAAGCATCTCCTCGCGATTGAAAAAGACGGTCTTCCCCGTGTAGGTCCCGTTGCCAAAGTTATAGGAGATCGCCGTCTGTTCATTCGTAAGCACCGGCGGCAGGGCGGAGGACATGTGGTTCGTCGCGTCGGCAAACCAGAAGCCATTGGTGAAATCCGGGTTCCGTCGGCCATTGGCCAGTCCGTACAGCAGGTTGATGTTGTCGAGATCGGACCAGTCGCCCTGGAACACGAAGAGTTGATCGCCACCCCCGCCGGGGCTGATACCGGCCCACCACCCGCGCCAGGTGGAGGGGAATAGGAAGTTATTGCTGAAGACAACGCCCGACGGCCGCATCTCCGTGACCACCGCGGGCATGTAGCCAACCCACTCCAGATTCTTCTCCGTGCGCGCACCGATAAAGGCATTGCTGAAATCCGCATTGTCCGCGTTGCCGCCGCTGAAGGTGGTGGCCGGCCAGGACGTGAAGCTGCCACCGCCGGCCGTGGTCCAACCCCAGTCGGTCAGCTTCAGCGTCGTGCCGACCCCCATCGACTTCCAGGAGATGAAGTGCATCTGTTCCTGCCCGTAGGTATGGGTGAGGTTGTAGTACTGCACGATCGCGATATCGCCGCGGTTCAGATTCGTATAGCCAATCTCTTCGCCGCCATCCACGGTCCAAAGACGGAAGTGCGGTCCCTCGGCGTCGTCATCCACCACGGAAAAGGTCAAGGGCTGGTTGGTGGTGATCGCACGGTCCACCGAAACGGTGTGCGCGCCGAGGGTCATCGTGCCGCGGTCGCGATCCATATCCTGAGCGCTGACCGTGAGCGTCCATAGGGAATCAATGGTGATGTCTCCGGGAGCCACCGGGGCAATATCATAGGCAACGTTCGTGACATCGGAGGCCCCATGCACCCCGAACCAGTTGGTGAAAATTGCGTTAAAACCAAAATCCTGATTCAGCGAGTTGGTCAGATCCCAGTTCGGCCACACGTTGCCAAGGCCGGAAATGACGTTGGGGCTGGCAATGTCGTTGGTCAACCACACGCCGGCGGGGTCGCTCCATCGGATGGCGATATCCATCACCCCGCCCGCGGCCAGATCGCCGTCGGTCACCTGCGTCGCGGTCGCGCCCGGGGTGTAGTTGGTGCCTACGTACAACAGGGTCGCCACCGGACCCGCCACGTCATCGTCGGTCACGGTAAAGGTCAGTTCGCTTCCGTTGGACAGCGCGGCAATATCCGTTCGGTAGCTCTGGTTGGAGGTGATCGCGCTCCAGCGCAAGAAGTTGGTTCCCAGCGCCAGGTTGGGCAATGTCATCTCCACGGAATAGGCCGTGGTGGTCGCGCGCAGGCTGCGGCCGAGGTCCGTGTACGTGAAGAGATTGAACGGCTGGTTGGAAAGCCAGACATTGCCGTTCGCGCTGACAAGGTCAAATTGGGGCAGAAAGAACGGCGCGCTGGACGAATCGGAGCGCACCCCCTGGGCCGAGAAGAAATCCAGCGCGGGCAACAGGTTGGTCGCGGCAATCTGCGCATCGGTGAACGTTGCGTCAAAAAGACGGTTGGTGACCACGGGATAATCCTGGGGATAGCCCGACCCGCACAACAAGTCGGACCAGGTGGTGGCGATCCGCACATCATCCCAACGCACCAGGCCCACCGTTTCGCCCGACAACCCGTTGCGCGCATACAGGGTCACCCGATTGAGCCGGGACACACTGCCTTCAGGAGCCACGCGCGTGGTGGATTCCCAACTCTCACCGGTGCCGAGGTTGTTGCCGAAGAAACCCTTCACCTTGAATTCGCGGCTGCCGAAATCATAGCGGGCCAGGATCAGGTACTCGGCGTCGGCGCCTCCGATGCCGTAGGTCGTGGTGGACAGACCATCCGTGGTCAGCAGCCCGAGGTTGTCCGACGCGGCATCCACCTTGCCGACTTTGAGCTTCTCGCTCCCATCGTCGCCCAGCATGACTCCGTAATCTTTGCCACTTCCGGTGTATTGGGCCTTAAGCTTGAACCCGAGATAGATAACGCCCGAGGTGACCGCCGGGAAACTGCGATAGATTTCGCGGTACAGCCCGTTGCACCCGTCCTCGCCGCCTCCGCCGCAGTCGGCCATATCCACCACCGCGTGGTTGCCCCCGTCGTTGCAGTAGTTGTCAAACGTGGCCAGGCTGCCCGCACCTATCACCGGATTCGGGGTGGCGGACGCATTATCGCTCCACCCCCCACTCCAACCGGAACCGCCATTCTTACCTTCCACATAATCCAATGCGGTGTAGTCGAAGGTATCGTAGGAAATCTGCCCGTTGTAGCCGGTGACACTCAAGGTCACGGAGACCGACCGCGTTCCCGCCCCGCCCGCGAAGACGGTGCCGGTAGCCGTGTAGGTGCCACGCGATAATGTGGCCGCGACCACGCTGGCGGTAACGGACTGTCCGAGGGCGGCGTCCAGCGAACCCGTAACCGGTGCCAGGGTCAACCAGCCCGACGCCCCGCCCCCGTAGGCGACGGTGTTGCTGAAGGTCAGCGTTCCCGCGTTGAAATTGGACACGCCGAAGGTTTGTGCGGCGGGATTTTGGCCGAGGTTAACACTGAAAACGAGGGACGTCGGCGTCACATCCAGAATGGGACCCGACAGATCCAGCAACCCAGCCCAGTTGGTGGCCACGTGCAATTCGTCCCAATATACATTTCCCACCGTTCCATCACCGGCATCGCCCGCGCCCGCCGCCAATCGGATCCCGTTCACGGCCTCCATCCGACCAGCCGCCAGGGTCGCAGTGGCATCCCACGAGGCGGGCTCGGTGGACGGCACCTCCGTGGTCCGCGCAAAGGCCTTGGTGTCGAGTTGGCGGGTGGTGAAATCGTAACGCAGCACCACCGCGTAAACATTACCTGTATCGCCGCCACCACCGGCATACGGAGCCAGGGCGAACGTCGAGCCCATATCCGCCCCGCCATAACTGGCAATACCCAGTTGCTGATTCTGGCTGTAAATCTCCCCGATAAAAGCCCGCTCGGTGCCGTTCGACAGGAGCGACAGACCGGCGTATTTATTCGCGCCGCCGTACTGATAACTCATCAGATAGCTGACATACAGTTTGCCGCTGCTCACGGGCATAAAGCCACGCTGCGCATCCGCATCGCCGCCATCGCCCGGATTCGCCAGCTCAACTTTATTGGCGACGCGGGCCGGATAGTAATTCGCGGCATCGAGGTTGGGCGTCGCGGCATTGGTCCGCACGGCCCAGGTTCCGGCATTGACCACCCACCCGTTGGTAAACCCGGCCCCGCCGGACAATCCGGCCAGCGCCACCGTCTGCGTATAGGCGAACGGCTCCACGATCGCACCCGCAGAGTAGGCAACCGTCGTCACCACACGCGCCACCACCGGTGAATAGTAATCATTGTGCGTGGCATAGAAGGCATAATGATGCACCGTGCCCGGCGCCACCACATGATCCAGCGCACCCAGGGTCGATCCGGCATGGATCACGGTGCCGCCGCCCAGCGCGTCGCCCGGCGCATAAGCGGTGCCATTTGTGGGCTCGGCGGTAAGCGCGGCGCCCGCGCGATACACCAGCAACACGTTGTGGTCCGCCGACCAACCGAGGCGCACCATCTCGGCGCCATCAACGGTGGCCGTGGCGGTCGGCGCAGGAATGTTGGTGAACGTCACGGTCACACTCACCGTCTTCGGATTGTTGGAGGCCGCCGCATCGGACACCGTGATGGTGGCGTTGGATACACCCGCCGACCAGCCAAACACGTTGTAGCTCACCGTATGTTGTTGTCCCTGCCCGCCGGTCAGATTTCCGGAAACTGGATTGACGGTGAGCCACGACTGGTTGCTGGAAATCGCATACGTCAGCGTGCCATTGCCGACATTGGTCACTCCGAAGGCGCTGCCGGACAGGCTGTCGCCCACCATGGCGGTCACCGATAGCGAGGACGGGCTCACGTCGATCCCCGCCCACGTTCCCGTGCCCTGAACCGTGAAGGTGAACGGATTCTCGTCCGCATCGTTGTTGGAAAAACTGAGGACCGCAGACCGGGTTCCCACCGCTGCGGGATCAAAACGAAGAGCCAGCGTGGTGGTGCCGCCCGCAGCCACCGACCCGGCGGGTTGCGTGGTCACCACGAATTCCGCCGCGTGGACGCCGCTGGTGGTCGCGTTACCCAGGGTCAGGGCCGAAGCGCCCTGGTTCGTGATGGTATAGGTGCGGGTCAATAATCCGCCGTTGACCGCCACATCGCCGAAGTCCGTATGATCTGCCAGGCTGGGCGAGGCAGAACCAGTGGAAATATCCTGACCGTTTCCGGAAACCGCAATCTCCGGCCCGGCGGCCGGGGTAAAGGAGACCACCAGATCACCCCCGGATTCACCCAGGCTAAGCGTTCCGCCACCCAGCGCGGGAACAAAGCCCGCCGTGTTGAGCAGGAATTTATTGGCGGCAAAAGAGCTCAGACTGCCCGCATCCACCACCATCCACGTGTATGAAAGCGTGTTGTTGAAACCCGCAGGATTGCCTGCCAGCGCCACCACAAATTCGCCACCACCGCTGGTCGCATTCACGGTCAACGTTCCGGAGCCACCATCCACCGTTAGTACGTCCCAGTCCACCCCCGGTGTTCCTGTGGCGGCGGTGATGTCCACAATATTTGTGCCGTTCGGCTGATAGGCGGCCGACGTGGCGCGAAGATTTCCCACCATACCCGTCGCGCTGCCGGCGCTAAATCGTCCCGTTACGGTGAGTGAGCCCACGGACCCCGAGCCGAGCAGTGTGGTGCCGACCGCCACGCCCACTGCGGTGGAGGTGTTGGTGCCGTTGTGAATCAGGGTTCCGCCGGTCAGAGCGGTGTTTCCGCTATAGCTGTTAGCGCCGGAAAGGATCAATACCCCGGAACCCGTCTTCGACACCCCGCCCGTTCCGGATACGGCGATGGCAACATTCATGGTCGCGCTGACGGAGTTGAAGCTGAATGAGGCCGCCGGATTGCGCGTCTCGATTCCACGGTTGCTGTCGTCCAGCGTCACCGCCATGCCGGCAATCAAGGAAAGACCACCTCCGTCCAGAATAATGTTATCCGCCTGATAGCTGGCGGGATTGGGCCCGAACGAGGTCTCCAACGAAGCCTGAATGGTTCCGCCGGTCACCACCGTTCCGCCGGAATAGGTATTGATATTTGTCAGGACCAGAATCTGGCCACCTTCCTTCACGAGCCGACCGCTGCCCGCAATGACGCCGCCGTAGGTGAAGGCTGCGGTGGCATTGCGAATGATGCCGAAATTGACCAACTCAATGCCTACATTTGGATGCAGCGATCCAGCGCTACCCGGGCTGTAGTTCAGGCGGCCGCCGTCCAGCCGAAGCCGGCCCGCAGTCGGAGTTGCAGGGATCAACCCGAGCGACTGGCTGCCCACGATGACCACGGTGGAGTTGCTGGCATACGTGGTCGCGTCGTAACTGCTGTTGGTGGTATACAAATTGAGCGACACTCCGCCTTCGGCAATCACGGCAGCCGCATTGGTGATCGGCGCGCCCACGACCACGGTGCCGGCCCCGCCAAACCGCATCACCTGATTGCCCGCACCACCAAGGGTCTGCCCGCCCCCGGCATTGGTGAAGGTCAGAGTGGTCGCCGAACTGATCAGGGCCTCCGCAGTAAACAGTACCGACCCCGGCCAGGTGGCCGCGCCGCTGCTGGTGAACAACGCTTGCAAGGCGCCTGCGCCACTCGCCCCAGTGCCTGCCAATTGAAGGCTCTCCGCCGCATAGGTGGTATTGGCCGACGACTGCAGCGTCATCTCGCCGCCGCTGCTGATCACCGTGCCGCCACTGGTGGAACCCAGCGCATTCGCCTGGCGGATATTCACTACGCCGTTGCTGACAAAAGTCGTACCGCTGTAGGTATTCGGCCCGGACAGACGCAGGGTGCCCGACCCCACCTTCTGTAAAAGCCCGGTACTGGAGACTACATTCGTCACATGCAGGATGCCGCCCGCGGCATTGCTGAATACCAACGCCGCGCCTTCCAGCACGAGAGGCCCGCCCAGGGTGATGGTCCCGCTTCCGTTCTGACTTTCAATGCCACGCGCTCCGGATGACGAGCGGGAGCGAATCTGGTTCGTCACCATTAAATTGGCCGTGGTCAGCAGCAAACTCGCATCACCGGACGTCGAGGCGGCGCCCAGATCTATGGAACCCGCCACCGAGGCCGCAGTGTTGGTATAGCGAACGGAACCGGCATCAATATACAAACCCGCGATGGTATTACTGGACCCGAGACGCAATTCGCCCCCGCCCTGCACCACCAGCCCATTTCCGCCGTCTCCTGAGAGAACGCCTGACAACTCGCCGGTTTGGCCGGTGGC
>CAYTVN010000020.1:0-20151 GCA_964441655.1 uncultured Verrucomicrobiota bacterium | reverse complement strand
GACGTCGTATTTCACCCCGGCCGTCGACTGCCAGGTCAGCCCGCCGGTGCCGCTGGTGGGGGTATCGACATCGGTGATGGCAACCGACCAGTTGGACACATTGGTTGCATTGACGAACACGACAAACGAACGCGAGGTGGAGAGGATGCCGTCAGAGGCCGTCACCGTGATCGGATAGGCTCCTTCGTTTCCGCTTAACGGGAAGCCGCTGAACGACAGGGTACTTTCATTGGCATTGCCCTGGAGGACCGGGGTGCCCATCCAGGCCGGCAACGTGCTCCAGGTAATGTCCGGCGCCGAGCAAAGCGGCGAGTTCTCAATGGCGATGACGGAATGGGTCAACGACTGGCCAATCGCGACCGTCTTGTTGGCCACGCTGGTCCACACCGGCGCCTCGTTGTTCGGACATCCACCCGGCCACTGGGCTTCCAGCGGCGACGTGTCGCTGCTTTCGCAGCCACCGTTTAGCGCGCTCACCTTGTAATAGTAGGTGACGCCCGCCGACCCGCTGGAGGGTATATAAGTCGTGCCCTGCACATTGGCGCCGATGGTGCTGTAGGATCCGCCCGCGGAGGTGCTGCGCTTCACATTGTAGCCGGTGACCGTGTCGCCCGGCGCCGTCCAATCCAGCTGTGTCTTGTCGTCCACGGTATCCGTGGCCATGAGGCCGGTCGGCGCGCCTGGAGTCGTAGACATTGAAACGGTCACGGTGTTGTTCATGGCCGCGGAGCAACCGCCGGAATTGCGCGTCGCCACCACCGAGTAGGTGCCGACGGTCGTAAAATAGCCGAAACTGATTTGCCCGCCCGTGCCGCTCACCGTGGCCACCGGCGTGGCATTGCCCGCGCGATACAACTCATACGTCACGCGCGCCTGTGAACCCTGCAGCTTGATTTCCGCGCCCGTGCCCGGCACCGAGCAGTAGACGCCACCCCCGGTCACGTTGTAGGCCGTCGGGGTCTCGCAGATAATGCCGAGTATTTCGAGGTCGTGGGCGGAGGAGTTGGCGGTATCGTAGATGTACCAGGGTTCGGTCGCATTCGCCGCCCCGTAGTTCACGATCCGGAGAATTACCGGGGATCCCTCCGGAACATCCTGCAGTGCGGTAACGCCGGTCAGATCAATCGGTGGATGGGAATCGCCGGACACCGCGTTCGAGGGATAACTCAGGGCGGCCGCGAAAGCGAACGGGGCACCGTTGAGCGAGTACTGAAGTTCGCCGCTGCTTGCACCGATGGACGAGCGGCGGTAATCCAGTTTGTTGATCGAGAAGAAGGACATCACGCGTCCGGCCGTGGCCTGCAACTGCAAGGTCGCGAATTGATTGGCCGACACCGCATTGCCGGCACTCGAGCTGTTCCAGGCCGTACCGCCCCACCCCCGCGCCGCGGCCGTGCCAGCCTGGGTCACGCCCGCACCGCGGGTCAGCCCGACCACCGTCACATCGCCGACCGCATAGGTCGTCGGCGCCAGCGGAGAGGTTCCATAATTTCCGCTCCCACCGGTCAGACCACTCACGTTCCAGGCCGCCAGAACCTGCGGAGTCAGCGCGGTAATGATGTCCGAATATGCGCTGTTGCCGCAGGCGTTGAAGGCCCGCACCCGATAGTAATAGGTCACGCCACTTTCCAGATTGGTCATGACGTAGCTGGTGGTCCCCGCGCTGACAGACATGTTTTGCGTGATAACTCCGGTGGTGAAATCAATGCTGGAGGCTACATCCAGCAGGTAACCACCGACCGCGCCGCCCGAAACGGGGGCCTGCCACCGGGACAGGAAAGAGGTCAGCGATACTTCCGTGGCCGGCAGGGCGGTCGGCGTACCGGGACTACCGTTGATCAACGTAAACGTCGTCGACTGCTCGTCACCGTCTCCGCACGCGTTATACGCCTTCACTTTGACATCCGTATCGCCGCCGGCCACGGCATTCCAATCCACATAAATTTGCGTGGTCCCCTGCCCGTTTGTGATGGTTGCCCCACCCGGCACGGTCCACGTGTAACCACTGGCGCCGGATACCGCGGCAATCGAATAGATTACGCCGCTCGCGGCTTTACACACGGTGCTGCCCGACGGATTGGACTGCGTGATCGAGCCCGGCATGGCGGGCACATCGTTGACGGTCACGGTAAACGGCGCGCTGCCGCGGCAGGTGCCCAGCTGGATATAGAGCGTGGCGCTGTAAACCCCGGCGGCTGCACCTGCCGGAACGGTCAGGGTGATGCTGGACGGCGCCGGGTTGAGCGCAGTCGGCGTCGACACATCCACAAAGCCCGCCGCGTTGGCCGCATCGCTGTAGTCGATCAAATAGGTCGTGGGCCCGCCCCCGAGCGCACTATAGGTCAGGCTGGCGGTGGTGACGCCTTTGCAGACGGCGGGAAACGCGCCAAAGGTGATGGTCGGGCTGGTGCAGGCGATCAGCACGATTTCGAGCTGCGACCCATTCAACTGAAATGTGGCAGCGATGTCGGTCGGCAGGTTGATGTAGCTGAAGTCAGCCGCGGTAAAGGTGGTGGTGGTCGTCCAGTCCACCAGCGTATAGGTCCGGCCTGCTTCCCCGGTGCCGCCAAAATCAAAACGGAAGTGGCTCCCCGTATTCTTGGTGAAGCTGCCGTTGATATTCAACAGATCGGAATTATTGGAACCGCTGGCCAGATCGAATTTCCAATCGGTGGAGGCCGAGGCAAAGGAAGCGCCGCCATTCCAGGTCACGTTGCTGGACGTCAGCGTGCCGATCGTATTGATCGTGCTGCCCGGCGACACGATTCCGCTGACCGTCACGCGCCCGGGAATGACACCCGCGCCACCCAGCGTGGCTCCGGACACCACGGTCCAGGCGCCCGTCCCGCTGTGCGTACCGTTAACCCACAGGGTGCCCCCGTTAACCGTGGACGCCCCGTTGTACGTATTATTGCCGGAAAGAATCCAGGTGCCGGTACCCGACTTGTTCAGCGCCGTGATGCCGGTGCTGTTCGGGATAATGCCGGCGATTTCACCCGTGCCCACCGTGGACCCCTGCAACGTGACGGTCTTCACCCCGTTGCCGGTGGCGGTGAAGTTGCTGGTGAACTTCAAGGCGCCGGTGCCGGATTGATCCAGGGTCGCGCCACCGGTGGAGCCCGACAGGTTGATCACCCGGTCGCTGGTTTCGCTGGCCGCACCGTTGTAGATCAGGGTACCCGTCTGGTTCCCGCTGCCGATGGCGATCGTGCCGTTCGCCACGGAGGAGGGTACGCCGAGACTGCTGCTGCTGGCGGGGGTCGGCGTGGTTACACTGTTTACGGTGTTGACGGCGATGGAGCCACCGCTGATCGCCGTGATTCCACTATAGGTATTCGCACCGGTAAGCGTCAGCGTGCCGCCGTTCCCGGACTTGGTCAAGTTCACCGCTCCGCGCAGACTGGCTGTGATAATGGCATTGCCAGTGGTCAGGCTGGCGGCATAATTTGTCCCGGTAAGGTTGCCGTTTTCGATCGTATTCCCACTGGTCGCGGCCGCCGTGATTGCTACGTTTCCTTTGGTTTGACTGGTCCCGCCCAAGTCGAGGGTACCGCCTGACAAGGTCAGAATACCTGAGGATGCGCCCAGCACGCCCGCCCCACTCATCCGCAGCGTACCGCCACTAATGGTGGTTGGCGCGGTATAGGAATGACGGTCGCTGGTCAGGGTCTGCGTACCGGCACCCGTTTTGGTAATGCCGAGACTACCAAAGGCATTACTGATGGCGCCGCCGAAACTGTACGAACCGCCGCCGGTGTCAATGGTCACCGTTCCCACGTTTGAGTATTGCCTCAAAATCGTTCCGGAACTTCCTTCCAGTCCACCCAGCGTACCGTCCACCCATACGAGTTGGGCCGTTCCGGCAAAATGGACGACATTCGCAGAGGACATAGCACTCGATACGATACTTCGAATGGAGGTCCCATCATTGATGTATAAGTCGCCCGTCCAGCCGGCATTGTTTCCACCGAGTGTCACCTGGTAATTGGGTGAAGCCGACAGGCTCAACGCATTAATATTCCCGGATCCAGCGAGATTTGCATTGAGCTCCACGCCACCGCTGTTGGACGTGTAAAATACCAGATTATTTGAACTCGACCCGAGGTTGATATCACCAGTCACCTTCGCCGTGCTGCCCGATATTGTAATCGTCTGCCCGGACCCCGTGAAGGTGACGTTGCCTAGCGCGGCGGTGTTGGTGCCGCTTCCGACCGATATGTTCCCGCTGATCTGCAAGGTGCCGCTATCCGCAGTAATGGGCCCGTTGACACCGGTCAGGCTTCCAACCGAGATCGTATTGCCGTTTAACGCCAGGGTGGTGTTGGACCCCATCGTCAACGCCCCCTCACTTGATCCCAATGCGGCGCTGTGGACGACGCTGATTGAGCCCGTTTGCAATAACGTGCCACCGCTGTAGGTGTTGGCGCTATTCAGCTCCAGCGCGTTGGCGCCCATTTTCGCTACCACACCCGTGCCCCCGATGGTGCCGAAATCCGTACCCTGCGTAAGGGCATCCGACCGGTTGAACGCGAGGGTGCCGTTAACGGTAAGGGCGCTGGCGGGATTAAGGGATCCCTCGGTGCCACCGCCACCAAGCTGCAAGGTACCTTCGTTGATGGTGGTGGGACCGGTATAGGAGTTTGCGCCGCCAAGCGTCAACGTGCTGGCCCCGGCTTTCGTCATGCCGATCGTGCCGGCCAGCTCAGCATTGATGGTCGCGGGCGCATTCAGCGTGATGTACCCGGCCTGGGCCAGACCTTCCGTGCCGGCCAAAGTAATCGTGCCGTTGGTGAAGGTCGGAACACCCTGGTTTACCGTGAGGCTGTTGGCGGTCACCGCCGCCACATTGACGCCGAAGGTTCCCGTTCCTTTGCTGCTGGCCGAGAAGATGGCGTCATAACCGTTGCTCCACACCTCCAGCGAGCCATTCCCCAGCAGATTGTTGTACCACGAAGCGGCGGTGGTACTCCAATCGCCAGCGCCCGCCAGCCCCCAGTAGATGCCCACCGGGATCGTGCTTTTGTTGAATTTCAATTGCAGGTTGTTGCCGCTTACTTGAACGCTGAACGTTCCGTTGCCGACGCTGTTGAAGGCCGTAAAGCTTGAGGCATCCACCGTGAACTTATCCGCGGCAAACCCGGAAATGCCGCCGCTCGCTGTGGCAATCGTCCAAACATGATCAACGTTGGGATCCCAGGACGCCAGCCGGTCGGACGTGTTGCCCGAGGACAGCGAGGCGACATGGATGGTAAATTTGTTGCCGGACGTGGCGCTGATCGCCAGGGGCCCGGTGATGTTGTGGAGATCCCAGCCCGGATCGGCGCCCTGGCTGGCTGCGTCGCTGTTGATTTCCCACGCATAGCGGCCGCCGCCGGCATAGGTTACGGTACCCCCGGTGTTGTTGAGGGTGCCGGGCTTCGTGGCGGGTACAGGCACAGCGGCGAGGCCGGGACTCACCAATCCTTCACTTCCAACAACCAAATCACCATTGACCGTGCCCAAGCCCTTCAGCACCTGACCGTAGCCCAGGGAAAAGTCGCTGCTGAGGGCAGAGACATCCAAAACAGCCCCGCCAGCCACCACGATGTTGCGACCGGCGATGGAACCCGACCCACTCAGGGCCAGCGTACCGGCGTTGATCCTGGTGGCGCCGGTGTACGTATTCGCACCGGAAAGTGTAACCGTTCCCACCGTCGTCTTGGTTAGACCGCCCACGCCGCCCAGCACCGCCGACACCGTACCGGTTTGGGCATCATAGTCGCCGGAACTGCTTATGGTTCCGTTGATGATCGAGCCGCCCTGGATGGTCGGGCCGAACATCGCCAGCGTTTGCGTGTTCCCATCCAAATCCAACGTGCCGCCCACGATGGTTACCTGGCCGGTCGTCGCCAATCTGCCACTGCCGTTCAATACCACCGTTCCGCCACGTATGGTCGTTCCGAACGCGAGGGTGTTGGCGGCGGACAGGATAATCGAGCCGCTGCTGGTCGGGCTGCCGAGGGTCAGGGGGCCGGTGCCGGAAATCACACCGGATACAGTCAGGTTGTTTCCACCGATCACATCAATCGTGCCGCCGCCGGGACCAATGGTGAACGTGCGGGAATTGGCCCCCGCCTTGTTCAGGGCGATACTGCCGCCGGCGGTGTCGGCCAACAGCGTGCCATTATTGAGCGTGATGGCTTTTACCGAGTTATTGGTGCCCAGCTGCAGATTATCGCTGAATTGGACGGTGCCGCCGTTCACCGTAACCGAATGATCACCATACGAATTCGTTGTGAGGATGGTTTTCCCGGTGCCGTAGTGGAGCAAGGTGACATTCAACCGTCCCAAGGAAAGAGTGCCTGCTCCATAATGCGTCACATGGGTGGGCGACATCCGTCCGCTATCGCCCTGCGTGGTGAGCGCATAATCATGATCACCGACAAACAAAATGGACCCGATCTGGAAGCCGACGTTGTTGCCCAGGGCCAGAGATTGACCTGCGCCCGTCGAGGTTATCTTCAGTCCGCTGTTGGCGGGCTGCGGCGATGGCGAGGCTGCCAGCGTGGCGTTTCCCGAAATGGAATATATTTTATTGTCCAAGGGCGTGGCGGGGAAGGCCGTGTACGCAGCGTAGGCCACCACATTGTTGGCGCCGTCATTCCGGGCGTAGTCCACGCCAGCCACGGTTGTGCGGAGACTCAAAACACCCGAGGTTAAATTGGCGCTCGTCGTCGTCACCAGGTTGTCCTCGGCAATGTCCAGCTGGCCGGCCGTGGTGGTGAGTACGCCCAGGGCAAGCTTCGAGGTGCCGCCATTCCGCTTAATGAAGGTGGTGCCATTGTTGAGGGTCGTGCTGAGGACCGTTTCGGTGTGGCTTCCACCGGCCAACTCCAACGTTCCGCCGTAGAGCCGCAGAAGGCCCACGGTCGCCGTGTCCGAAAGTTTGGAGCTATTGTTGACGCTATAATCCAGCTTCAGCTTTCCGGCATCGAGTTCGGTCAGGCCGGTGAAGGTGTTGTTGCCGGAAAGCGTCCAGGTGCCGGGGCCCTGCTTGGCGATTTCCGTACGCAGCAGAGGGCTGCCCGTGGTGTCCACGATGGCGCCCGCCAATTCACCCGTGGCGCCCGCGTTCGCGTGCAGTGTCAGCGTGCGGGAGCCCGCGGTAATCGTGCCGACATCCGACACGCCCGTCAAATCGGAGGTGAACTTGAGCAGGCCGGAACCCGACTGGGAAAGAAAGACCCGTGCATTGCCGCTTCGACCACCCAGATTCAGAATACGGTCTGAAGTCTCGCCCTCGCCGATGTACTGGATGCCCGCACCCAGGTGACCCAAGCCACTGTCACCCGTATTAACGCCGTAGCCCAGGGTCACGGTGGAGTTCACACCAAATGGACTGGCTTCACCTTGATCACCAATTTCAGCAACCCGGACGGCACCTCCATAACGAATCACGGCAGCGTCGGTAAACGTGTTCTGACCGTTAAGAACAATGGCGCCACCGGCTCCGCTGAAGTGGGCGTAGCTTCCGCCGATAACAGAATTGATGGTAATTATTTTCCCGGCAATGGGGGCTATGGCGGAAGATATATAACCGATTTGGATCTGACCGCCGCTGATGGTTGCGCTCTCGTTGCCCTTGATTCCCGCGTTGCTTTGCGCATTCAGGTTCAGCACGCTGGAGGCACCCAGGTTGATATCGCCGGATCCATTGATGATCACGCTGTCGGGCACGTTGACCGCCAAATCGAGAATGCTGGAACCGGTCAGGTTGAGGGTACCGCTGCCGGCCTTGGTTAATTGAATGCCGTTGGCCGCCCCCCTGGTTACATCGCCACCGATGGATACGACGCCCGCGCCTCCGACATTGAGCACCTTGATGCCGTTGCCGGAACCAGAGACATTGTAACCCCGAATAAGTCCGGGCAGCGTTAGATCTCGGGAGCTTTCATTGACAAGCGAGTAGGTCGCCGCCACCCGGGAATCGCCCAAAGTGAGCGCCGCATTGATCAACTGGTTCTGCGTGACGCCGGAATTGACGGTAATCGCGCCAGCATTCGCGCCATCACCCAGCGTGAACGTTTGGTTGCCGACCACGCCGGAACCGAGCGTATACGCGGCAACGCTGGAGGTATCGAAAGTGATATTGCGGACCTGGATGGCGTTAAGACTAATTGTGGCCCCACCAGCGCCAGCCGCATCGTTAAAGGTTGCAGTGTCGCCCAGCCCCGGCACCGGCGTTGCACTCCAGTTGGATGTGTTGGACCACAGGGCATCGCCCCCGCCCCCCGTCCAATTCGCAGAGGCTGCGCCAACATCGCCGGGCGCAATAATCAGCAGAACGGCACACAAGGCGCCGATACTGCCACCGACCTGACCACGCGGACGCATCGAGCATGCTTCCAAGAAATAGTTGGACACAATCGCCCCCTCCCACGACATCCGTCGCCCACCCACAATCAACCCATAAAAACCCAATTTACCCGCACTGCGAATATATAAACTTGCTATACTTATGAAAAGGTACACATCGTTAAGGACGTTGAATAGCTTTATTTTGACAATGTTAGCCTGTGGTAAAGGCGGGCAATTCTTCAAAATATGGGCACTTTTTCTCGTTCAGCACTCAGGGCGGCAAGTTCATTGAGCCTATCCGCGCGCTCGCATGCATCACGCCTGAACGGAAAACATACCCAGGACAACATCCGAAGGTTAAAAAAAGTTACCGGTACACCAGCCCATAAATCGCGTTTTGCGTCCTCGGCACACGGCACAATTTTTCACCGGATTCGCATCGCCCGCGCTATCAACCCACACCAAGATCCTCTGAACATAATCCAAATCAACTGTTGACCGACTGCCGAACGTGGAGTATATAAACAGTATAGCAAGTTGGGCGCGCACTATGAGGATCAGTACCTTTACATCGTTGTTGCTTGTGGTGCTGGGCGGATTTTCTTTGCCGACTCGCGCAGACCTGATCGGCGCGGTCGTTGCCGTACCCGCGGCCAACACGGTGTATAACCTGACTACGCTGGGCACGGTGGACTGGACGTTTTATGACCCATCGGCCAATCCGGCCAATGGATTACCCACCAACGACAAGCTCGGCGGCTCCGCCATTGGCACCGTGACGGCCCTGGGAGGCGGCAGCTTGCGGGGCAGCGCAACCAGCACGACGGAACCTGACTTCACCTTTACTGACGGCAGCTCGCCCACCTCCGGGACGGGTGAAAATCCGGGCGGAGTATTCAACACGCAACTGGACACTCTGGGGGCCGGCGTACAGGTAAGCATCGATTTACCGACGACGGATCAATACACCATCTACCTATGGACGGCCGCGTTATTTGCCCGCGGCTCTTTTACCGCCTCGCTTCCCGGCTTTTCGGATTACACCAGCCTGGCCACGGACGACCCCAACGGTCCCTCCCCCAAACAAACTTACATGTATACCTTGACCGCCCAGGCTGCGAACGCAGGCGACGACCTCACCATCAGCCTGGTCACGCAAGCCGATAACGGCAGCAGCGCACACGTGCTGTTGGTCGGCGCAGCTGTCGGCATGGTCCCCGAGCCAACCACCCTGACCATATTCTGCGCCGGTCTTGGCCTGCTGGGTCTTATGCGCCGTCGCCAAAGTTCTAGCCGGTTACAGCAAGGGCCATAACGCCGCATTCCCCCAACCTCTATCCATCAGCTCGAGGTTATTCTTGGCATAATTGCTATACAAATGATATATTACTCGACGCGGTATACATAACTTAACAGTCCGACACACAAAACCATGCACACAGGAAGATCGATTATGAGGCATTACCAGTTCTTCGCTCGTACGACTTGTGCTTCCGCTCTCGCAACACTGCTGTTCTCAACCTCAGCCATAGCCGATGGATTGATACCCAACTCCTCTCTGGAGACTGACGCCAACCTGGATCTATGGCCGGACCAATGGCCCAAGCCCAAGGCGGGCGGGTCATGGAACGAAGAAGGCGGCAATCACTTCATCCGCATCACCAGCGAAAAGCCGGGCGAAATGTACATGCTGTACCGGGAGATCAATATTCCGGAAGGCGTCAAGGAACTCACCCTGACCTGGAGGCAGCGGGTCGGCAATCTGGAGCTGGGCGAGCAGAAGTGGTTTGATGCGCGGATCATGATGGAGTGGATGGATGCCGGGCGCAGCAAAATTGCCGGGAAACCGCCCGAGCCCAAATGCAGCAAGGACACCCAGGGCTGGGAAGAGAAAAGCCTGACCTTCGCCGTGCCGGATGGCGCCCGCATTCTGAAATTCATGCCCGCGCTGTTCCGCGTGAAGTCGGGCAAGTTCGACCTCGACGACATCCAGCTCACTCCCAAGACAACTCCCTGAACTTTCAGCGCCCGCGGGAAAACCAAATCACACTGGAGCCGGACGTGACCTACGGACATTTTGACGACACCGCGCGGGAATACGTTATTGAACGGCCGGATACGCCGCTGCCCTGGCTGAACTACATCGGGCAGGACGATTTTTTCGGCCTGGTGACCAATACAGCCGGCGGCTACACGTTCTGGAAAGACGCCAAACTGCGCCGCCTGACCCGCTATCGCTACAACAACATGCCGATGGATCTGGGCGGGCGCTACCTCTATATCCGCGATGGGGAAACGGTGTGGAATCCCGGATGGAAGCCGGTGAAAACCGAGCTGGACCGCTACGAATGCCGGCACGGCATGGGGTACACCCGCATCATCGGCGCGCGGAACGGAATTGAGGTCGAGGTTCTATTCTTTGTTCCGACCGGCGAGACGGCTGAAGTCTGGCAGGTCACCGTGCGCAACCGCGGAAAGGAGTCCCGCGCCATCCAATTGTTTTCCTTCGTTGAGTTCTGCTTCTTCGAGGCGCTCAACGACATGACCAACTACCAGCGCACCTACTCCATCGGAGAGGTCGAGGTCGAAGGTTCTTCCATCTATCACAAAACCGAGTACCGCGAGCGCCGCAACCATTACACGCTGTTCGCCTGCACGCGGCCGATCAGCGGATTCGACACCAGCCGCGACGCCTTCGTCGGTGTGCATAACGGCCTCCACGAACCCCGGGCCGTGCTGGCCGGACGCGCCGGTAACAGCATCGCCCACGGCTGGAACCCCATCGGTTCCCATCAGATCGACCTGAAACTGGCCCCCGGCGCGGAGGAATCCTTCGCCTTCATCCTGGCCTATGTGGACCAGGGCGATTTGCCCAAGTTCTCGTCGCCCGGTGTGTTGAACAAGGAAAAGGCGCGGACCCTCGTGGAGCGCTACGCCAAACCCGAGCAGGTGAACGCGGCCTTCCGGGCCTTGAACAAAACCTGGGAAACCTGGCTGGGTCGTTTGCAGGTCCGTTGCCCGGACCCGCACGTGGAGCGCATGGCCAACACCTGGAACCAGTATCAGTGCATGGCCACCTTCAACCTCTCGCGCTCGGCCAGCATGTACGAAACCGGCATCGGGCGCGGCATGGGCTACCGTGACAGCAACCAGGACACCCTGGGCTTTGTGCACATGATTCCGGAACGGGTGCGGCAACGCCTGCTCGACATCGCGGCGACCCAATTGTCGGACGGCACCTGTTATCACCAGTACCAGCCGCTGACCAAGAAGGGCAACGCGGAGATCGGCGGTGACTTTTATGACGACCACCTGTGGCTGGTGCTCAGCGTGTGCGCCTACATCCGGGAAACCGGCGACGCCTCGATCCTGGATGCGGAGGTCGGTTATGCCGACCAGCCCGGCAGCCGGGACACGGTGCTGCACCACCTGGAAACCTCCATCCAGTTCACCATGCGGAAACGCGGGCCGCACGGACTCCCCCTGATCGGCCACGCCGACTGGAACGACTGCCTGAACCTGAACTGTTTCTCCACCGAGCCCAACGAATCCTTCCAGACCGCAGGCGATGTGCAGGGCTCGAACGCGGAATCCGTCATGATCGCCGGATTGTTCCTGACCGCTTCACGCGAACTGGCGGCGTTGTACGCCTGGCAGGGACGCGCCGGGGAGGCCGCGCGAATCTCCGGCCTGCACCTGGACATGCTGAAGGCCGTGGAGGAGCAGGCCTGGGACGGCGAATGGTATCGCCGCGCCTACGATGCCCGGGGCACGCCGGTCGGATCGCAGGAAAACGCGGAAGGCAAACTATACATCGAAAGCCAGGGCTGGTGCCTGCTGGGCGGCGCGGGTCAAATCAACGGGCGCGCGGAAAAGGCCCTGCAGAGCGTGCACAAACACCTGTTCACGCCCCACGGCATCGTGCTGCAATGGCCGGCCTACAGCGAATACCACGTCGAACTCGGCGAGGTCTCGAGCTACCCGCGCGGCTACAAGGAAAACGGCGGCATTTTTTGCCACAACAATCCGTGGATACAGCTTGCTCATTGCCGACTGGGCAACGGGGATCGCGCCCTTGAGTACTACCACGCGATCTGTCCATCGACCAAGGAGGCGATGATCGATGCCTACCGCTGCGAGCCTTATGTGTACGCCCAGATGATCGCGGGCAAGGAGGCCCCCACGCCGGGCGAAGCGAAGAACGCCTGGCTGACCGGTACCGCGGCCTGGACTTTTCTCAGCGTGTCGCAAGGCATTCTCGGCATCCAGCCGGACTACAACGGACTTCGTATTGATCCCTGCCTGCCTTCGGCCTGGGATGGATTCACGGCCACCCGCGTCTTTCGCGGGGCGACCTATGAGATAACCGTCGAAAATCCGGGGCACATTTGCCGCGGGGTTGCTACCATGGTGGTTGAGGGGAAACCGGTGACCGGCAACCTGATTCCCCTGGCGCCCGCCGGTCAAACATGCCGGGTACGCGTGGTGCTTGGCTAAACGCTACACTTTATAAAAGGATCCGACCATGCCCGAGATCAGCCCCCTGCCCGTTCACCGCTATGCCGGAAATCCGATTCTATCCGCGGACCGAATCCCCTATCCCGCCACCCTGATCTTCAATGCCGGGGTGGCCAAGTTTCAGGGCCGGTACGTCATGGTGTTTCGCAACGATTACGGCGGCACGCCCGGCCAGGACAAATTCAAAGGGACCAACCTCGGCGTGGCCTATTCCAACGACGGCATTCATTTTGAACCCTGCCGTCAGCCTTGGATCGAATGGAAAACGGATGAGATTTTGCGCGCTTACGATCCTCGCCTGACCGTACTCGACGGCCGTTGCTACATGTGCTTCGCCCTCGACACCAAACACGGCGTACGCGGCGGGGTGGCGGTCACCGATGATTTCGACAAATGGGAGGTGTTGCACCTCACCACCCCGGATAACCGCAACATGGTATTATTCCCCGAGAAGTTCGGCGGGAAATACCTGCGCCTGGAGCGTCCGTTCCCGGTCTACAGTCGCGGCGGGGAAAAGTTCGATCTGTGGTTCGGCGACTCCCCGGACCTGCGCTACTGGGGCAATCACCAGCTGGTGCTGGCCACGGAACAGGTGAAATATGCCGGCGACAAAATCGGGCCGGGCGCCCCGCCGGTGCGCACAGACAAGGGCTGGCTGACGCTCTTTCATACCGTGCGAATCGATCGCACCCGCGAACTCTCGGCCTGGCATCCCGGCTGGTACAAAACCTACGAGATCGGCGTGATGCTGCTCGATCTGAAGCAGCCCTGGCGCGTCACCTCCATGCTGCCCATCCCGCTGCTGAAGCCCGAGGCGCCCTACGAACGGACCGGCTATCGGGGCGATGTACTGTTTCCCGGCGGCTTGATCATTGAAGATTCCGGCGAGGTTAAGATCTATTATGGAGCCGCCGACACCGTGGAGTGCCTGGCGACGGCCTCGCTGGATGATCTGCTTTCGCTGTTGGCGCGCGACGGTATTAAGCCATGATGGGCGGGCGCGGATCGAGCCGTGCGCGCAAAGGGATGGGATGCGACAACGAACGATAGTACGTGAGCGTGGCATACGGGGAACGTGCCCTGCCGCAGCCTTTACGCTGGTGGAGCTTCTGGTGGTCATCGCCATCATGGTCATCCTGCTCGCCCTGGTGATGCCCTCCCTGCTGGGGGCCCGGCACAACGCCCAGCGCGTCAAGTGCGCCAGCAACCTGCGTAATGTGCACGTAGTGTGCACGCAATACGCCAGCGATAACGGCGGTACGCTGCCGCCCAGCAACACGGCAAATCCGGGCACCTTCAAGAAAAACCATCGCGACGCCTTGAAATCGTTTATGACAAAATCAGGCATCTCGGAGGAGGTGTGGTATTGCCCGGTTCTGGCCGTGCAATCCCCCGCCACGCGGGCCCCGGATCAATGGCCGCAGGACAAGAGCGAAGTCCCCATCGGATATAACTACCTCGGCAATCCGACGGAGATCCGGGCGGCCTACTATAAATTTTTGACGCAACCGCCCTATCAGGACAGCCCGTCGCTGGTGGGCGGCGAGGCGTTGGCCACCGATCTTTGCTCGCCCGTCAGCAAGACCCCCGTGGCCACCGGCGACCTGGTCAAGGAGTGGAACGTCTTCCCGCATAATTCGCCCGATCGCCCGGTCACGTGCAATGTCCTGTTCAGCGATGGCAACGTGAAGTTTCTCACCTTGAAGGAAATGCATCCCCAGTACCGGTTCGATGGCGGCGGGTTGTTGTACTGGTGAGAATGCTACTCATGCCGGTGTTCGTGCTGTGCTGTTCCTTCGCAGAACCCGGCATCGCCGCAACTGCGCCGCAACTGGTCGATGCGCAGGCCACACCCGAAACCAAGGCGCTTTTTCTCCATCTGCAACAGATGGCCGGTCGACAGATTTTATTCGGCCATCAACACACCACCTGCTATGGCGTGGGCTGGAGTGGCGATGATCTTCGTTCGGATGTGAAGGACGTGACCGGCTCCTTCCCCGCTGTCTACGGATGGGACTGGGGACACCCCGGAACGGATCATCTGGCCACCTTGATAATCGAGGCCTTCGAGCGGGGCGGCGTCAACACCATCAGCTGGCACATGAAGTATCCGGTCGCAGGCGGCACCTATCAGGCCACGGCCCAACGCAACGTGAAAGAGGTGCTGCCCGGCGGCGCGCTTCACGACGAATTGAAAAAGGAGCTGGATGGATTTGCCGCGTTTATCTCCAGCCTGAAAGACCGGCGGGGACGCACCGTGCCGGTGATTTTTCGTCCGTGGCATGAGCATACCGGATCATGGTTCTGGTGGGGAACGGCGAATGCCACCCCGGAGGAGTTCGTCGCCCTGTGGCGGTTCACGGTGACTTATCTCCGCGATACCAAACGCGTTCACAACCTGCTGTGGGCCTATTCACCGTCCCGGACCGGCGTGTCGAATGCGGCAGATTATACAACCAACCGGTTTCCCGGATTTGCGTACATCGACATTGTTGGCCTCGACTATTACACCACGGAGGACACCGGGGATCTGGTGACCCTGTGCCGGACCCTCGTTGAACTGGCCGGACCGGAAGGCAAGGTTCCCGCCCTGACCGAATTCGGCTGGATCGATGGATTCAACAACAGCAAGCGCAACGACTGGTATACCGCATGTTTTCTGGCTCCCCTCAAGCGGGACCCGGTCGCCTCGGACATCGTCTGGGCGCTGACCTGGCGCAACGAAAGTGCCCATCACTTCTGGGTACCCTTCCCCGGCCATCCGGCCGAACCTGATTTTAAGGCCTTCTTCGAAGACCCGATTACCGCCTTTGAAGTTGACCTGCCAAACCTGTATGCACCCCCATAAATATGAAAATAAAACCTAATCGGCGCGCCGGCCAAAGAAATGCAGATTGCCTCGGTGGCGTCGTCCGCATCTTTCTCCTTATGTGCGCCCTCGCGCCCGCCCTATCCGCCCAGGAATTCGCCCACGCGTGGGCTTGGTGCGGCGGCCTGACCGATCGCAGCGCCACCATCGTTGCCGGGGTAACGTCAAATGAGCCGGCCCGCCTGATCGTCCAGGCAGAGAAGGTCCCCGCCCCGGCCCGATCCTTCGAGAATCGCGCCGACGCCGATGGCGTGGTCCGCTTCACCGTGTCAGGACTTTTGCCAGCCACACCCTACACGTATCGCGTCACGCAAAGCTCGACCTCATCCATCGCGGGACGATTCACCACGCTGCCCGCTCCCGGCAGGGCCGCCAACTTCCGACTTGCCTTCGGTTGCTGCAACAACAACCCCACCAGCATCATCTTTCGCGCCATCGCGCACCAGCATCCACTCCTGTTCCTGCACGTCGGCGATTTTCACTACAGCAACATTGGCGACAACAAAACGCGCAGTTTCCGCATCGCCATGCTGAAGAACGTGGCCGGGGTCAACCAGGGGGATTTCTACCGCTCCACCGGCATCGCCTACATGTGGGATGATCACGATTTCGGGCCCAACAACAGCAACTGGGAGAATCCCAGCCGCGTCGCGGCCCACCAGACGTATCGCCAGCTTGTCCCTCACTACCCGCTGGCCCTCACCGATGAATCACCGGAGCGCGCCGCCCCCATTGCTCAGGCCTTCACGATCGGACGCGTCCGCGTTGTGCTCAGCGATCTGCGCAGCGAACACAGCCGGGAGCCCGGTTCGTTGATGGGTCAACGCCAACGCGAATGGTTCTTGAAGGAATTACTGAACGCCGCCAAGTCCCATGCCCTCATTGTGTGGGTGAGTTCCGTGCCCTGGATTTCTGAGCAGGGTGGCGACAACTGGGCGGGCGGGCGCGAAGAGCGCAAAATCATCGCCAACTTCGTTAAGGAGCACAACATTCCCCTCTGCATTATTGCCGGGGATGCTCACATGCTGGCCATCGATGACGGATCTCATTCCGACTATTCAGACGGCGGCGGCAGCGCGCCGATACCTGTTTTCCACGCAGCGGCCCTGGATCAGGTGGGCCGATACAAGGGTGGGCCGTACAGCCACGGCGCCAAAGCGGGAGGCCTGCAG
This sequence comes from uncultured Verrucomicrobiota bacterium, assembly GCA_964441655.1. Taxonomy (GTDB): domain Bacteria; phylum Verrucomicrobiota; class Kiritimatiellia; order CAIVKH01; family CAIVKH01; genus CAYTVN01. The sequence continues at coordinate 3,255 of CAYTVN010000020.1, read as the reverse complement.
TTTGGCCTGCTCGACATCGCGGATAATGGCAAAACCCTCCGCGTAACGGTCAGTGGGCGTGACGGTTCAGACGGCATCGGGGACACCGTCGCCGTTGCCACCCAGGACGGCGATAAGCCGCTGACCTACAGCTTTGAACTCCCCCGCTGAACGCGCACGGAAGGCGATCAGCGCATACGCTGCAGCTCGAACGTTTTGCCGGCCAGGGCGTCCTTGACGAACACCCCGTAAAAAGGAGTGGGTTCGTAGTCCCAATTGCGGATCAGGACCGGGGTGGCTTTCGGGTGAAGCGAAAAGGCGGTCCAGTTCAGCTTGTACTTCTGCATCATCGCCAGCGCATCGGGCACCCACGTCATGGGATCCTCCTGCTTGTTCTTGGGCACAAAGGACATTTTTTTGATATCCGCCCCGAACTCACCGACCAGCACGGGATACCGCTCAGCGACGGCGAGAAAATTAGAGGCCCAGTTGCCGTGCCAGTTGTAGAAGTGCGTTGCATACACGATGCCGTTCCCGCCGGGATCCTTGAGCGCATGCCCTTCGAGAATGCCCCGGAGATCGAGCGCATAACTGATGCCCCCGGCCACAATAATGTTTTTAGCCCCTGCGGCGCGCACGGTGTCCACCAGGGTCTGCATGCCAACGAGCGTTACCGTGTTGGTCGTCTTGGTCTTCGTGTCGATCACCAGTTTTTCCCCGCCGTTTTGCCAGAGATCCCATGAAATACCATGTGGCTCATTCCACAGATCGAAGAGAACGGCGGGATTGTTCGCGTAGCGGGTGGCGGCGTCCGCCCAGAACTCAACGGCGAAAGGCTTGATGCCGCCGTAGGAGTGAAGATCCAGAATCAGGTACGCGCCCTGTCCCGCCGCCATTTTTACCGCGTCATCTACGATGGTTCGATAGACCTGCAGATCGTTGGACGAAGTTCCGCCCTTGCCGCGCCCAAACCAGAAACTCGCGGAAACCGGTAGGCGGACGACATTGGCCTTCCAGTCCAGCAGCGCCACCTTCATGGAGCGGTGAATGTTTTCGCCCTTGGGCGACCATTCAAGACTGGGAACATTGACCCCCTGCAGCAGAACTCCCGCGCCCTCCTCGTTGACCAGGCTATTACCGCGCACCCGAAGCGACCGGGATACCGGTGCCCGCAAGACCAGGGCTTGGATCGCGGCCTCATCCTCCGCTTTTTTCTTCGCCGCCAGCAGGGGTTTCTGGGCCAGTTCCTGCGCCGCCTGCTCATCCATGGCCGAAAGGCGAACCCGCTGCACGTCGAGCATTCCGGAGGCGGGGCGGTTGAGGCAAAGCATGAGATTCATCGACACCGCCCCGGCCGGCACGGCAAACGAACGGCTGATCTCCGTCCACTCCCTGGCATGCGAGTCAAAGATCACATCCCCGGCCCCCTTGGCCGGATTTCCTTCCGCATCATAAAAACCAAACCGGGCCCGGGCGTCGCAAAGGAACGACTTGCCGAACTTCACGTTCGCAGTGCGAAACCGGGCCTGAAACTCGAGGCCGAGCACGCCGGGCGGGATGGGTATGCTTTGCACAACCCCCACCAACTGATCCGGCTGATTAACCGAAAGACGAATAAACGAAGTATCGCCATCCTTCTCAAGGAGTATGGTCCCTTCGCCCTCCTGGCCACGACGCTGCCAACCAACCGGAAGTCCATTCTCCTGCCCGCCGGTAAAGTCACCATCGACGATGAATGACGCTGTCGATTCCTGGGCCAGACCCATATGCTTCGGCAGAAACACGACGAGACACAGGGCGATAAGCAGGCGGCGCAGTTTCATGGGAACGAGTAATGGCAAACGATGCCATTTATCGATCCGAGACTATCTCCGGGAGTAATGATGTGCAATTACTATAATACCGATGTGAATCCCGACCAAGGACCCGATGGAGCATCCCGTCCGCCTTGCCGCCGGCCCCATATTATGCCTTCATTATTGACGAATAATACTTTCGACGATTTCTTTTGAACCGACTTTACAAAGATATACTATTGCTATATTTTCTGCATCGTCACGCCTCCCGCTCCGACAAGCTAGGAAGTAACCATGATTAGAAAAATTCTCGGTCTTCTCGCATTTTTCGCGTGCTGTCAGACCCCGCCGGCCATGGCGGATCAAGCGATCCTTCCGAACGGTAATTTTGAAGAGGATGCGGATGCAAACCAGTGGCCCGACGGGTGGCCCGGCATGAAGGGGGGCGGGGCGTGGATCGAGGAGGGCGGCAATCATTTTCTTCGCATGACCACAACGTCACCCGGCGCCACCATCATGATGTACCGCGAAATCCAGATTCCGGCCGGGGTCGAGGCCCTGGAGTTGAAATGGCGGCAGCGGATCACCGGACTCGTGCCGGGCAAGCAGTCCTGGTTCGATGCGCGCATCATGATGGAATTCATGGATGCCGCCCGCAACAAGGCGTCACCATCGCCCGGCGCGCCGTACGCCCGCAAGGACACCGAGGGCTGGGTGGAGCGAACCGCCTCATTCCTCGTTCCCACCAACGCCGCCATACTGAAATTCATGCCCAGCCTGTTTCAGGCCGAAGCGGGCACATTTGATCTGGATGACATTGTACTAAGCCCCATTGATGCCGCGCCGCTGAGGGCGGAACGCGAGGCGGCGAAAGCGGCACAGACCGCGAAAGCCCAGGCCCAGGAAGAACACCGCAGAGCCAAGGCGGCGAGCTACCTGGCCGCACACGGCTCCCTGATTCCGAACGGCTCCTTCGAAAAGAGCACGAAACGAGAAGGCATTCCCGACGATTGGGGTTCCATGAAGGACGGATCCGCCTGGACGGTGGAGGACGGCAACCGGTTCCTGCGCTTCCATGCGGATGCACCGGGCAAGATGCTGATGGTGTATCGCACGGTCGACATCCCCGCCGGAGTCGAGGCCATGGAACTGAAGTGGCGTCACCGTATCAGCGGACTGAAAGTGGGCGAGAATCCATGGTTTGATGCGCGCATCATGATGGAGTTCCTGGATGCCGACGGTCACAAACTTTCGCAGAAGCCTTCTCCGCCCTACGCGCAAAGGGACACGGAGGGCTGGGTTGAACGCTCCAAGCCATTCCTCGTTCCCTCAAACGCCATGACCCTGGCCTTGATGCCTTGTTTGTTTACTGTCCGGACCGGCACCTACGATGTGGATGATTTCTCGCTCGCCCCCACCGATCCGGCGCCCTTGTATGCCGCCGCAGCATCGGCGACGATGGGGCGGAAGATCCAAGGCA
>CAYTVN010000019.1:0-20166 GCA_964441655.1 uncultured Verrucomicrobiota bacterium | reverse complement strand
GGGTCGGGCCGGGGCCGCTCCGGTTCCTCCATGACATACGTCACGCCGTACCGGGCCGCCAGGGCCTCGAAGCCCGCCCCGTCTCCATGCGCCAGCAGCACATCCATCCGGGTGCGATCCGTGCGGCGTTGTTGCACGTCCACGTAGGGGCTCGATAGATAAGGATCCACCGCCACCACCTTGGCGCCCGCCGGCGCAATTCCGAACAGGCTTAAATCGTCGGAGGCCAGCACAACATCGTCGGCCCGGGCGTGCTGTTCAAACCACGTGTAGACGGCAATCCGGTTGGTCTCCGCGCCGCGCATCAGCGCCTCGTCGCGCGCCTGATTGTAATCATAGCGTATTCCATAGTGCGGCGTCTCCAGCAGGGCGATAATTAAGGCCAGCGCACCGCCGAGCACCGCCGGGCGGGGCGCGGTTACGGACAAACCATGTCGCTCCCATTGCGAGCGTAGAAAGCGCGCCAGCTGCTCCACGCCCAGGGCAAAAAGCAGACTCAGGGCAGCCTTGAAATAGAATAAGGCGTGGAATGACGGCACAATCATGGGCGCGTGCAGGCCCAACTTGGCCAGTCCAACCACCACGTAACTGTAGAACAAATAGGCGGCGGACAGGATCAGCCAAGGCATCAGGATGCGGCGGGCGACCGGTGGGCAGCGCCCGCGGATCAGTTGCACCAGACCCAACCACGCGACCAGCACCGGCACATCCAAATGCCGCAGGATCATCAACGGCACATGGCGATAGCCGAGGAAATCGGGCACATATCCATTGGGCAAAGAGTTGCGGATGTGCAGTCCATAGTGACCGACAATGGAAAGCAAAAATGGCAGGGCCACCAGCAACGCGCCGCCGACCAGGATCAATGCGGCCGGCAGATGGCGTCGGGCCAGGGTCGCCCAGCTTTCCGGGGCCGGCAGCAGGCGCATCACCATATAGCCCGCGAACACACCACCGAACAGCAGGGCGGGTGCCGTATGGGCAAGAAAGGTAATCCCCAAAAGGAGTCCGGTGAGCAACGCCCAGCGCAGGCGTGGTTGCGGCCATCGCCACAAAGCCAGCATCAGAATCAGCAGATAGAAAAAGCCCTGGGCAAAATTGACCGGGTACAGCCAGGGTGAATAGGTGGCGGCGGCCCAGGACGGGAAGGAACCACCGATACAAAATAGATAGCCGACCAGGGCCAGCAGGCCGCGCCGGCGCCCCAGCAGCACTACCGCCATAAGGAAAAAAGCCACCGGTCCCAGCAGGTTGAGATAGATGCCACCGCGAACCGTTGTCACCGGCAGAGACCAACCGGTGATCCGGTGCAGCGCGGCCAGCGCCATGTGCGTCAGCGGGTTGTACCAGATGCGTTCGCCGGCATAACACGGATCATGGCCAAAGCCCTCCTGGAGCAGGCTGCGGGCGGAGGCCATCTCGCGATAAAGATCGTATTCGTTCGGCCATTGCAGATCGAAGGTGGTGCGATACACCGGGATAAACGCCAGCGCGATCAATCCCAGGGCGAGCCAGCCCGCCCAATGTCTGGCCATGCTCGGTTTCACAAATGGAATTCAGGCCGGACCACGTTGCCCCGGAGCGCCGCGACTCCGGATCAACCGCGCGGGCGTCCCGCCCACCACGGTCCACGGCTCCACATCCTTGAACACACTGGCCCGTGCGCCCACCACGGCCCCCTCGCCCACCGTCACGCCCGGACCTATAAAAACATCCGCGGCCACCCACGAACGGTCACCTATGCGGATGGGCGCCGTGATCAGGGGGAAATGGGCCTGATCCGCGTCATGGGTGGCGGTGCACAGAAAGGAGTATTGACTGACAATGCTGTGGGCCCCGATCTCGACGCGCGCGACGGAATAGCAGTCCACCCGGTCCCCCAGCACACTGAAGTCGCCCATGACAAGATTCCACGGTGCCCAGATGCGTGCGGAATTGTAGACGCGCACACCACGTCCCAGGCGGGCGCCAAACAGGCGCAGCAACAGGACACGCCAAACGTGCAGCGGGCGCGGACTGGGCCGGAAAAAAACCAGCCACACGACGCCCCACAGGGCACGTCCCATCCGGTTGGCCAGGCTCAACTCACTCTGGAAACCAGACAGATCATGCCCGCGGGAGGGAGTCGGATTCACGGTGATTTCTCCGCTGCCTGCTGGATGCAGAACGCCAGCTTCTCGGCCAGCTGCCGGACATGAGGGTCCTTCATCATGTTCAGGTGCGAGCCGGGCACCTTGTGCAGGAAAACCCGCTCGGCCTGGTACAACCAGCCGCACGAAGGATCGCCGTAGAGCTGATACTGACTCTCCTCCGGATAGAAGAAGGTGATGGGGCCTGCGTAGCCCTCGCTGCGATAGTTGTGCATCACCCTGGTTTCCAGCACCCAGCGATTCAACTCGCGCCGACCCAACTGGTCGGGGTGCAACCGGGCCATGGAATCAATCAGCTTGGTTTCGCGCCGCATGGCCCACCGCGCGGACAGGTAGCGCCACCAGTCGGAAGGCCGGGCATGAAACGCCCCCTGCAGCAACATCATCAGATACTCACTCCGCTCCACGCGGGGCCGATAAGGGCGCGCATCAATCAAACCCAGCATGGCCACGGCATGCCCGGCGGCCCGCAACTGCTTGGCCATTTCCAGGGCCACAAAGCCACCGAAGCAATAGCCGGCCAGCATATAAGGGCCTTGCGGCTGCACGGTCTGCAAATGACGGACGAAGAACGACGCCAGGGCCGGCATGGAGGTTATGCCTTCATCGTTTTCATACATGCGCGGACATTGCAAACCGATGCACGGTTGATCCGGCGATAGCAGCGGAATCAGGTTGGCATAGATCAGCAGATCACCGAAATCGGAGGGCAACAGGCAGAGCGGCATGACGCCGGGACGCCCCTCCTTGAGCCGGACCACATATTCATCGCTCTTCATGGTAACCGTGTCGGTCGCGATGGGCTTCAGGGCCCCGATCATGCCGCCCAGCGAAGAATGCCGGAACAGCTCAGCCACTTCGAGTTCATATCCGGCGTCCCGGAGGCGGGTGATCAATTTCAGCGCGGCCAGCGAGTGACCACCCAAGGCAAAGAAGTCGTCACCCAGACCAACCCGGGGCACCCCAAGGGTCTGGGACCAAATGGCAGCCACCTTGCGCTCCAATTCCGTACCCGGGGCCACAAAGTCACCACCCGATGGCGCGACTCCCGCGGCTTGATCCGGCAGGGCACGGCGGTCCACCTTCCCGCTGGTGGTGATTGGGAGCGAAGGTAGCACGAAGAAAACGGCGGGCAGCATGAAGTCGGGCATGGTCTTGCGCAGGTGGGCCCGCAATGACTCCACGCTGGGTGCGGCTTGACCTGGCGCCATCGCCACGTACGCCGCCAACTGCTTCTCTCCGGACGCATCGTTTTGAACCACCACCGCGCAGGACTGCAAACCCGGATAGGTTACCAAAACGGCCTCGATCTCGCCCGGTTCAATGCGAAATCCGCGAATCTTGACCTGGTCGTCCTGGCGGCCCAGGAATTCCAGCCGACCATCCGGCTGCCAGCGCGCCCGGTCGCCGGTGCGATACAACCGTTCTCCCGGTGTGCCGGGCAACGGATTATGGATGAATACCTGTTCGGTCAGGTCCGGCCGGTTCAAATACCCACGCGCCAACCCGTCCCCGCCAATGCACAACTCGCCCGCCACGCCCACCGGCACCGGCCGCTGCCGCTCGTCCAACACATAGACCTGTGTGTTGGCAATGGGTCTACCAAGCGGAGGCGGATCGTCCACCGTATCCTTGGCCGTAAAGGTTTCCGTGGTGGCAAAGGTTGTACTCTCGGTCGGGCCGTAGCCGTTGGTGATCCGGAGGTCCGGACGCATTTTCAGCAGGCGGGCAATCCGCGCTCCGGACAACACCTCGCCCCCCGCCAATAATTGCTTCACCGGGGCGAGCCCGGCCGGGTTTTCATCCACCATGCGATGGAACACGCTCCCGGTCAGCCACAAGGCCGTCACCTGCTCCTGGTGGAGCGTGCGCGCCAACGATTCAAACGTGAAGGGTCCCGGGGGCAGAATCGCCATGCGGCATCCGTTCAACAACGGACCCCACAGCTCCAGGGTGGAGGCATCAAACGCCAGCGGCGAATGCTGCAGCATGCAGACCTCCGAACCCCAGGTCATAAACGTGGATCCCTTGACCAGGCGAACGACGCTGCGGTGTTCAATCTGCACACCCTTCGGCTGACCCGTGGAGCCGGAGGTATACAGGATATAGGCGAGCTGCGAAGGTTTCGCGGGGGACGCGGGAAGGACGCCGCCTTCCAGAGCGCGCCACGACGCGTCAGGTTGGTCCAGCAGTACACGTTGTATCCCCAACCCTTCGAGCAAACCATCGTATCGGGCCTGACCCAGCGCCACCCGCATCTGCGCATCCGCCACCTGTAATTTCAGGCGCTCCACCGGGTGCGTGGGATCGAGGGGCAGATAGGCCCCGCCGGCCTTGAGAATGCCGAGCAGGCCCACCACCATTTCCACCGAGCGCTCGGTGCACAGGCCCACCGCCTGCTCCGGGGCCACGCCCAACGCCCGCAGTTGGTGCGCGATCTGGTTGGCCTGCCGGTCGAGCTCACCGTAGCTGACCGTCTTCCCTCCCAGTGACAAGGCGACCCGATCCGGATGTGCACGTGCTTCCTGTTCGAACAGCTCGTGGATGCATAGCGCCGGATACGCCACCTGAGTGCGGTTCCAATCCAGCACCAGCACGCGCCGCTCCTCCTCGGTCAGCAATGGTATGTCACACAACGGTAGATCCGGCTGGTGCGTCACCGCCCGGGCAATTTCCCGGTAGTGACTGAACCAGCGCACCACGGTATCCCGGTCAAAGAGGTCGGTATTGTAGTTGCACTCCATCCGCAACCGGTCGGCGTAGGCCACAATGTTGAAGGAGTATTCGAATTGATAGGCGGTGCGTGGATTGATGGTGACGTCCGTTTCCAGCCCGGCAAAGTTAAGTCCGTGCATGGCCGGATCCACATTGAAGGTGGCCTGGATCAAGGGCGGCCGCGACGCATCGCGCGGTAATTGCAGGGCCTTCAGCACGGTGCCAAAGGTGATGCCCTGATGCTCATACGCATCGAGCATGGCCCGCTGCGCCGAGGCCAGCAACGCGGAGAATGGCTGGTCCGGGGTAACCTGCAAACGCAACGGCAGGAGGTTGGCGCAATGGCCCACCAGATCCTGACCCTCCATCAATTGCTGGCCGGCCGCCGGGATGCCGATGATCAGGTCCTGCTGGCCGGTCAGCCGGTGCAACAGGACGGCGTACAGGGCCATCAGGGTCGAGAACAGCGTGCAGCGCTTCTGCGCGCCCAAGTCCTTGATGGACGTGAGCAACGCCTCGTCCACCCGGGTAACTTCCATGGCGCCCGAGAAGGTGCGCAACGCCGGACGCGGTCGGCTGGCCGGGAGTTGCAACGCCGGAGGCGGTTGCGCCAGAAGCTTCAACCAATAGCCCAGATCCACATCGTAACGGGCTTCCTGCCGATACTCCGTCAGACGGCGCGCGTAGTCGCGGAACTGCGTGGGGGATGGACGCTGGTCCCGCTCCCCTCTGACCGCCATGGAGTACAAAGCGCTGAAATCGCGGGTCATCACATCGTAGGACCAGCCATCGCACACGATATGATGCGCGGTGAGCAAGAGGACGTGGTGATCCCCGGCCAGGCGCAGCAGGCGGGCCCGGATCAACGGCGGTTGCGCCAGATCAAAGGGCCGATGAACTTCATCCTGCACGATGGCATCGTATTGCCGGTCACGCTCCGAACCGGGGTGACTGCTCAGGTCCTCGAAGATAAACGCCGGCCGGGCCGCGGCATGAACCAGTTGTCGCTCGCCCCCTGCTTCCACCGTGGTACGCAAGGCCTCGTGGCGTTGCACCAGTTGGTTCAGCGCGGTTTCCAACGCGGCGCGTTGCAAGGGCCCGCGGAACGTCAGGGCGCACGATTCATTGAACGCGGGACTCGCCTCTGCGTCCAGTTGTGAGGTCAGCCATATTTCCTGCTGGGCATCGGTCAGCGGGAACGGGCCGGAGGTGGGAATCTGCACGGGTCGCTCGGGCAGGAAGCCACCTTCGCGCATGGAAACGACGACCTGCTTGAAAGCGGCGATCAGTCGATCCACATCCGCGTCCGTGTGCGCGGTGGACATAAAGCACGGACGTCCTTCCCAGATGTGGATGCCCAGATCGCGTAGGAAGTGAAACATCAGGCTGTAGAACTTGAAGTTCTCGCCGTGGCTGAAGTACCACAACGACGCACAGCGATTGACGTGCAGATCAACGCCTTCCGACGTGAAGTACTCATTCAAGATCGACACCAACGACTCCGTGCGCGCGTTCAACTGCTCCTGTAGCGCGGGCCCGCGTTCCTGCAGATGATCGAGCACGGCCTTGGCCGCCGCCATGGCCAGGGGATGTCTCACAAACGTGCCGGCAAAGAAGGTCACGCCCGCTTCGGGCACCGAGTCATCGCCATAGCGCCAGGACCCGCCGTCAAAGGCATCCAGGTAGGCACGCCGCCCCGCGATGACGCCGATGGGCAGGCCGCCGCCCACAATTTTCCCGTAGGTGGTGATATCCGCCTGAATGCCATACCAGGCTTGAGCCCCGCGCAGGTGCAGGCGGAAGCCGGTGACGATTTCGTCAAAAATAAGGGCAATACCCTGATCGCGGGTCAACTCCCGCAAGGCCAGCAGAAATTCCTTCGGTTGCAATTCCGGCTTCCGGCTCTGCACCGGCTCCACCAGCACCGCGGCCAGCGTATCGGCATGGGCGCGAATCCACTCCAGCGAAGCGGGATCACCATAGGGCAGAACATGGACCTGGCTCACCAGCTCGTTGGGAATGCCCGGCGCAATGGGCAGGGTGCGCAACTTGCCCTGGACCCACAATCCCTTGGCCAGCACCTCCTCGTGGATGCCGTGGTAGTCGCCGCTGAAATACACCACCTTGTGGCGACCGGTGACGGTGCGGGCGGCGCGCACCGCACCCATGACCGCTTCCGAACCCGTGGTGCAGAACGTGGCCCGGTCCATGCCTGATAGCTGGCAGATGGTTTGCGCAATCTCGCCGGCCAGCGCGTTTTGCGGACCGATTTCGATGCCGGTGGCCAGCTGTTTTTCAATGGCCACCCGGATGAATTCCGGGTTATGCCCGAATAAATACGTGCCGAATCCCATGGTGACATCGAGGAATTCGTTGCCATCCAGATCCCAAATTCGGGAGCCCTGCGAGCGCGCCGAAACCACCGGGTACGTCATTTCCTTCCAGGTGACGCGGAAGCCCGATACCGCGCGGGGATCGGAAAAATGATCGCGGTGCTTCTGGGTGTGTTCCTTGGAGCGCCGGGTTTTCTGATTGTAACGCGCCATCAAGGCGTCCAGATGCTGCTGCTGCTTGGGGGTCAGCGCGTCACCGGCGGCCTTGTTGATGGGAGCGAAGGGTCCATGCCGGACCACCGCGGGCGCGGCCGGGGGCTGAACTTCCGGGCCGAAGGGACCCGACTGGGCCAGCGATACCTTATCCGCTGCCGCATCGACGGGCGCGGCAACCCCGGACGGCGCCACGGGGGCCGGACGATGTGTGGCGATGTGCTGAGCGATGGCGGCCGGAGTGGAAAGATCGTCCAGCATCTGGCGCAGGGTCAGTTTGAGCTGATATTTTTTCTGCAAAGCCAGACTGACCTGGGTGAGGAAGAGCGAATCGAAACCCAGATCCAAAAAGGACCGCTGGGGGTCCAGCGACTCGCGGTCCAGGCCGGACAATTCCTGGATCACTTCCAGCACTTCCTGCAAAACCGTCTCGTGCGGCAACGCCGCAACGGGTGCGTCTGGTGCGCCAGCCGGCGGCGCGGCCTCACGATCGCTCGCGGCGCTGGTTCCCGCAACCACATCCCCGCCCTCGGGTGCATCGATCCAATAACGTTGCCGCTCAAAGGGATAGGTCGGCAGTTGAACACGATGGCGGCGGCTTTCGGCAAACCAGGCGACCCAATCCGGTTCCCAACCCGCACACCACAACTGGGCGTACGCCTGGGCGAACTCCTCTTCACCGCGGTCGGCGCCTTCCTGGCCCGGCAGCGAAGCGATCACCTCCAGCGCGGCAGGCTTGGCGGGGTGCTGGCGCGCAAATTGGGCCAGGGCCTGACCGGGTCCCACCTCCAGAAGTACTGCCCCGGACAGCGCAAAAGCTTTTTCCAGCGCCTGGCCAAACTGGACGGGCTGGCGCACCTGCCGAGCCCAATAGGCCGGATCGGCAACTTCGGTCGCGGACATTTCACGGCCGGTGCAAGTGGAAATCCACGGCAGGTTCGGCGCTTGATGCGGAACCGACGCCGCCTCCCGGGCAAACGGCTCCAACATGGGATCCATCATCGCGGAATGAAAAGCATGGGACGTGGGCAGCAGCCGGGCCATGACGCCCTTGGTTTCAAGGGTCTGTTGCAACTGCTTGATGGCGGGAGTTGGCCCGGAAACGGTGCATAGTTTGGGGCTGTTGATCGCGGCCACGGATACGCCATCGGGCAGCAGGGGCGCGATGTCGTCGGCGGCCATGCGCACAGCCAGCATCGAGCCGGCGGGCAGCTCCATCATCATGCGGGCACGCGTAGCCAGCAGGCGCAGGGCGTCCGTCACGGTGAAGGTTCCGGCCAGCACGGCGGCCACATATTCGCCCACGCTGTGGCCCATAACCATGGCGGGCTTCACTCCGCGCGCCATCCACAAACGCGCCAGGGCCAACTCCAGGGTGAAAATTACCGGCTGGGTCAGCCAGGTTTCCTGGATGCGTTTTTCCGCCTCGGCACGCTGGGCCGGAGCGGGGAACAGCGTCGCCCGGATATCCACGCCCAGATGAGCGCGCAGGGCCTCGGCACATTCATCCACACAGGCGCGGAACACCGGTTCAGCCTGATACAGCGATTGGCCCATGCCGACGAACTGGGCCCCCTGCCCCGGGAAGAGAAATACCACGGGCAATACATCGGCATGCGCAGGATGACTGGCCGATTTTCCGCCCACCGCCGCGCGCAGCCGATCCACCGCTTCCGCAATCGAGGACGCCACCACCGCGCGCCGACACGTCATGCGCTTGCGCCCGAGGGCCAGGGTGAACGCCACATCGGCCAGCGCCAGCTCAGGATGCGCCGCCAGATGATCGACCAGTCGGGTCGTCATGGCATCCAGTGCCGCCGGCGTGCGGGCCGACAACACCAGGATCTCACGCGCATGTCCGGGCCCGGACGGCGCAGGCAGAGGCGGCTCTTCCATCACCACGTGCGCATTGGTACCGCCGACCCCGAAGGCACTGACCCCGGCCAGACGTGGTTGCGCGCCGCGCGGCCAGGGCAGGGCCTTGGCCACGGGCACAAACGGGCTGTTGGCAAAATCAATGCGCGGATTGGGCGCGGTGAAGTTCCGCAGGGCGGGAATGCGTTCGTGCTGAAATTGCAGGAGGGTTTTGATCACGCCCGCCACACCTGCCACAACATCCAGATGCCCGATGTTGGTTTTCCCCGTGCCCAGAGCACAGAATCCATTGCGCGTGGAGCCACCGGCCCGGAAGGCTTCGGTCAGCCCGGCCACTTCGATGGGATCACCCATGGGAGTGCCCGTGCCATGGGCTTCAATGTAGGAAACATCGTCCGGTCGGATGCCGGCCGCGGCCTGGGCCATGGCGATGACATCGGCCTGGGCCTTCACGCTTGGCGCCGCGAACCCAACCTTTTCCGATCCGTCGTTGTTCACCGCCCAGCCACGAATGACGCCGAGGATGGTGTCGCCATCCGCCACGGCTTCCCGCAGGCGTTTCATCAAAACGACGGCACACCCGTGGCCAAAAATGGTGCCGTTGGCGCCCGCATCAAAAGCCCGGCACTCACCATCGGCGGACACCATGGCGTCCGGCTCAAAAGGATAGTCGCGACGTTGCGGAAAACTGATGGAGGAAGCGCCGGCCAGCGCCATGTCGCATTGGTACGTCAGCAGTGAAGTGGCAGCCTGGCAGATGGCCACCAGCGAAGTGGAACAGGCGCACTGTACGCCCATGCTGGGACCGCGCAGGTTGAACTTGTAAGAAACCCGCACCGGCATGAAATCTTTGTCATTACCAAGCATGGTCTGATATTCGCCGACCTGGTAGTTGCCGGCCAGAAGGCGGCCCCGGCCCAATTGCCATAGCAGGTAGGTGTTGAGGCTGACGCCGGCGTACACCCCAATCAGACCCGGAAAGCGCCCGGGGTCGTACCCGGCGGATTCCAGCGATTCCCAGGCGCATTCGAGAAAGAAGCGGTGCTGGGGATCCATCAGTTCGGCTTCTTTGGGGTAGATGCCAAAGAAGGGTGCGTCAAATTTATCCACCTCCGGCAAGGTGCCGCGGGCGCAGACAAAGCGACGCCCCGCACTGATGTCTTCCGGGTTCGCGCATGTGTATTCCAGCGTCGCCGGATCGAATTTCTCAATGCCATCAATGCCATCGATGAGCATCCGCCAGAATTCATCCGTGCTGGCCGCCCCGGGAAAGCGTCCGGACATGCCGATGATGGCAATGGCTTCAGGTGAGGTGGAATCGATATCGCTCATGAGTTGGGTGTCCGGCGCAGGTGGGCAAATCCTGCTTGTTGGCGGCGGGCACGGTCAAGGACGGCCCGCTGGTTGTGCGCGTGGCCGGGATCGGCCAGGTGGTTCGCGAGAGCCCGCACCGTGGTGTGGGCAAAAAGATCGGTGATGGGCAGCGCCCGGCCCGTCCATTCACACAGACGGGTGTGCAGCACGGCCAACTGGAGCGAGTTGCCGCCGAGATCAAAAAAGTTGGCGGTGGGATCCTCCACCGGCCGGGCCAGGACCTCGGACCACAGGCCCAGCAGGCGCGCCTCCCATGCGGATCCAACCGGTGCTGCGAATGGCGCCCCAGCGCTGGCCGCGGGCGTGCGCTGTTGCAAGGCCAGACGGTCCACCTTGGCGTTGGGGGTCATGGGATACGCATCCAGCCACTGCATCCGCTGCGGCACCAGGTAGGCGGGCAAGCGCGCCGCCAGATAGGCTCGCACATCGGCAAGGTCGACCGCGGACCCGGCGGGCAGCAACCACGCGGTTAATTGTGCATCTTCATCACCTGCATGTGAGGCCGTCACCACCGCTTCGCGCACGGCGGGATGACCGGTAAGGGTGAGTTCGATTTCGCCGAGCTCGATGCGAAACCCGCGGACCTTCACCTGGTGGTCCATGCGGCCGCGAAACTCCAGCACCCCGCCGGCGTCGCGTCGGGCCAGATCACCGGTCCGATAGAGCACAGGCCCCGACACCACGGACGGGCATGGATTGGCGATGAAACGGGCTGCCGTACGGGCCGGATCGTGCAGATAGCCACCCCCCACCCCCGCACCGGTGATGCACAGTTCGCCCTGTTCGCCGGGCGCTACCGGCTGCAGCTGTTCATTGAGCAGGACGATGCCCACCCCGGGAATTTCGCGCCCCAGCGGAACGTAGGGCCAGTCGTGCAGATTGGTACGGTCCAGCCGGTGCCAGGCGCAAATATCGGTGCATTCGGTGGGACCGTAGGTGTTGGCTACAAACGCCTGGGTGGCCGGAGCCTGCAACCAGGCCTGCAAACGCGGCACGGAAATGGGTTCGCCGCCCAGCACCACGGCGCGCAGCGAGGACAAATCCGCATACCCACGCGAAGCCGCGGCATCCACCAGCGGATAGAACGCGCTCGGCGTGGTGTTCAACAGGCTCACGTTGTGATTGGTAATCTGGTGGGTAAGCGCGGCCAGGTCATAGGGGCCGGGTGGCTGCAAGACCACCGCGCCACCCGCCAGCAAAGGAGCAAACAAGTTCTTCTGGGTCAGGTCGAAACTGAGGGAGGTCATGACCAGGGCCCGCGTGGATGCGCTGATGGAAAAAGTGGACTGATACCAATGCAGCAGGTTGGCAAAACCAGAGCGAAAAACGGTGGCTGCCTTGGGCTGTCCGGTTGAGCCCGAGGTGAAGATGGCATACAGGGGTTCATCCGGGCAGGCGTTCGACGCCGGGTCGGGATGGTGAAGCTGCCCTTCCGGCGCGGGCAGGGCAAGGACAGGCGCGGAACCGGTCGCGGCCTGATACTTTTCCAGCAGCGCAGGTCCCGCCAACAGAGCCGACCAGCGCGCGGCCGAGGCCACGTGAGCAATACGGGCTTCCGGATAGGCGGGGTCCACCGGGATATAGGCGGCGCCCGCTTTCACCACGCCCCACAGGGCCACCAGCATGTCCACGGAACGTTCAAAGCCCAACCCGATGTACGAACCTCTGCCCAATCCGCGGGCGCACAACAGCGCCGCGCAGGCGTTGGCACGCGCATTCAACTCGGCATAGCTGATTGAGGCGTCTCCGCAAATGACCGCCACCGCCCCAGGCGTGCGCCGGACCTGCGCTTCAAACGCGGCCTTGATGCCGTCGCCGGATTCGTATTGGGTTTCCAACGCCATTCGCTGCCACACCTTTAGTCCACTACACATGCACACACGGGGGCTGGGGACCTTGCCCCGCCACCCAGCGATAGACCGCCACCATTTCCCTGGCAATGCGGTCCCAGTTAAATTGTTGTTCCGCCAGAATCCGACCCCGCTGGCCCATGTCGGCCTGCTCGGATGGACTCATACGGTCAAAAAGAAGCATTGATTGTGCCAGTTGAGCCGGTTCGCTGGATATTTCGAGGGCGGCCCCGCTGGCAAAACCCTCGGGCAAATTGCACGCCGCGGTCATCAAAACCGGCAACCCATGTGCCCAAGCCTCCAGGACCGTAGTGGGAAGACCTTCGCTAAACGACGGTAGGATAAAGGCTTGCGCAGAGGCGTACGCCGCGTCCTTGGCCGAACCATGAAGTGGGCCGCAGAAAGTGATGCGGTCCGACAGGTTCAACTTCTGGACCAGACGTTCCAATTCGACCAGATGCCCACCCTGATCCCAACCGGCAATCACCAATTGCCAGTTGGTGGTGCGCATGGCATCCCAGGCTTCCACCAGTGGACGCAGTCCTTTCTTGGGATGAAGTCGACCCAGGAAAATCATCACCCGCCGGTCCGCGGGAACCCGTCCGGTCCAGACCGGCGCAGAACTGCAGGCGGACGAATCCGGCAGGTCAATACCGTTGGGGAGAACAAATATGGGCTGGGCGTAGCCCGCGGCACGAATAGAGATCGCCTCCGATGCACACAAGGCTTGCAGGCACGCCGCGCCTTCCAGATGACGTCGCTCAAATAGACGGGAGGCCAGCTGCTTTTTCCAGGCGGAATTTTTTAAGGCCCACGGATCCAACATGCCATGGGGTGAAATAATATAGGGTCTTCCGGAACGCTGCGCCGCTCGCAGGCTGGCCACGGACGGATACATCCAGAGACCGGCCACATGCGTCACGTCCGCGCGTTGTTGCAACAGGGTCGACACCAGAGTGGGCGCATAGCCCACGGCGCGCGGGCCGCGGATGGGACAGCACTGCGGTTGCAACGGCTGCCAACGCGGTAAATCCTGGTCTGTGAACCCGTCCTGCAGGCTCACCACGGATACATCAACCAAACCCGTGGCCTGTTGCGACTGGGCCAGTCGACGCACACTTTCAGATATACCGCCATTGGCCCGCGAAACCGAGGAGAGCAGATGTGTTACGTTCACCCGCATCCCCCGGGTGGTCCAAAATCTTCACGTCCATTGCGGGCCAGCGCCATGCGCGCGGCTTCCAGCAAGCCTTCGCCATAGGCTTGGGTTCCGAAACGCGCGATAATTTCGCGCGACCGGTTGCCCAGGACAGCGAGTTGGGCCGGATCATCGGGCAGCTTGAGCATGGCTTGCACCATAGATTCCGTATCCCGCGGATCGAAAGTATAACCGTTCTGCCCCTCCTGAACCAGGTCGGCCGCGCAACCACAACGGGAGGACACAAGGACCGGCAGGCGGCTGGCCATGGCTTCATTGACCACCAACCCCCACGGCTCTGTGGTACTGGCCAGGATAAAGGCATCGGCCAGGGCATAATAGAGCGGCAGCTGGGGATACTGCGCAAATCCGGGCCAATGCACGCGTTGCTCCAGACCCAGTTCGCGGGCCAATTGGTGCAGGGATTCCCGGCACTCGCCATCCCCGCACACCACCAGATCCCGCGGGTTCGTGACGCGGGCGACATACTGCGCATAGGCGCGCAACAACCCGTCAATGTTCTTGATCCGGATGAAGCGGCTGGAGGTGAGAAAATAACGGGCGGGCAGGCGATGCGCCGCGCGCACCTCGCCTGCACGGGCACGAGCCTGATCGGAACCGCGGATGAAGTGATCGTTATCCACGGCATCATAGCCCGTGAAGATGGCGGCCCGGGGAATGCCCAGCGACTTGGCATAGTCCCGATGTTTCCGCCCACCCACCAGCGCGGAACCAAAATGGCGGACCATACGCTGCTTCAGGAACTCACGCGGCCACAACCGGAGATGGTCACCGCGGGACGACTCGCTCATCAAAACGGCGGACCGTTTGTGCTGCCGGCACCACGTCAAACCAATGCGGGCTTCGGTAAACCCCCACCCCGGCAAGGCGACGGCCTGGGGGTTGAGTTCATCCAGGCTTTCCCGCAGACGTCGGGCCAATTGGGCGGGCGAAATCTGCTCATAGGCCTGATCAGGGAACAGCACCCGGGTGGTGCAGACCGTGGGATCCTCTACTTTGTCCCACGCATACACACGGTCCGTCCCGGCGATGGAAATAGCGGCCAGGGAAACGCTGTTCCGCGCAAGCACCTCCGCGGCCCCGCGCAGACGGGCCAGATGGTAGGGGCCCAGTCGGGCGAATACCACAACGATGGTTGGCTGGCCGGTGTTTGAATCGTTCATGAGGGAGAAGGTAACGGAGGATCCTTTCGATGGGAATAGGGTACCGCCACCGGTTCGCGTGCCGCGACCAGCGTGGCCAGCATCCAGAAGCCCCAGAAAGTCTTGTAGAACTGGAAGGACAACGACATCCAGAAGATCAGCAGGGCGAAGTGAAAGAGGAAGAAACCGATGAAGCGCCAGTTGTCGGATCGCTGCCAGAGCTTTACGACCGGATAGAAGAAGAAAAAAATCACCAACAACATGCCAGGAATACCGGTGGCGCGCCCATAATCGAGAAACACATTATGGGAAAGGTAATCGCCATAATAGGCATATTCGGGGGGAATATCCTCCACGTCGTTGTTGAAGCGCCGCCCCAGCAAAGGGTGGGCGGCGATGGTCTTCAGGGAATATTCCCACACATCGCTGCGCGATGCCGCCGCGCCGTACTCGCTGGATGTGCGCTGGTAATAATCGAACAAGGCGTCAATGCGGCTGCGGGTCTGGAAAAGATTGAGCGCATACATCACCACCACGATCACCACCATGCTCGTGACAATCGGCGCCACCTGGACGGTGCCGGGCTTGATGATGCGCAGCCGCTTCAGGTTGGTGTAGATCATGGCGATAACCATGACCATCAGGGCAAAGCCCGCGTAAGCTCCGTGCGTCATGGTGGCCACCAAGGGGGGAATGGAAATGAAGAAGGCCGCAATGCTGAGCGATTTTAACCGCTTGATTTGGGCGGGAAAGCGACCGGATACCATGGTGGACAAGGTCAGGCCGAGGGTGCCGAAGCAACCCATCAACAGCGGCGGCCAGATCATAACCGCGTCCGCCCGCACACCGCCCAGGCGTGCAAACCCGCTACGCTCGCCACCCCACGTCGACAAATCCACCCCGAAGCCCAGCTGATAGGCCCAGAAGGCCGTGGTGGCCATCAAGGTGCCCAGGCACATGCCCAGCAGGCATTTCAAATGATGACCTTTGGCCACATTTACTTGCTGGCAGGCGATGACCGAATAGGTAATTGCTTTGAAATATTCGCTGTTGGGATGATAGATGGGCTCCCCGGTAATGAGCCAAAACCACAGCAACCAGGGCAGCACCGGCCACAAATGGCCCAGGCCGGTCAGGTCCATTTTCCGATAGCGAATGAAGGTGACGATCAGCCAGGTCGCCACCCCGATTTGGGCCGGGTTCAGACGCATGCCCTCCGGGAAGGGCAAGAATTGCGCGCAGGCGATGTAGAAAAAGCCCGTGATGGGTGACAGCCAGCACATCGCGGCCATGACCACGATCAGGGGCAGGGCCAGCGCGGAATAAAGCACGGCCTTCACCTGCAGCAACATGGTGATGCAGATGCAAATGGGCAGCACCCATTTCTCCATCTGGTTCAGTCGGCAGTCCCAAAAGGCCGTGCTGAAGCGGACCGCGGGTGTTGCGGCGGGGGTATGAAAGTTTATGGCATGCATCAGGTGGTGCGCTCCCCTACCCCCGGTTCATCCGCTGCCATTGCATAGCCCGCGTCCACGTGAGTGGCGTTCGTTCGGACCAGCGGGAAAAGGTCATGCACACGCCGTCCCACAAACCACGCAGCTTGCTGAGGTAATTCCGCTTGAGATAAAACGCGCGCCGGATGGAACGCGCCACGCCCAGCGGCAACCCCAGCATCAACGGATAATTCATGGAGGCGAGCAGGACCGCATTGCGGGCGTACAGATAGTCATATTCTGCAAAATCACGCCGCTCACCCGGATTGTAGAACTGGTTGTGCTCGACCAGGATGGAAGCGTCGTACCAGAGCCCGAAGCCGGCACCGAACAGGCGAACGGCCAGCTCCGGCTCTTCGTAGCCGTACACCCACCAGCTGCGGTAACCGCCGACCCGTAAAACGGAGGGCACATGAAACAGAACACACCCGCCCATGAACCAGGTGGTGGGACCGGACGGAAGGTCGGCCGGGCGGTCCAGGCGTCCGTCTTTTTTGGCCACGCATTGGAACGAGATCGCGGCACACGCATCCGGCGCGCGCGGCAAGGCCAGATGCCTCAGGAGCTGGCCTTCTTCCAGAAAATATTGGTCGTCATCCAGACAGATGGCAAACGGGGTGCCGCAGGCTTGCAGCAACACATTGCGGCCGTGCGCCTGTCCGCGTTGACGCTCCTCCCGACGCACCTGCGCGCCCGGCCAGGTGGCGGTCACCGCCCGCAAGGCCTCCGGATCTTCCGACGCATCGTCATACACCCACAACGGATAGGCCCCGAATCCCTTCTCGCGCAAACGGTCCAGGGTGTCGGCCAGGATTTTGGGCCGGTTGCGGGTCGCGATCAGGATGGAACAAGGTGCCGTCATGCCAGGACTTTCTCATACACACGTTGATACTGGGCCACCACCTGGGCCAAGGTAAATCGCTCCTCAAATACCTGCCGCGCCCGCTGCTGCATGGCGACCAGGCGCGCGCGCGCGCCAAGCAAACCGTCAACCGCCTCCACCAGAGCTTCCGTCGTGCGCGGCACCCGCACGCCGCTCAGCAGGTGCACGACCGCTACGCGAACGCCGCCCACATCGGTGGCGATGACCGGAAGCCCCACCGACATGGCCTCGACGATGGACATGGGCAGACCTTCCCACTGCGACATCAGGCAAAGAATATCCAACCGGGACATCACACTCACGCGCGGATTGGCAACGAAACCCAGATACTCCGCCCACGCGGAGTGGCGTCGCGCCCAGTCCTGCGCCGCTTGTTCCTCGGAGCCCCGCCCGGCCAGCAGGACGCGCACGCGCAGCGCGTCGCGATTCAATCGTTCCGCGGCCTCGGCCAGAAGGGTCCAGCCTTTTTGATGAATCATGCTGCCCACGTGCCCCAGGACCAGCGGCTTGTCCGCCTCCGGAGTGAGGCGCTCGGGCACCCGATCCAGAGGCTGAATGCCGTTGGGAATGACCGCGAAGCAAGAGGCGGGTAGTCCAAACACCTGTTCGGCCAAGCTCGTATTCACACCATCCACCGAGGTCAGGGCGGCCCCGAAACGCGGCAGCCGTTGGGCCATCCAGCGATGCAGCGCACGCCGCACGGGTTTGCCCCTGAAATGTTCGTTCACGCCATGAAACGTCGCCACCACCCCGACTTGAATTCCGGGAACCGGCGGCAACGGCAGAAAGACGCCGGACAACCAGGCGTTGTGCAGATGAATCACCACCCGGTTGGTGTTGAACCGCTCAGCCAGCTGTCGAATCCACATGGCCCAGGGGGGCGGTTGCAGGCGCTGGTACAGGAAGGCGGCGGTGCCAAAAACGTGCGGGCAGCCGCATTCAAAAAAAGCAAGCGGGCTGGGTTTAATTTCCGCGCGATAGTCATCCGGCCAATGGTCGTTCACCATCACGCCCACCCCTACGCCTGCATAGCGACCCGAAGCTGCCTGGGCCAGGGCCAGATCGCGCATTACGCTCCACGGACCCGTCACCGGATAGAGCGCGGCGTGCAATACGGCGGGTTTTGACGGCGTGGTCATACGGGTTTACGAGCCAGGTGTTTCTGAACAATGGTTTCAAGGCGGTCTGCATAGGCGGAAATCGAATAGCGCGACGCGGCTTCCAGGCAGGCCGGACGCATGCGGCGGGACAAGGCCGGATCATGCACAAAACGCAACAGAGCTTCCGCCAGCGCTTCGGCATTCTGCGCGGGCACCAGGAAGCCGGTGCGCCCGTCCTCCACCACATCTCCGCAATTCGGAGTAGCCACCACCGGCACCCCATGAGCCAGGGCCTCCACCTGCGTGATGGCAAAACCATCCGAAATCGTGGGCAGGACAAATACATCAGCGCCCCGATAGAGCCGGGGGGCCTCCACACGCGGTACGGCACCCAGCCATTGCACATTGGGCGGAGCCTGACGCATGGCTTGTTCGCGAATGCCTATCGGACCGGCGATCAAAAAACGAATCGGCTTATCGGCCAGGCGTTTCGCAGCCTCCACCAAATAGGGAATGCCTTTGCGCACCAGCACCGAGCCCAACCACAGAACCGTGAGCATTCGGGCCGACTCCGGACGATCTTCGAGCACCGCTGTCTCCGCCTCATACGCCAGGGGAAGTACTTCCAGGCGATCTGGCGGAGCGCCCTGTCGAATCAAGGCGCGGCGCGACCATTCAGAATTCACCACCGTCACATCGGCCACCGACCACTCCAGCCGGGCGCGCTCGTAATAGCCCGGCAGCGCCTCGCCCATGGGCTCCGCATAGTCGGGCCAGCGCAGACTTTCCTCGCGCACCAAATCCCATTCCACACGACCCGGATCAATCTGATCCACCAGGGTCAGCACGCGGCGGGCCTGCTCCGCCTGCAGGACCTCCAGCGCAGCGTAGGAAAAACCCAGAAAGGCTTGGTGCGGAGGCAGCCGCAGCCGGGCCACCCGCCGGGCAAAAGCAGCATCATCCCTCGCCATGGCGGGCATGAGCTGACCGGCGCGATCCGCCCGGCGCAGGCTCCAGCGGGAATGCAATCCAAACCCATTCAAGGCGCGGACACGGTCCCGCGGCAGTTCCGCAGACTGCGCGCCCAGTGCGCGGGCCAAGCCTGGCCCGAGGGCGGCCAGCCGATGCGCGGTGGCAGTCGAGAAGGGTGAATACCAATCCGTAACCAGCGCGGCCAGCATGTGCTTGCGATGCAGCGCGCGCGCGGCCAAAAAGTGCTCGCGGGCGCCTTTGTGGGCCACCACCACCTGGGGGGGCGGACTCATGCGATGCCTACCGTTCGATAGATCTCCGCCATGCGACGGGCAACATCATCCATGGTGAGCAGCGGTTGCGGCAAGTGTACGCGCGTCCAGCGGCCCTGCGCATGCGCAGCAAACGCCGCCTCAAGAGCCTGACCCCAGGCCTCCGGCGTATTGGGGTCCACCACCCGCCCGTACCGTTCCAGCAAGCCGCGCTGGCCAATGCGGGCGGAACCGAAGACGGGCACGCCGGATTGCAGGGCCTCCAACAACGTCAAGGGACCGGTCTCCAGCCATACCGAGGGGATGGCCAGCAGCGACAAACCCGCGTAGGCAGCAGGCATGGCCGCCGGCGCCTGTTCCGGCACAAACGTAATGCGCGTGTCATCGCCGGCGAGCCGCTTGAGCTCGCGGCCATACGCCGCCAGGGCCGGGGTCTCGCTCCAACCATAAACCTGCAGGCGGGCCTTGGCGTAGTGCGTCCGCCGAAACGCGTCGACCAGAATGTGGATGCCTTTTACGTCGTTCATGCGACCCACATAGCCGACGACAAAAAGATCGGACGACGCGTGCGCCAG
>CAYTVN010000018.1:0-20322 GCA_964441655.1 uncultured Verrucomicrobiota bacterium | reverse complement strand
ACCGAAACCGATGCGCCGGAACTGCAATTCGTTCGCTCAGCCTATCAATCGGTTCTCGACGGCTTTAGCCCGGCTCAGGCGATTACCTATGAGTCCTATCGGGATCAACTGCTAAAAACAAAAGAATGGGCGTGGAAACGTCGAGAATTTCAACCTCTTCAGCAGTGGCTCGGTTATGTTTCCGGCGACACGGCGGATCCAGATCAGGATGGGGTTCCCAACATATTTGAGCGGGCGTTTGGGTGGTCGCCCAATCGCGGAGGCGACCTCCTGCCGTCTCCAACCTGTGGCGAAACAACGCTTGCATGGGCACAGCAGAAACCTGGCCCGCTCGAATTGGACGGCCACATTCCCAAACTCGCACCGCTAGATCTTCTGGCCCATATTCCCGCCGACCCAAGCGGCACGGGTTGGGAGCTTTCGCTGCCTCCACTGGTTGATACATACACGCGCGTTTTCGTTGATTCGTCCAGTGACGGAAAGGCGTGGAGCCGCGTGGAGGCCTCGGGAGACGAAGGTCGCATTTTCAAGGGTCCGGCTGCGGGTTCCGATGGCGTCTATGTTCGTCTCCGCGCTGAACGCGGCAACGATCTGGTAACCCCAAGATGACAAATCACGTATTCCTCGCAGGCGTGGTATTGGGTGCGGCTCAGATCGCCTTGGCCGGGAGCGGGTGGCAACCCGAGCGCACAAACGCCGGGCCGGTGAAGCCCGAGCGGGTGCGGGTGGTCGAGCAGGGAATCGAACACCAGCGCGACGGCGACGGGCACGCCTACAGCATCAACTCCTTCCACCGCTATCGAATCGAGCGCGGCGCCAACGGGCTTTACCAGATGTTCACGGCCGGAAAGGACTACGCGGAATATCACGATTTCGACGTGGATGGCGACGGAAGCCCCGCCAACGATACGGTGGGCTGCCACCCGTTCAGCATGACCGACACGCTTTCGATGGACGCTCCGTTTTACGACACCACCATCGGCGACCAGAAATTTTACGGTGGGTGCACCATCTACCACGCCAACATCGACAAAACCAGCTTCAGCGAAGACGGCATGAACGACTTCGAGGAGGGGGTCGGCTTTCAGCCCCGCCGCAACTGGACGTACTTCAACGAAAATTACCACATCTTCTCGCCGTTCCGGATGTACATGGTCGCGCTTTGGAAGAAAGCCGACTTCATGAATGGCGGCGACCGCTATCCCGTTTCCTTCGATGAAGGCTCCCGGTTGGCTTATCTGGTCATGCGCTATTACATGGGCATCGATGGCTTCCGGTTTGTGGTGCAGAACGGCGACACCTTCTACATTTCGGAAAAGATCTTTCAGGGATCGGGAACTCCGCTCGGCAACAACGGAGGGGTTGCGCATACGATCTACCCGGCCAAGGAAAGGTGGGCCGAATACCATCCCCAGGCACCCTATAATATTGATTTTGATCCGACGAATGCCGTCTGGAAGAACGTCGATTTCAACGATGTGCAGTCCTTCGGTTGGTACCTTTTTAAAGACAAGTTGATGTCCGCTTACGTCGGCCACAAATGGTACGGTTTTGAGGCCGATGCCGTCGTTCGCCGTCCGGCGAGCCCCTCGGAAAATATAGCCATGGTGAAGGTGGATAACTTCTATATTTCCAAGACCGAGGTTCCTTACGAACTCTGGCGCAAGACGCACCGCCTGAAGCGCTCTAACACGTATGTCCTGCAAAAGAACTATACCTTCGACAAATACGGCGACCTCGGCTCCATGGATTATTCCGCCGCGCAGGGGCAACTGAAGAACGCCTTCGCGCAGGACGAGCCGGTGACCGACATTACGCTTTATGACATGCTCGCCTGGTGCAACGCGCTTTCCGAACAGGAATCCAAGACGCCCGTCTATTACACCGACCCCAAGTTCACAGACACATTCCGCGAAGTTCGCCGCAGCATGCTCTACAACGCGCCCTATAAAATCCCAAAGATCTATGTCAACTGGGCCGCCAATGGGTACCGTCTGCCAACACCGGCAGAATGGGTGGCAGCATCCGACAATTCCGAAAAGTCCGATCCGTCTGACAAAACCAGGGCGGTGGCGTCGGGTAAGCCCAACGCGAACGGTTTGTACGACATGAACGGCAACGTGCGCGAAGCCGTCTGGACCTATGGCAATGAGCTTGATCCATCCACCGACCCGCAGATCACGGTGCTCGGCGACGATTTCCAGCAGAGCAATAATCCGGAGTCGCGATCTGCCAACCCGTGGGGCGACGCGCCGTACGAGGGCTCCTGGAATATCGGTTTCCGGCTGGTCCGCCGCGAAGCAGGTCTCTCCGCTCCATCCGCAGGCTCGGCTCCATCCAGTGTGCCTGTCTGGTGTATTGAAAAAGGGACTATAACCGCCGAGGATAAAGCGCGTCAGTACGCGTCGATGGAAATCAAGCTGACGCCTGTTCCGGCACAGAAAATCAGCCTGGGAACATACGAAGTCACCTTTGCGGAATGGAAACAAGTTTTCAACTGGGCCATCGCCCACGGCTTCGAATTCGATCACGGCGGCGAGATGGGCTCCATGTCCTACTGGGGCTTCGGCGACGACTGGGACCCGGGTACCCACACCCCGGACGAGCCTGTCACCGGAATATCCCACTACGATACCCTGGTCTGGCTGAATGCCCTTTCGGCGATGCAGGGTAAAACGCCCGTCTACTATCACGACGCGGCGTTCACCAAGACCTACAGGACAGCCTACCGCTTTCGTCCACTCATGCTCTGGCTCGGAGAGTACGCGAAGTTGAGCCAGGAAAAGGTGATTGGATACGCGTTTAGCGAGAAGGACTCCTCCTTTGCCAAGATGGATGCCGATGGCTATCGCCTGCCCACCATCAGCGAGTTCAAAAATGCCCAGTTCGGCAGCACGGCCAAGCCGTCATGGAGTGCGGACCGGGATTCTGTTGCGCAGTACGCATGGTTGGCCGACACCTCTGGGTTTCGGACCCATCCGGTTGGAAAGCTGACACCCAACACCCTGGGCCTCTACGATATGTCGGGCAATGTATCGGAGTGGACAGACGACATTAACGTCGGCAAAAACACGGGCTGCCTGACCCAGCGCCAAGGCGGCGGCTTCTTTGATCTGGCCGTGGCACAAGGCGGTTCGTTTATGCCCCCCAACACGACGCGCGGATTGATGTATCCCGATGTCGGATTTCGAACTGCGGTAAAGCTGACCGCAGAGGGCAAATAATATGAAGAAGCATTTTCTCGCCACCCTGTTCGGCATGGCCTTGGGCTGCGGCATAGCCGCCGGCGCCACCGTCAACGTGGACCCAGCAACCTTTGATTCCCTACCGGGACGCGTGCATCGCGCCGATCAGGGCCGCACCGGGGTTTGGCCAACTTCCGGACTCAAAACCAAGCCGACCGTGGCCTGGGAATTCAAAACGGGCGGGCCAGTTCGCTCGTCGCCCGTGGTCGTGGATGGGGTGGTCTATGTCGGGAGCTACGATGGGAACTTCTACGCCCTTGAGGCGGCCTCTGGAAAACCGAAGTGGAGCTTCAAGACCGGCGGCAAAGTGTCTGGATCCGCCGCGGTGGTGGGTGACGGCGTCTTTTTTGCCGGCGAGGACGGATATGTTTACCGGCTGAATGCCGCAGACGGAACGCTGGCGTGGAGCACCAAGACCCCGGAGGGATTGTCCATGGCTGGCTCACCGGCCATTCTCTACGATACGGTTTTCATCGGTGGCGGCGCGATGGGCGCAAGTGAGCGACTGGGCATGACGGCCGCACCCCTTTACGGCCTCGACATCCATACGGGTAAGATCATCTGGCAGTCGCAGGGAAGTGGCCCGCAGGGCTACGCCGCCATCGCCACCGATGGCCAGAAGCTTTTCGCCGGCATGGGTGGATCAACCTACGGCAGCTTTGACCTCGCGACCCAGAAGAACACGGGTAACTTCAGCGGCGGCCATCAAGCGCGCCAGTTTATGTCCATGACCATTGATGGCGACCGCCTCTACATTCCCGTCACCATGCGCGGCGCGGTGATGTGCCTGAACAAGGATGCCAAAGACTACTATCAAGGTAAAAAATGGTACACCGCCATGCTGGACGGGCAACTCGACATCGAACTGAACCAGGGCGGTGCCTTTGGATACGAAATCTTTACCGATCTTGCGGTAACCGACACGACGGTATTCGGCGGCTGCAATGACGGCAAACTCTACACCTTCGACAAAGCGACGGGCAAAAAAGGCTGGACCTTTGAAACCGGGGGAAAAGTGCAATCCTCACCGTCCGTGGCGAACGGCGCGGTGTATTTCGGCTCGTGGGACGGGCACCTGTACGCGTTGGATGCCGCAACCGGGGAACTGCTGTGGAAGCAACCACTCGGCGGTCGCATCATCAGCTCGCCGTGGCCCGGCGACGGCATGATCTATGTCGGCTGCGACAACGGCTCCATCTACGCCCTGAAGTAGGAAACAACACGCGGCCGGCGCAGTCAGTCCGCTTTGTGCAGTTCCATGAAGTCCATCCAGTGGTGGAGAATGACGGCATGGGCGGACTCCACATAGCCGTAGGTGGTGGCCGGAAGATAGAAGTTCAGATGGCCGGATTTGCGGCTCTTGTTGTCTTCCCTTAGACCGGAAACCGTGAGGACCATCATGCCGAGGCTTTTTTAGCGCCGCCAGAAGAGCTTGGCTTGGCGGTAGCTCACCCGCATCAACCCCAAACGCAACCCCTGCTTCCTCACCTGCGTCATTACACACAGTCGTCCCCGTTTTCTAGCACTCATCGTCAGTGTCTCCATCGGTCGCTCTCCGGGCGGCCTCTTGGGGACACTTCTATCGAGTTAGCAAGGGGACATTTTCATAGAGTCGTGACAAACGTTTCTAAATCGCTTGGCAGAAAAGCCGGGGTATGCGATATTCATATCACTATGTTACGTAAAGCGACACACCGGTGTCGCAAAGCCGACCATGCCAAACCGCACGCCCAACCTGCTTTTCGTGTTCACGGACCAGCAATCTGCCTTGGCCATGGGCGGACCGCAGCAGCCGTGGGTGCGGACGCCGACCCTGCAGGCCCTGGCCCAACGTGGCGTCTCCTTCACCCGATCGTATTGTGCGGCCCCCGTGTGCGGCCCGTCGCGCGCCTGCCTGCTTACCGGTTGCGCGGCGCATGAAACCAAGGTTCGCTGGAACGGGCAGACCCCGGAATCGGATTTGGCCACGTTTGGACAACGCCTCAGCTCCGTCGGTTACGAAACGGCGTGGGCCGGCAAGTGGCACCTGCCCAAAAGTTATCCGACCGAACCGGACGCGCTGCCCGGCTTTGAAAATCTGGCGCTGACAGCTGACCATCCGCAACTCCAGCGCGAGGTCGGTTACGGTTGGCCCGGGTATGCCCTCGGCACCAATACCGACGGTCCTTTTGTCGACCGGGCCATCCAATTTCTGCAGCGCCCGCATGATCGCCCGTTTCTGCTGGCCGTTTCCCTGCACAACCCGCACGACATCTGCTGGTGGGTGCGCAAACCCCGCCGCCTGCCCGGTCCCACTGAACTGCCGCCCCTGCCCACCAATTTCGCAGTGCCCGACGAGGAGCCTGAATTCCTCCGCCTGGGTCGCCTTCGCGATCATTACGGGGAGGAAATCCGGTACACCACCGGGTGGCGCGAAGAGGACTGGCGTCTTTACCTGCATGCCTATTACCGCATGACCGAGGAGGTGGACGCCGAGGTTGGACGCCTGCTCGCCGCCTTACGGGCGACCGGACACGAAGACAACACACTCGTCATCTTCACCAGTGATCACGGCGAGGGCATGGCGGCCCATCAATGGGTGGCCAAGCTGGCGTTTCATGAGGAAATCGTGCGCGTGCCGCTTATCGTGGCCGGACCCGGCGTGCAGGGGCGCGGTCGCGTGGACACCTCCAGCCTGGTAAGCGGACTGGATATCTACCCCACCCTGTGCGACCTGGCAGGTGCGGAAACCGGTCCCAGCATACGCGGACGCAGCTTGCGACCGCTGCTGGAACAGGCCAGCGCCTCCAGCCCACGCTCCCATCTGGTGTGCGCGCTCGACCCTGATGATCATCGCCCGGAGCTCAGCGGGCGCCTGGTCATCACCGATCGCTTCAAATACTGCGCCTATTCCATCGGGCCCGGCTCGGAAACCCTGCACGACCTCCAGGTCGATCCCGGGGAACAGCACGACCTGGCCCGGAGTCCGGCCCACCGCGATATTCTGGTCGAGCATCGCCACTTGCTGGCGGAATGGCAGCACAAGACCGGTGATCCATTCCAACGCGCCCTGTAAATTCGGGAGATCCTACCATGTTGCGTCCTCAGCTGAACACGTGCCGCGAGCAGGTTTCGTTGGACGGTATGTGGGAATTCCGCATCCAGCATGCGGACGACCAGCCCGCAGGTTGGGAGAAAGGCTTCCCCAGGCAACACTGGATGGCCGTGCCCTCCAGCTTCAACGATCTGCTGGTCGAAGAGAGCGAACGCAACCATTGGGGATCAGTCTGGTACAGCCGGACCTTCGAGGTACCGCACACCTGGCGGGAACGGCGGATCATGCTGTGGTTCGGCAGCGCCAACTACCAGGCGGATGTCTGGCTGAACGGCCGCCATCTCGGCGCCCACGAAACCGGCTACACACCCTTTGAATTCGATATATCAGATGCCCTTTCCGACGGCGGCAACCTCCTGGTCGTACGGGTGAATACCCGCCTGACGCGCGACACCGTGCCGCAGGGGGAGATTGACCTGCACGAGATCGTCGGCTGGGGCGCCAACTATCCGCCCGGCAATTTTGATTTCTTCACCTACAGCGGCCTGCACCGTTCGGTACTGCTCTATACCACCCATCCCGCCCACCTGGACCAGGTTCTGATCGACAGCACGGTCACCGAGAATCTCGCCGTGGTGCGGACGCGTCTGCACGTCACCGGCGGGGATGAAGTCCGGCTGCATCTGAAGGAAACGGGACAAACCATGGCCCAGCCGGCAGCCGCCGAGATGGAGGCCTGCTTCCAAGTGGCACAACCCCGCTTGTGGGATGTAGGCCGGCCGGAGTTGTATCACCTGCGCATCGAAGTGGTTCATCAGGGCCGGGTGGTGGACGCCTATGAGCAACCGTTCGGCATCCGTACCGTGGAAGTGAAGGGCGAGCAGATCCTGCTGAACGGAAAACCGGTCTACTTCAAGGGCTTCGGGAAACACGAGGATTTTTTCCTGATCGGCAAAGGCCACCACGACGCCGTGGTGGCGCGGGACTTCCAACTGCTGACCTGGATCGGCGCCAACTCCTTCCGCACCTCCCACTATCCCTACGACGAAACGTGGCTGGATATGGCCGACCGGCTGGGCATCCTGGTCATCAGCGAATCGCCGGCCGTCACCATCGTGCCGGACAAGGCAACGCCCAAGACCCTGGCCACCCATTGCGCCGCGCAACAGGAATATATGCTGCGCGACTACAACCATCCCAGCGTGGTGATGTGGAGCATCGCCAACGAGGCGCACTCCCACCAGGACAGCGCCCGCGCCTATTTTCAGCAGGTGGTGGCAACGGCCCGTGCGGTGGACCACCAGCGTCCCCTCATGCTGGTGACCTGTTTCGGGGACCGCGACCAATGCCTCGACCTCGTGGATGTGATCGGGCTGAACTGCTATCCGGGCTGGTACTGGGGTGGCGGGGTTCCCTTCGCCCGCACCATGGCCTGGTTCGGCGACTTCCTGAAACAGATGCGGACCCGCTGCGGCGGTCGCCCGATGATGATGACGGAATTCGGCGGCGATGCGCTGCCGGGCGTCCACAACCTGCCCGGCGAACTGTGGACCGAGGAATATCAGGCCGATTTGCTGAAGGAAATGATCGGGGTCATCCGCCGCTCTGGATTCATGTGCGGCGAACACGTGTGGTCTTTCGCCGATTTCCGCACCGGCCAGAATTACACCCGCGCCTACGGCAATCACAAAGGCGTATTCACCCGCGACCGACAACCCAAACGCGCGGCCTATGCGTTGCGCGAAATCTGGAGGAGTTGAAGCATGTCCCGTTTCCACCTGTTGATCCTGCTGGCCGGTCTTATGGCCGCCATCCCGGTTCGGGGTGAACCTGTCCACGCCCGGATTGTTGATCTGGGCTCGAAGCTGGGCTCCGGTTTTTACCGCGGCCGCACCGAACAGCAGTTCCCTCCCGCGGTGGATCGCGACGGCAACGGAACGTTGGAAAACGACACCGTTTCCGCCTGGCCCTTCAGCCTGACGATACCCCTGAACCCGCCAGGGCTGGACTATGACACGGACGCGAAGAGCGCGATTTTCTACGGCGGCCTGACGGTTTACGGATTAAACAATCCGGACCGCCGTATTTCCGAAGGACACCTCAACCAGAACCACGAATCCCGGGATGACTTCAATTTCATGGCCCTGGCCAAACCGCGCGAGAACGACCAGCTGGAAGGCTATGCCACCTGGTTCTGGAAGAAAGAGGACTTCCTGAACGGAGGCGACCGCCATCCGGTGTCCTTCGATGAACAGAGCTTCATCGCCGTCCACGTGTCACGCTACTGGGGCGGCATCGATGCCGGCCGCTGGCTCGTGCGGGAGGGCGACGCGTTCTATCTTTCCGAAGCCACCTTCGCCGGGGAAAATCGCCAGTTCTATCTGGACATGGATCCGGACAACAAGGATCTGGACGGCTCCCGAAACCCGGTGGTGCGGCATACCCATTCGTTGCATCCGACCCAGACCCGCTGGGCGGTCTACACCCCGACGGAACCGTTCACGCTCGATTTCGACGCCACAAAGGCCGTCTTTGCTAACCACGCCTTCCGTGACGTCACCGCGGTGGGCTTCTTCGTGAACCGCCGTATGAGCCCACCCCGCATGGTCAACAAGGGCTTGTTGGCCCATCAGCCCATGGCCTTGAAATGGAATGCCTTCCGCTGCGACGCGGTGATTGACCGGCCCCGCCAGCCCTCCTACTACACCGAATTAGCGCCGCTGGAAGGCGGCGGTTATCTGGGAACCCGCCCGGTTTCCTATGCCCTCTGGAAAATCGCGTGGCGCAGTGCGGTAACCCGCCAGTATCCGCTGGATCTGGGACCGCTGAGCTACACCTTCCTGCGCGACGGCTCCATGGGCGGCATGCGCGCGGATGACGCCCCGCATACCGCCACGGAACCGGTCACGGATATTTCCTGGTGGGATGCCATCCTGTTCTGCAACGCCCTCAGCGAACGGGAGGGGTTGACACCCTGCTACTACACCGAGCCCGCCTTCACCAACATATACCGACTCGCTGGTGACCGCGATATGGAGGGTGGCCTGAACACCCAGCCCGCCGTGTATTGGAATGCGCAGGCGGATGGATTTCGTCTGCCCACCCTGCGGGAATGGTCTCGTGCGGTCCAACCCGCCTCCAACTTCTGGGAATACGTTTGGACGGATGATCGCCCCACGTGTGTAGGGCCGGCGGCCCCCACCACCACGCCTCTTTCCTTTCCGGAACGCCCTTACTTCGGCAGCCCACGCGTGGGCTTTCGCATTGCGCGCGGACCCAGCCAGGAACCCGGCGAGGCGACCAGCGGGCCGATCCGTCAGCCCTGGCTGCTGAAACCCGAACAGACGCTCGCCTCCGAACAACCCATGTCGGAGGCGGAACTGCGAAAGCGCGTACAGAGTTGGCTCAACCTCGTGCCGGTGGCGGGCGCCGGACTGGCCCCCGCTCAACCCATGCTGGACCGCGACTTCGTGCCGGGCAAATCGCCGCAGGCCGACACCCCCTACTCCCTGGCCTTCAGCCGCAGCGAAACACCCTATCGTATCTGGAACCTGGTCCGCGCGTGGGCGGAAAACCGCGGCTATGTCTTCAACTACGCCGGCGATATGGGCAGCATGGGCCGCGGCATCGTCGAGCAAACACACCAACCAAACGAGCCCATCACCATGCTCAGCTTGTGGGACGCCATGGTGTGGTGCAATGCGCTGTCGGAACTGCTGGGCCGCCAGCCAGCCTACACCACCGACGAGGCGGGTACCGAGGTATTCCGGCAGGCTCCACTGTTCCGGCTGGAAATGTACCAGGGTCTCGATGCCCCGCACTACGCCTTCCGCACCAATCTGCCCAAACAGTGGACCATCCACACCGGCGCGTATAAGCCGATCTACCAGCATGCCGCCACCGACGGCTTCCGGCTGCCCCTGCCCGCGGAGTGGCAGATCGCCAACCAGCCGACACCCGGTGCGGCCCCCCTGACCTCGGAATGGCTGGCGGGCAACAGCCAGGGCCAGACGCAACCAGTGGCAACCAAACCCGCCAACGCGGCGGGACTCTGCGACATGGAAGGCAACGTGGCAGAAATGGCGTGGGGTAACACCTCGGCGGGCATTGACGGAGTGCCGCGCCGCCTAGGCGGATACTTCTACCGGGATTACCGCACGCGCCATACCGCAATTGATGCAGGTGAGCACGCCGCGGTGGGCCGTGCCCACGTGGGATTCCGCGTGGTTTCCCGGCAGCCGTAAAAGGCTCGCCCGCAGAGAAAAGTCAGTCGCGACCGGACCGCGGCTGGCAATCGCCTGAGCCGGCCACCCGTCGCCACGTCTCGCGCGCGGCACAGGCATATAACACGCTAAACCACCCGTGATCCTCGGCCTCCGGGAAGACGCGCCGCCAATAACAATCCTCTAGCAGGCGCTGATTCAAGGGGCCCGGCCCGGCACACGCACCGAAAATGCGCCCTTCGGCATTCACACAGCCAACCAGGGCGACCCACGCCCGGTCTGCGGCGTCACGATACGATTCACCTTCCACGTAACCTGCGGCTAGGGACCGGTAGAGGGAAGTGGCGATGAGTGCCGTACCACTGGTTTCAGGGGCAGAATATTCCAGGGGTTGATCCACCAGGCAGTGCCACATGCCGGAGGCCGCCTGTCGCGGCAGAAGAGCGCCCAGCAACTCGACCAGGCTCGAGCGCAGAATGCGGGCTGACGCTTGTTCGGCGGGCATGACTTCCAAGGCATCGAGCAGACCGCGCAACACCCACCCTTGTCCCCGCGACCAGGCACCCGGCGACAGTGCGGCCGGATCCGCCTCCGTCCACCCGCGGCCTTGCCGCCAAAGTCCATCCGCGGGATCACGCAGTAATTCGCGATGAAGCCGGACCTGTCGTCCAGCTTCCGCCATAAATTCGGGTTCTCCTGTCAGGGCCCCGGTCCGGGCCATGCGCGCCACATAGTCCTGCATAAAATCCACCAGCACGCAGGGGCGCCCGTGACTCGGACGATGCAGCACCAAACCATCCGGGGATCGTTCCACGGTTTCGAGAATAGTACGGGATTCCTGGACAAACACCTCGGCCAGCCGGTTCCCCCCCACACAACGGAACAGGGTGTAAGCCAGATGAGCAAAGGGCCTTGACTCCAGCTGCGGGTCATCCTCCAGGCGCGCGTTACGTCGATCCATCACCGAAAGAACGTAGTCACGATAATGATCCCGCCCGGTGGCCAGGTCCAACTCCAGCAGGGCGTCGAACGTCAAATCCAACGCATACGTTCCCCACACCGGATCCACCTGCCGCACGCGGGCCAGGATTCGGTCCGCCACGGCGCAACCATCCAGGAGTTCTTCATGGGTTGGTGGGATGGAACGCATGGGATCAAGGCGCTGGGGCCGCCGTCGGAGCCTCACGGTTGACCACCACCACCGCGGAGGCCGGCGGCAGGACAAGTTCAAATCCATCCCGGAATCCCTCCTGACGACGTTCCTGGATGCGGACGTTATAGCCGTCGCGATTCGTGGTACGCGGATCGGCATGGGTCAGTTCGTAGGTCGTAAACGACGACGACGGAGTATACGGAATTCGGAGCTTCACCGTTTTGCTCGCCGTGAAACTCCGATTCAAGGCCAGGAAGCTGTAGCGGGCGCCGTCAGCAAACGCGTACAGCTGCGTCAGCGGCACGCCGGCCCGGCCCTCGATGATCTTGTCGGAAGGGCGGCCATCGTTGCCCAGCCCCACACTCTTGCGCTCCGGCAGATCCACCCGATCCACGTCCACGGGCTCGACCTTAAGCAGACGTCCTTCGCAGTATTTATTGCGCAGCAGCAGGGCCAGCCAGGTGGGCTGTGGCTCGAAATTCAGATTGTGGGAGGCCCAATTCGGCCCGACACGCGCCTGGAAATAGTTCGCGTTGCCGTTGTGCGCCAACACAAACATAAAGTTGTCGAGCGTCGCAATCCCCATGGCCAGGCTCTTGCCCACCTGCTCGGCTTCCTCGATGAACGGCCGGTTCGCCGAGGGAATCGCATAGCCCGGCCCCGCCTCGTACTTCACCATCTCCAGGTCGCGGCCCGTCCGCTGTTTGAAGCTCTCGCGAATCAGGTCGACCTCCGCCAGCTTCGGCTCCATGACCTGGGCGCTGTAGAAAAGGTTGGCCTGGAACAGGTCGTCATCCTGGGCGCCGACGATGGTCTCTCCGTCATAGCCACCGATATAGCCGCTGGGCGCCGTGCCCAGGACATCCATGGCCGGGCAGTTCAGGGCCGCCACCTGGGTCCAGCCCCGGCCCGTCCCGTACAGGTTGTGCGCCCAGGCGGGGCCAATGCATTTGATGTTCTGCCGCTGGTTGTACGGACTCGACTTCAGGCGCTCGAAAACCCGATTGGCCACCTTGCCCACCAGCTCCGGCTGGTTATCGAACGCCTGCGGCGCGAAGAACTTCGCGTTCCACATTTCGTTGGCGCACTCGACATAAATGGCATCAAACACCTCGGTCCAGGGAGCGCTTTGTCCCTGCGCAGCCCGCACCTTTCCGTAGCCGACATCCGGCGGGGCGCCGAGGTACTCCATCAGGTGATCCAGCTCTTCGTCATCGGGCAGCACGTAGGTCATCAACCACGGACGGGCTCCGGTGGCCTTGCATAGCTCAAGCTGCTCGCGCAGGCTGAAATCGCTTCGCGATTCAGGCCCGGCATTCACCTCCCACACCAGCTTTCGGCTGAAACCTTCGGACAGCCAAGCCTCCAGCGTCAACAGATGGCGACCGCTCATGCTGCGCAACACGCCTACCCGAAAATCACGCAGGATATCCACCCAGCGCGGGAAGACCGCAAACGGCGGCACATCCTCCTGCGCGACGAGCAGGTTGTCCATCCACAGGGTCCCGGCGGACGTTGCGCCCACCAGCAGATTGTACACGCCCGGCCCCACGGGCGTGTTGTTGGGCACGGGGAATACATATTTCTTCCATTCAGCGCCCACCTCCAGATTCGTGGTCACGCGGTCCCCCACCTGCACGGTCACCGGGCCGGACAGCCCTTCCTGCTTGAGCCAGATCTCGCAGCGGTATTTTTTGCCCGCCTCAAAATTCAACTCGCGCCCATTAAACCGCAGAAATTGTTGCTCGATGCCCACCGGCTTGGCGCCCGCCTGCGGAATCACGATCTTCATGGCGGCCGTGCTCTCGCCTTCCGGACAAAACGTCGAGTCGTCCAGCGACCACACCACCCCTGAATCCCTGGAGGTCAGCTCGGCCTGGAGCTGGCGCGCATGATTCTGCGGCCGCTCCGGATTCAAGGCGTCCGGCACCTCGTTGCGGGTCATGGTCATCACATAGAGATCCCCGCGCTGCAACGGCTCACCCTCCTCCTCCAGCGTAATGCGCTGGTCGGTATCCTTGAGCCCGTTGAATTGTTTCACACGGCCCTTGCGCAGCAGGCGCACCGAAGTTTCGGTGGGACGATAGATGCGGATGTCGGCCCCGTTCCAGAAGCCGTTGCCCATAGTGCTCCAGAAGCCCGAGCCCGGGCTGCCCGGGAAGGGCTTGTCGGAAATGGGCTGGCCGGTTTTGACTTCGATGAAGTCCGCACCACCCCCGGTGGCCACACCATTATGTCGGAAAACGATGGGCTCGCAGGAGTAGTAGCGGTTCCAGGCATTGTGCATCAACTCCGACCAGGGCGCGAACGACTTGATCTCTAAGTTAGCCCCGAATCGCGCAGGTGATTCCAGCAACGTCTCACCGGTAACCCGGTATAGATCGACTGCCCACAGGCGACCGGTCCCCAGCATTCCAAGTACAAGGGCCAAGAGGGATAGGCGTAGCGTCATGGTTCGGTTAACTCCTTTTTCTGACCCGACCACTGCCGCCAGGCCGTGGCCAGCTCAGATGTTTCCAGCGGATATTGGGGCGCCAGATCGTTCTTTTCGCCCGGATCGGCATCCACATCATACAGATGCTGTACACCGGCGGTGGCATGCCATTTCCAGCGCCCGCGGAAAACGGCCTGCTCGTTTCGCCAGGAAAAGCAGCGATCCTGATCCGGCCCGGCGACCTCGCCGCGCCAGTCGCCGGACACATCAAATCCTTCGATCACGGGTAATGTTACCGCTGCGCCCGCCAGCGCGATGCAGGTGGGCAGAAGATCCCGGACATCGGCGGGCGTGGACCTCACGCGGCCAGCAGGGATGACGCCGGGCAACCGCGCAATCAGGGCCGCGCGGATTCCCCCTTCGGCCAGCTGGGCCTTATGGCCTGAAAGCACACCGCTGGATCCGCCGTGACCGGTGTCCGCGCCATTGTCGCTCAAAAAGACCACCAGCGTGTGCTCGCGCAGGCCCTGTTCATCAAGCGTCTTGAGCAAGCGGCCGATGCCATCATCCATGGCGACCACCGCGGCGGCATACATTTCCCGCATGGTCGGATGTTTCGGATCGCGGGCCACGCGTTCCACATATTCGGGAGGCGCCTGAATATAGAAGTCGGGCGTCTTCTGCTCGCCCGCCTTCCTGCCGCGCGCATAGTGCGGTGCGTTGTAGGAAAGCATCAGGAAAAACGGGCCCTCCCGGTGGGCGCGCACAAAATCGCAGGCGCGATCCGTAAACAGGGTGGTCGAATATTCACCCGGGCGCTGGATCGCTCGCTCGTTTTCCCACAGGTCGGGCCGCTCCTGGCCACCCAGCTCATCCGTGTGGTCGAAGTAATGAATCTTTCCGCCCACGTGACCGAAAAATTCATCAAACCCCTGTGCGTTGGGCAGGGCCGCCCCCTGGTAGCCCAGGTGCCATTTCCCCACAAGCGCGGTTCGGTACCCGCACCCGCGCAACAACTTCGCAACGGTGACGGCATCCGCCCGCAGGCCGCCCCCGCCCATCAGCGCCGTTTCCACGCCCGTGGCGCGGGGCGACATCCCGGTGAGCAGCGAAGCACGCGTGGGCGAACAGACGGGCATGGCGTAGAAGCGCGTACTGCGCAGGCCCTGCGCGGCCAGGGCATCGAGCAGCGGCGTCGGGATATCCGTGCAGCCGTAGCAACCCACGTCGCCATAGCCCAGATCATCCGCCACAATCCACACGATGTTCAGTGGCGGCGCAACGGCGAGCCCCGCGGCTACCACCACGCACCATAGTCCGACCGCCAGCCCCATGGCCCGCCGCTTCATGGGACCACCTCCGATCGGCCACCGGTCAGCGCATAACGCCGTCCCTGCCACTCCAGCCGCCCGGCCACTCCGCGCGGCAAATGCACCACGAAGAGGACTCCCTGCGGATTTCGGCGGGCTTTGAACCGGATCATCCCCTTCGGATGCGGCAAGGCAACGTCCAGCTGTGACAGTGATCCCAAAAGCGGGCGTAGGCAAACGGTGCGGAACCCAAAGGAGTCCGGACGGATTCCGGCCAGGGAGGCGTACATGTGATAGAGCGGGTGAGAGCTCCAGGCGTGACAGTCTGAACGAGTCGCTCCGGGGGCCTCATAAGGCGTCCGGAAGCCCATCGGCGCGAGATTCTTCCACAACTCCAGACGACGCACCAGTGCATCCCCCGCCCCCGCAGCAGCCAGAGCCTCCAACACGTAATGCGAAAAATAGATGGTTGCGTCCGCGCTCAAGCCACCCCTGACCAGGGCGGCCACCACCTTCCGAGCCAGACGTCCCCGCACCACTCCGCCCAGCAACCCCAAGGCCTGGGCATGTTCGGAAAAACTGGTGTGCGAACGGTCATCCGCCAGCCTCCCGGTTGGGGCATGATAAAACGCCGCGCGCATGGCACGGGCCAGTTCTTGAGCCCGGGCACTCCAGCGCTGTGCGCACGCGCGATCGCCCGCCAGCAGCTCCAATTCTGCCGCCTGCCGCAAGGCCACCACCAGTTGGCCCATCAGAACACTGCTGAATCCGTCCCGCGATCCGGGCGGTTCACCGGACTTCCAGCCCGGCACCCAGTCCACAAAATTCCAACCCGGCAGCGCGGCCACCAATCCATCCGGTTGCCGCTCCCGCTCATGCGCCTCCA
Source organism: uncultured Verrucomicrobiota bacterium (assembly GCA_964441655.1). Classification (GTDB taxonomy): domain Bacteria; phylum Verrucomicrobiota; class Kiritimatiellia; order CAIVKH01; family CAIVKH01; genus CAYTVN01. Next base: position 4,037 of record CAYTVN010000018.1, on the reverse strand, counting down.
GAATCGAGCGGACGCAAGGCAACAGCTCCCGCACCAGAGTTTCATCACCCCGCCAAAGGGCGTGATCATGCAATAGGCCAATCCAGAACAGCGAGAAGGGCGGTATGACCTGGCCGTTTGCCGTGGGGAAGCGGGACTGCGTCATGCCGGAGGGCAGGCGGGAATCCGCGAACAACCTCAGTGCCGTGCGCTGCAAACGGTCGTCGCGCATCAACACGTAGCCGCACAGGGCCTGCAGGCGGGTATCGCCCGTGTACATGAGTTGCTCCCAGTACGGGCAGTCCTGATACGTTTCATGGGCACACATTTGCAGCCCACGCAGCAGGATCGGTTGCAGTGCCGTCAAACCAGGGTCATCGGTGACCAGGCGCCCCTCGTTTTCAAGTGGATAGCGAGTTTCGCGGAGGGTCAGTTTCTCCAGCCACAACGCCTGCGCGCCGGTCTGCACATGAACCTCAACGTAGCGTCCGGCCTGCCACCACCGGGTGTCAAACTCCACCCTTCGTCCTCGGCCCGGTTTCCAGGTGGGACCATGGCCCACAAAATATTTGCCTTCCACCTGATCGCGATGCCCTTTGGGTCGGCTCCACACATGATCGTCCGCCATCCTGGGATCGGGCTTGGCCTCGTAGAGGGATTCCGCCCAATGCAGCCGGATGACGGCTCCCGCGCCGCCCCGCACCCGCAACTGCGGGTAGAGACAATAGTAGTCTTCCAAATCAACAATCACCCGCCGCGAGGTCCGGGGAGGTACCCGCAGGGTCCCCCCCCGCCACCACCGCTGCCACGCCGGGGCCTCCGCCGCCAGATGTGCCGAAGCACACACTGGAATGGCGCGGGTTTCATGCGCCTCAACAACATCCACCTGCCGTATTCGGCCCCTCCGCACCATCCGATCCACCTGGGGTGGCAGGGTGGCCGGGGCAAGACGGTGGACCTGTCCGATACGATCGGCGTTGCTCCGGGCATCCACGCCGAAGCTACCGCTTTCGGCGGTTCGCCAGCCTGAACCCCGGCCGCGCTCCCAGCCCGGCACCCAGCCCGCCCCATCCACCACTTCATCCTGACCGGAGCCCCAGGTCAGGGGTCCACCCAGAAACTGATACCCCTCCACCGGACGCGCACTCCAGCGAGCCAACCCCGTGGAAAAACGCGGGGCCTCGCTTCCCTCCGCGCGCAACAGAAATCCCGCCCGCACACTCATTTGGGCCACCGGCGCACCGGCGCCCAGACACCACACCCGTGCGACCAGCGTATGCCGGCCCGGCGGGAGACGTAGATCATAGGTTTCAAAATGCCATCGCCAGGGACTGCCCCGCTGGCTGCCCCGTCCCACAACCCGGCCATCCAGATAAAGGTCATACCGTTCATCAGCGGTGACATGAATGCGCACCCGGGTGGTGCGCGGGCAACGCACCGGCAGCCGGAACAAGGTTACCTGGGGCGCCGGACCGGTGCCCGGACATTGAATCCAGCGGGCGGGCCAATCACCGCGCAACCAGGCCGATCCATCGGTTTGGGCCGACGGCGGGATGGCCAACAGAATGCGTTGCGCCTGTCCGGGCTGACTCATGAGCTCTGCTCTTCGCAGAATACCTTTACCACGCGCGCCGGGTTGCCTGCCACCACAGCATGCGGCGGAACATCGCGGGTGACTACGGCACACGCCGCCACCACGGCATGATGACCAATGGTAACCCCCTTCATGATGACCGCACCATAGCCAATCCACGCATGATCGCCAATCTCGACCGGCGCCATGCGCAGGTAGTCAACCTGGTCCGGCAGACGCCGGTCCACGGGATGGCCATCGCAATCCATGATCACCACCTGGGGCCCGAACAATACGTCGGCGCCAATCTTCACTCCCACGTGGGAAACGATGGAGGTGCCGTTCAATTCGGTGCCGCGCCCGACTTCAATCCGCCCGCATTGCTCCGATTCCGTCCCCCAGCGGACCAGGGTCAAACGCACCGGGCCATGCGGGAACGGAGATTGCGACCCCGCGTTCAGGCGTGTCCCGGCCTGAAAAATCAGGCGCCCATGAAACGGCGTGAAATCCATCGGACCCTCGCCCGACTGGTGTACGTCCACCAGGAAAAGTTCGGGAATTCCGGTGGAGGAAAACCCCGGCGGCACCACCGCCCCCACCCGAGCCAGAAGCTGTAGAGCCTCCTTGTTCTGCCGCGCCCACACCTGTGGGGCGGGTTCCCCAGATTGAAATACAGCAGTCATGGCCATGGATCCGGGCTTGCGCCAGAAGCGCTCTCACCAACCCTGGTCGGTGAGTTGTTCGCAGGCGAGTGACGGCGACGACCGGAGACCAAGGTCAGGAGAAGTGACCCGAGAACCACGATCAATATCGACGTGGGTTCTGGTACGACAAAGACCTGCATGTTCATATCAGCCGGTTTGTCGGAAAAACCAGTTTCAGGATGAACCTCCCAGCCGTCGTAGGATGACCAAGTATTTAAGTTGGTGGATGCACCGACGAAAATGCGCGTAATCCCATCCGCTCCATCCTGCGTGCTCTCACTCAAACCCGCATTCGAGGCATGGGCATACGGGTTTATATAGGCGCCTCCCTGCTGCGAGCCGGCCAGCCCCACAAACAAGGTCGAGTTAGCACTTACGGTTTCGTTAACGACAAAATCAAGCTGGATCAATTCCCGGTAAATACCACTGGGCGTCTGATAGTTTGTTCCATTTTCGTAGAGCACGCTGGACACAGACAAACTTGCGGTAACCGGAGCCAGCGCGAATTGGTTGCCGAGCAAAAGTTTATAACTCGATGATGAAGTATAATCAAAACTGCCGAAACCCGTCACATACTCAACAACCCAGAGTCGAATGCCCGTAATGTTCACGTCCGCCCCCGCAAAAGGGTCTCCAACGCTGAAGCTGTCGGCCATGCTGTAGTAAAAGTCGCCTCCCTCGGGATTGGAAAAACTGGAGGTGCCGTATCCCACAGACCAATTGCTGCGGTCGGCTCCGGCCGCCGCATTCAAGTTCCCGCTGGGTAAACCACGATCGACTAGCAGCATATCTGCCAGGACCGGACGCGCTGGCATGCCGAGTCCTGTCACGAAAATAGACAAGGCGATGCTCAGGGTCGTCCCCCGTCTGATACGGCCATCGGACATAATCACATTCATAACATCGCTATTTATTTTACGACAACACTCCACGCGTTCTGTTTCCCGTACCGCTTGTAGCGGAAACAGGCCTCCTGTGGGGTCCTCGTCGATTTGTCGTATTACATAATATGCCATTCGGCATCACGACTATTCACCCTCCGGCACCCGTCTGTACCCTTATACGTACTTAGGGAGACGCCTCATGTTTGCACACGCCCGATGGACTACCTACCTGACCACTTTTCTGCTTCTGTCGGCGGCCACCCGGGCGGACCGGATTCGATTGCAGAACGAGACCCTCGACACGGCTCCGGCGCGTCAGGCCTACGCCCGGTCCAGCCGCAGCCAGGACAAAATGGAGGCCGGACTTCAGGCCCGCGCAAACCGGCTGCCGGACCACGCCCCCCTGCTCATCCAATTCGACGGCCCCGCACAGCCGAAGCAGCTGGCCGCGGTGCGCAAACTGGGCGTGCAAACGGTCGGCTACATTCCCGACCATGCCTGGCTCGTCCGCGTGCCGTCCAACACCACCGCCCAGCTCGCGGCGCTGCCGTTCATTCAGTGGATCGGCGAATACAAGCCCCTGCACAAAGTGCAGGCCGAAGTGCGCGCCCTGGCGCGGCGCGGCGAGACCCGAGCCAACACGCAGGCGCTGCCGCGGGCCAAGAGCTTCACGGCACCGGAGCAGCGCGCGGAATCAGCCCCGCGCGCACGGGCCAGCGACTACACGGACACCCCCGCCTACGACGAGGCCAAGCTCCTCACGATTGTGCTGTTCGATGACGCGGACCGCACGGCGGTCGCGGCCGAGGTGGAACAGCGCGGCGGCACGGTGGTCGCTTCGACCACAATCCGCGAGGGCGGTCTGCTGCGCGTTCGGCTGGCACCCACCGCCGCAGT
>CAYTVN010000017.1:0-20379 GCA_964441655.1 uncultured Verrucomicrobiota bacterium | reverse complement strand
AAAACCCGCCCGGGCTTTCCTTCCTGGACGGACTTGGCAACGGCCTGGGCTACAGCGCCATCCTGATGACCGTGGGCACCATACGGGAAATCCTGGGTAAGGGTTCCTGGTGGGGCATCCATCTGCTGCCGGAAAATTACCTGGGCAATGGATTAATGCTGCTCGCCCCGGGCGCGTTCATGTGCCTCGGTCTGATCATCTGGATTCAGCGCACCCTCACCAAGAAGTTTGAGACGGCTTAAGGAATCCCGCCATGGACCTCATTAATCTCGCCATCAAAAATATCTTCATCGAGAACATCCTCCTCTCGACCTTCCTTGGCATGTGCTCCTTCCTGGCCTGTTCCAAGAAGGTGGAAACGGCCACCGGTCTGGGTATGGCGGTGATCTTCGTGCAATTCATCACCGTGCCGGTCAACTGGCTGATCCTCGAGTTCCTGCTCAAGCCGGGCGCCCTGGCCTGGACCGGGGTGGCGGCGCTGGCCAACCTGGATCTGTCCTTCCTGACCTTTATCTGCTTCATCTCCACCATCGCGTTTATGACGCAGATTGTGGAAATGACCCTGGACAAGTATTTCCCGCCGCTCTACTCCGCGCTGGGCATTTTCCTGCCCCTGATCGCGGTGAACTGCGCCATCCTGGGCGGTTCGCTGTTCATGGCGGAGCGTTCTTACACCTTCCCGCAAACTCTGGTGTACGGCTTCTCCTCCGGCGCGGGCTGGGCCCTGGCCATTATCTCCATGTCGGCCATCCGTAAGAAACTGCGCTACTCGCACATCCCGGACGGCCTCAAAGGGCTGGGCATCACCATGATTTTGACCGGCCTGATGGCGTTGGGCTTTATGAGTTTTGCCGGTATCAGTTTGTAAGAATAAACCGATTCATCGGATAGGTGTTATATGGATCCTATTTACGTCGGCAGTAGCGTTGCAGTATTCACCGGGCTGATCATCCTGCTCGTGCTCGGCATCATCTGGGCGTCCAAAAAGCTGGCCCCCGCGGGCACCATCAAGATCGACATCAACGAGGGCTCCAAGGTGCTGGAGGCCTCCCCCGGCAAGAGCCTGCTCTCCCTGTTGGCCGACCAGAAGATATTCCTGCCCTCCGCGTGCGGCGGAGGCGGCACCTGCGCCATGTGCAAATGCACGGTGAAGGAAGGCGGCGGAAGCATCCTGCCCACCGAGACCGGCCACATCAACAAGGTGGCGGCCAAGGAAGGCACCCGCCTGGCCTGCCAGTTGAAGGTCAAAAATGACCTGAAGATCCACGTGCCGGATGAAGTGCTGGAGATCAAGAAGTTCGAGGGCACCGTTCGCTCCAACCGCAACGTGGCCACCTTCATCAAGGAATTCATAGTGGACCTGCCGCCCGGCGTGGACCTCCACTTCAAGGCCGGCGGCTACATCCAGATCGACATCCCGAAGTACCACGTGAAGTTCAAGGACTTCGACATTGATGCCAAGTTCCGCGACGCCTGGGACCGCTTCAAACTGTGGGACCTGGAGTGCGTGAACGAGGAAGCATGCTTCCGCGCCTACTCCATGGGCAATCACCCCGCGGAAGGCAACTGCGTGATGCTGAACGTACGCATCGCCACCCCGCCGCCCAACATGGCCGGGGTCAAGCCGGGTATCGCCTCCAGCTACATCTACAGCCTGAAGCCGGGCGACAAGGTGTGGATCAGCGGTCCCTTCGGCGAATTCTTCGCGAAGGACACCAAGCGCGAGATGATCTATATCGGCGGTGGCGCCGGCATGGCCCCGCTGCGCAGCCATCTGTTCGACCTCTTCCACACCAAGAAGACGGACCGCAAGGTCTCCTTCTGGTACGGCGCGCGTTCCCTGCGCGAAATGTTCTACGAGCCGGAGTTCCGCGAGATCGAGAAGAAGTTCCCGAATTTCCAGTTCAACGTGGCCCTGAGCGAACCCCAGGCCGAAGACAATTGGTCCGGCTACAAGGGATTCATTCACACCGTGGTGCTGGAGCAGTACCTGAAGAATCATCCCGACCCCACGGAGATCGAGTTCTACCTGTGCGGCCCGCCCCCCATGATCGCGGCCGTGAACAAGATGCTTTTCGACCTCGGCGTCGAAAAGGAAATGATCGCGTACGACGAGTTCTAGAAGAAGTGATCAGTGATCCGTAATCAGTGATCCGTCTCACTGTTTACTGATCACTGATTACTGATCACTGATTACTTCATGAAACTCCTCCAACCCCGCCGCTTCGATCCCCGCAAGGCGACCTGGGTGTTGGTTTGTTTGATTGCTTTCGCCGTTTACACCGCGCAACGCGATCGCCCGCCGCGAATCTGGAAATGGGGCGGCCAGGTCATGGGCTCCACCTACACCGTGCAGGTGGTGGAAAAACGGCTCAGCCAGCGCGCATGGCACGATCTACAGCAGCAGGTGGACCAGCAATTGCAAGGACTCAACCAGGAGCTGTCCACCTGGTTGCCGGACAGCACCCTTTCCAGGTTTAATGCCTCCACCTCCACCGAACCGGTGGTGGTTTCCTCCGCCATGGCCGAGGTCACGCGCATCGCCCTGGACATCAGCCGCCGCTCCGGAGGCACGTTCGACATCACCTTCAGCCCCCTGTTTGACCTGTGGGGTTTTGGCCGGTCCGGCGCCAAACGGCAGCCTGCCTTGGCGGAGATCGAGCAGACCCGCCTGCGCTGCGGCTACCAGCACCTGGCCGTCCCCTCGCCCACCTCCATTCAAAAGGCGATCCCGAATCTACAGGTGGTCTACAATGCCATCGTTCCCGGTTTCGCCGCTGATCAAGTCACGGCGTGGTTGCGCCAGGCCGGCTACAGCAACACCTATGTGGACGTGGGCGGCGAAACCGTGGTGCAAGGCCACAATGCCGAGGGCCGCCCCTGGCGGTTGGGCATCGAAACGCCGATCTATGATGCAGAGCCGGGCGCCAGTCTGGAGGCGGTGGTACAGCTGACGGACCGCGCCCTGGCCACCTCGGGTGACTACCGGAATTATTTTCGCGACGAAAACGGCCGCGTTTTTTCACACATCTTTGATCCCCGCACCGGTCGCCCCGCCACCACGCCGGTGGGCAGCGTATCGGTGATTGCAGAAAGCGGTGCCGTGGCCGATGCCCTGGCCACCACCCTGTTTGTCATGGCACCGGAGGAGGGTTTGCCTTGGCTGGCCCGCGAATTCCCGGAAGCGCACGCCCTCTTCATCGTGCGTGAGTCGGAAACCAACTTCCGCGAAGTAGCCACGCCGGGCTTCGAAGCCGCCACCGGCTACCACCCGCGCGAAGGCGTGTTCGCGTCCGATGCTGCGCCCTAGCAGGCCCGGGTCCACCCCGGGCCCGCCGCAGCCTACAGCTCCACCGTAAAGTGGGTGAAGGCCTTGATTTCCCCGGCGATTTTTTCCATCACCTCGGCGGGCACCGCCTGGTTGACCTTGAGGATGGCGATGGATTCCACACCCTTCGTGTCGTGCGGATTGCGCACGTCATCAATGTTGATATGGGCCGCAGCCAGGGCGGCGCCGATCTGCCCGAGCACGCCCGGCCGATCCTTGTAAATGAACACCGCGGTATGGCCCTTGGGCTCAAAGTACAGGCTGTGGAAATCATTGATGCGGGAAATCATCATGGTGTTTTCCGTCAGCGTGCCGCGAATGCTCACCGTGCGCAGGGTGTCCTTGCCCGCCCCGCCGGTCAGATCGAGGGTAATGGAATTCTCGAAGCCCTTGCGCTCGTCCGTCTCGCGGTCGTTGTAATCAATGCCCATGCCGGACAGGAATTTTCGGGCCGCCGGAAAGTCCATGGAGCGATCGAAATCCTCGCTGAGCGCGGACACAATGGGCACCAGCAGCCAGTTGGCGTAGGGCTTCAGGGTGCCGTAGAAGCTGGTTTCGATGAGCTTGAGCTTGGCTTCCGCGCCCACCAGGCTGCGGCCCAGCTTGGACAGCGTGTAGGCCAGTTCGCCGTAGGCTTCGTCGAGGCCGGCGGGAATGCCGCGGTTCACGATGTAGCTGGTGATGCCCTTCTCATCAAACTCAATCAGTTCCTGTGCGGCCAGCGCGGCGGCCTTGGTGTTGGCCTCCTTGGTGCTGGCGCCCAGGTGCGGCACCATGATGTCGGCGATGTCGGCGCAGGTCTTGGGACCTTCCGCATCCTTGGGATATACATCGTTCAGGAAGCGCAGTCCCTTTTCCGTCTTCTTCGCGCGCAGGTCCGCTTCATTGATGATGCCGGAGCGGGCACAATTGATGATGGTGGCGCCTTTCTTGGCCCGGCTCAGCAGATCCGCATTCACCATGCCGCGGGTCTGGTCGTTCTCGGGCACATGCAGGGTCACATAGTCCGCGCGCTCAAACAGGGTCGGCATGTCCACCAGCTCCACACCCACCTGCTGGGCCCGGTCCTGCGAAATGACGGGGTCGTAGCCAATGAGCTGGCACTCGAACCCGCTGAGGCGCTTGGCCACCAGCTGGCCGATGGCGCCGAGGCCCACGATGCCCACGGTTTTGCCGCTGATTTCGCGGCCCATAAAGGATTTTTTGTCCCACAGCCCGGCCCGGCAGGAGGCGTCGGCTTTGATCAGGTGCCGCGCATCCGCCAGCATGAGGGCAATGACTTCCTCGGCCACCGCGTTGGCGTTGGCGCCCGGGGTGGTCATCACATCAATGCTCTTCTTGCGGGCGTACTTGGTGTCAATGGTGTCGTAGCCGGAACCGGCGCGCACGATCACTTTCAACGCGGGCAGGCTGTCGATGACGGCGGGCGTGACCTTCTCGCTGCGCACAATCATGGCGTAGGTGTCGGGGTGGCGCTGGGCCAGCGCGGGCAGGTCGGTGGTTTCCTCCATGACCACGGTGTAGTGGCCGTTGGCATCGAGAATGTCCTTCACCACCTGGTTCAGCTTGGTCGGAATCAGTACTTTCTTCATGGGTCTCCTGGGGCAAAAAAGATTGGTTCGAAGGTATCGGTGACGCGGCGTCGAATCAAGCGCAGGCGCAGTCATTTTATGGCCTGCGGGAACGGCCTTGCGCAACCTGCGCCGGGCGGGCTATGGTTTGCGTTCTTATGCACGGTTCCATGCGCAGATCATTCGTCCTTCTGGTGTTGCTCTCCTGGCTGCTGCCCGCGGTGACCACCCCGGCCAAGCCCTACGAGGAAACCCAGAAGCGCCACTCCTGGTTCAGCTTCAACCGCCCGGCCAAGAAAAACCCCACCGACCAGCTGGCCCACGCCGACCAGCTGTTCGCGCAGGGCGCGCTGAAAAAAGCCGGCAAGGCATACCGGGCCCTGGCCATGACCTGGCCGGGCAGTCCCGAGGCGGTGCCGGCCCAACTGCGCTACGGCCGCTCGCTGGATGCGCGGGGCAAGTCGGAAAAGGCCTTCGAGGCCTACCAGACCCTGATGAAGAATCACGCGGGCGGCTTTCCCTACGACGACGTGCTGAAACGCCAGTTTGAAATCGCCAAGGAAGTGATGGAGCGACGCCGGGGCCGGGTGCTGCTGTTCGGCGGATTCAAGGCGCCCGAACGCGCGGTACCCCTGTTCGAAGAGGTGGTGAAAAACGGACCCCGCTCCCCCTATGCCCCGGAGGCCCAGTACCTGATCGGCTGGTGCTACGAAATTTCCGACCAGCTCGAACTGGCGGTCGTGGCCTACATGACGGCCCAGCATCGCTATCCGAATTCCCCGTATGCCGACCGGGCGGCTTTCGGGCGGGCGCGCTCCCTGTACCGGCTGTCCGAGGAAAGCCCCAACGATGAAGATGCGCTGGAACAGGCGTGGGCCGGGGTGGTTCTGTTTCTCAACAATTACCCGCAATCCGAGGATGCCGAACTGGCCCGGGCCTACCGGGATACCCTGCTGAGCCGGCGTGCCCGTGCCTCCTACGACAAGGCGGTCTTCTACGACACCCTCGCGAAAAAACCGGCCGCCGCCTTGCAGGCCTATCAGACCTTTGTCAAGATGTACCCCCGGTCCGAGTGGGCATCCGTGGCCCAAACGCGCATTGATCAATTGTCGGCTAACATGGAGACGAAGCAATGAGACACTTCTGGGTGATGATGCTGGGTCTGGCGGCCATGGGCCTGAATACGGGATGCGCGGGCTATCGCCTGGGCTCCATGCTGCCCGATGATATCAAATCCGTTTACGTGCCCACCTTTGTAAACAAGACGTCGGAGCCGCAACTGGAGGTGGACACCACCCAGGCCATGGTGGCGGAGTTGCAGAAGGACGGCTCGTTGCGCGTGGTCAACGAGGACCAGGCGGACTCCCTGCTGAAGGTTACCTTGCGCAGCTATCGGATCGAACCCGTTTCCTATCGCAGTGACCAGCGCACCTCGGCCCGCGAGTACCGCATCGTCATCCTGGCCGACATGGTCCTGACGCGCCGGGCCGGCGGCTCGGTGGTCGCGCAGGCGCCCGCCGTCCGCGGCGAATACGTATTCCCGGTGTCGGGCGATCTATCCTCGTCCAAGCTCCGCGGGCTGCCCCTGGCCGCGGAAGACCTCGCACACAACCTGGTCGAGAAGGTCGTCGAGGCCTGGTAGGTCTGAAAATCATGCTGCGCAGGCGCAAACCACGGCCCTGCTCCCAAACAAAACAGCCCGCCAATGGCGGGCTGTTTCGCTTACCACAATGAAGGATATCTGCTCAGGCCGCCTTCAGCTTGCGCACCTGCGCCGCGCCGCGGGCCTTCTTGCGAATGGCCGTATTCTTGGTGATGGCGCCCTTCTTGGCCGCCTTGTCGAGCACGGCGCAATAGGACTTGTACGCCTCGGCCGAGGCCTTGCTGTCCTTGGCTGCCACTGCTTCGAGCAACTTCTTCTGATGCGTCTTGACCAGCGAAACCGCCGCTTTGTTGCGCAGACGGTCTTCGTTGCTGGTGCGTGCCCGTTTCAGTGCGCTCTTCGTATGTGCCATGGTGAACTCCCGCTTCCCGGCCCCCTCACAATGATAGGGGCCATAGTTGAACCTTGCAAAAAAGTTGTGACATACTAGCGGTGAGCAGCATGAAGTCAACCGACATTTCCAGTCACACCGCCTCCGTTAGCCCGCCCACCCTGGATTGGGCCGGCCTGCGGCTCGTCTGGCCGTCCTGGAGCCCGGCCCAGCGGCGTCATCTGGCCCGGCAGGCGGGGCGCCGTCTGCATACCCTGTGGGCGGGCCGCGAAGATCTGTCCCGCCTGCCCCCTGCCCGATGGCTGTTTCAGATGGCGCCCGACGGTACGCCCGATCTGCAACCGCCCGACCACTTGCGTCACGCCCTGCCCCTGCGCCTGCCCGTCCACCAGGTATGCGAAGCGCTGGCCCTGTGGCATGCCTCGGTCACCGACCTGGCCAGCCGCCGCGAGCAGGTGGCCTTCGCGCGCGCCTTCTTCCAGAACGAAGTGATGGATGAGCAGGCGTGGCGGCACGCCCTGTCCACGGTGGCCACCCTGGCCCGCCAGGATGCCGCCCACCTGGCCCGCACCCTGTACCGGCAATATTTCCAGCAGCGCCGGGTTGAAGGCGATCTGGCGGGCTGGATCCAGGCCCCCGGTGGATCCCTGGCTGAATTGCGCGATCAGCTGCTGCGGGCGGAACAGGACCCGGCCACGGTTTGGATCAAGCGGCGCCTGCCCACGCGACTTTTCCTGATGTCCCTGTTTGGCCGCACCGTGGTGGTCAAACGCCACGATGTACGCACCGATTGGGAGCGCCTGCGCTACCGCTTTCGCGCCTCGCGGGCCCGCCGCTCCTGCGCCGCCGGACTGACCGTGCGCGACCTCGGCCTGCCCACGCCCGAACCCCTGGCCTACCTCGAAGTCTCCCGCACCTGCTCCTACATCGTGCACGAATGGCTGCCCGAGGTCGTCTCGGTCCGGGCCTGGGTGCGCCAGCATTACCGCCAGTGGTCGGCCGCCGAGTGGGCACAGGCCCGGCGCGAACTGCTGCAATTCTTCGTCACGCCCTACACCCGCGGCTTCTACCATGACGATACCAAGGCCCTGAACATCCTGCTCGATCCCGCCGCACCGGTCGGCCAGCGCCTGTGGTGGATCGACGTGGAAGGCGTCATCCCGGGCGGGCGGCTCACCCGCTACCGCGTGCTGCGCAACCTGGCCCAACTCAACGGCTCCTTGCGCGCCTGGGTTCCGGAATCCGAGCGGCTGGCCTTCCTGCACGGGGTGGGCTGGCACTTCTCCTGGCTTCACGAACCGCGTGTGGCGGAGCGCCTGCGGGCGTGGACCCGACGCCGGTTGCTGCGCGAGGTACGACGCGAATGCGGTTCCTGAAGTTCATCCTGGGCCTGCTGTTGCTCCCCTTGTGCTGGGCCGCCACCCGGACCCTCATCCACGTGGTGGCCGATCTGGCCCCCGAGGGGCTGGACAACATCCCGGTGGAAACCTGGTGGCTGCTCGGCGGCTTCAGCCTGTGGTTGATCCTGTACCTCGTGTTGCCCCGCCCCTTTCGCACGTATGTGCTGGCCCATGAGCTGACCCACGCCTTCTGGGGCTACCTGATGGGCGCCCGCGTGTCCGGTCTGCGGGTGGCCAAAAACGGCGGCAGTGTGCGCGTCTCAAAAACCAACGTCCTCATCACGCTCGCCCCCTACTTCTTCCCCTTCTACACCGTCTGCCTGCTCATGCTCTACGGCCTGCTCAGCTGGCGCTACGACCTCACCGTCTACACCCCGTGGTGGCTGGCCGCCATCGGCTTCACCTGGTCCTTCCACCTCACCTTTACCCTCGCGGTGCTGATGCAGCAGCAACCCGACATCGAGGAGCACGGCCGCCTCTTTTCGTATGCCTTCATCTACCTGCTCAATATCGTGGGCATCGCCATATGGATCGTGGCCGTCACCCCCGCCACCTTGCCCGCATTGGGCTCCGGCCTGCGGCACGAAAGCCAGGCCGCCTACCTGGCGGTCCTCCACACGACCCAACTGGCCTGGCAAAAGTTCCAACGCCTGTAAAAAGGCTGTTTTCACATTTCCAATCCCTGGAACTTTTCCGTCAACCCGCGGGCAATAAACCCGCCGGGTGGCGCGTTATTGCATTGAAAACCGGAGCAGGCGGAGGATGAATGGACGTCATGGAGCAACCGGAGCAGGTTTGGCTGGCCGAATACCGCCGGGGCCGCGTGGAAGCGCTGGGCCAGCTGGTGGATCATTTCCGGCGCCCGCTCCATGCCTTCATTTACCGCATGATGGACGGGCATGTGGATGCGGACGAGGTGTTCCAGGAGGTCTGGTTGCGGGCCATCAAAAACCTGGACCGCTTCAACGACGAAAAGTTGTTGAGCTGGTTGTTCCGCATTGCCCACAACCTGCTCATCGACCGCAGCCGACGCAGCAAACCGGTGGCTTCGCTGGACGCCCCCTTGAACGGCGGCGACGAAAATCTGGGCCAGCGGCTGGCCGCGCCCGGGCTCGCCCCCGACACGCTGGCGGAGGGCCGGGATATGGGAACGCGTATTGCGGCCGCAGTGGCCCGGCTGCCGGTGGAGCAGCGCGAAGTGTTTTTGCTGAGGATGGAGGGCGATGTGTCCTTCAAGGAGATAGCGAAGTTACAGAAGGTGTCGATCAATACCGCGCTGGCGCGCATGCAGTATGCACTGGCCAAGTTGCGGGAGGAGCTGCGGGATGATTACCGCAACCTCGGGAGGCAAGGACCATGAAATGCGAACATGCTGAACAAGCCATTCTGCTGAAGGACAGCGGCGAACTGGGCGGTTGGACGAGCCTCCGCCTGCACCGCCATCTGGCCGCCTGCGAGGCCTGCCGCTCCTATCAGGCTGCGTTGCAAACCACCCGCCTCGCCCTACAGGCCATGCCCGCCCCCGCCCTGACGGACCGGGCACGCTCGCTCATTCTGGACGCCGCCCGGCCGGACCGCCGGGAAAGCATCAGCCTGGCCACCCGACCCGGCCCCGCATGGGGCTGGCGCGCCGCCTGGGCCCTGGCTGGCCTGGTTCTGATGCTCGGTATCGGCTTTTACCTGCGCCACGAAACCGCAGCTCCCCCCGTGGTCGCGCAAAGCCAGGCCCTGACCGTCGATGAAGCGGTGGATGCCGAATTGGATAAATTACAGCAACTGCTGGTGGCCTCGCTCGACGAGTCCTCCGACAGCACCCAGGTTAACGACCATCTGGACGAAAACACGCTGGCCACAGAATTGCTGGCCCTTCAGGAGACCCTCTGATGAAAACCCTGCTTGGCGTAACGTTTTTGCTGCTGGCCACCCTCGCGGTGCCCGCCCAGCGGCCGATGGACGAAGACGCGGAACTCCGTCCGCCCCCGCCGGAAGAGCTCGAGGGCCAGCCGCCGCCGCCACCGCCCATCCAGCGACTCATGGCACACTGGAAGGAAAAGAACCCCGAGGAATTCGAGCGCATGCAAAAACTGCGCGAGGAGGATCCCCAAGCCTTCCGTCAGGCCTTGCAGCGGAAATTGGAAAATGCGCGGCGGGACCGCGGCATGGGCCCGCCTTCCGGTGAAGAGTTCGGGCACCGGGGCGGTCCCGGGGGCGGCAATCCGGAGGGCAATCCGCGTATGCGCGAGACCGAGGAGCAGATCATGAAACTCGCCCGGGACTGGCGCGCGGCCACCACGGAGGCAGACAAAGCGCGTCTGAGAGACGAATTGGCGTCCGCCCTGAGCAAGGCCTTTGATCAGCGTGAGAGCTTGCGCGCCGAACGCCTGGCCCAGATGGAGAAAAAGCTGACCGAACTTCGATCGGTCATGGAGCAGCGACGCGAGCAGCGTTCAGCCATCATCGAAAAACGACTGCAGGAACTGACCACCGGAGATCAGCTGGCCTGGTAAGCCCGGCCGGCAATCCGCCTACCGTGACCGGTTACGCGACTTCGACCGCGTCTTTCCACAGCTGTTCGAGCGCATAGCGCTCGCGCTGGGCGGGATCCAGCACGTGAACCACGAAGTCGTGGTAATCCGCCACCATCCACCGGCTTTCTGCGGTCCCGGCCCGGCGATGGCACCGGACACCCTGCAATCCCAGCACCCGCTCCACCTCGCCCAGCAGGGCCTTGAGATGAGGCGCACTGTTCCCGGTGGCGATCACGTAGTAATCCGTGATGCCGGACAGACCGCGAACATCGAGGACTTTGATGTCCTCCCCTTTTTTGGCATCCAAGGCGTTTCGGGCTTCGCGAATTTTCGACAGCGTTTCGATGGCGGTTCTCCTATGACAGAAACAGGCGGCGCTCGCGAATATACCGCTCGACCCCCTCCGGCACAAGGTAACGGATGGATTGACTGCGCTGGATGCGCTGGCGGATATCGGACGCGGAAATTTCGATCAGATGCCCGGTGACCACCTGGCCCAGCAGGGTCTGTGGCCAGGGCGCGGGCAGGCGCAGCTGGGCCGGGTCCACCCGGTCCGCGGCAAAACCGGGCCGGGCTACGGTCACGATACGGCACAACGTCAACAGGATGGCGATATCCTTCCAGGTGTGCAGTTCGCGCAACGTGTCGCCACCGATGATCAGGTGCAATTCCGCGGCCGGCCAGCGCGCCTGAAAACGCCGCACGGTATCCACGGTATACGACACCCCGCCGCGCTCGAGTTCGTCATCCGACACCTCAAAGCGGGGGTCGCCCTGCACGGCCAACCGCAGCATTTCCAGTCGATCCGCAGCGGGGGCCAGAACCAGGGACGGCTTGTGCGGTGGCTGGGCGGCCGGTATCCAGATCACCCGTTTCAGGCCAAACTGATCCAACGCGTCCTGGGCCATGACCAGATGCCCGGTGTGCACGGGGTTAAAGGAGCCGCCAAAAATGCCGATTCGTTCCGCCATGGGCGTACAATAGACAGAATCGGCCACGGAAACGCAGCAGAAACAGGTCGGATTCTGTCTCCAAGCGCCATTTCGGCGCGAGCAGTCAACCCTGGCAAAATACGCGTATCTAGTTGTTGTTTAGCTGGATACACCATTTATTGTGCCGCGCTTTTGCTATTGATGCAGACCCCGGGCTGGGGCACCCTAGACGGGTTGTAACGTGTGATTTCATTACCTCTATGAGAATTTTGATCATTGGCGCCGGGAATGCCGGGCGGCATCTGGCAGGCAAGCTATCCGTCGAACGTCACGATATTGTCATGGTGGACAATAACGAGGAGGCGCTGCAGGAAATAGCGTCGTTGTACGACATCCAGACCGTTCACGGCGAGGGCAGCAGTCCCCGTGTCTTGGAAGAGGCCGGCCTGAGCAAGGCCGACTTGGTGGTCGCGGTAACCGATCGGGACGAGGTCAACATCCTGGCCTGCGCCTACGCCCAGGCCGCCAACGTACCCCACAAAGTGGCCCGCGTTTCCAATCCCGACTTCATTCACTCGGACTCCCGCTTTGACTTGCGCCGCCTCGGCATCGACCTCGTGATCAGCCAGAAAGAGGAATGCGCCCAGGAAATCTTCACCGTATTGCGCATGCCGGGAACCCTGGAAGCGGTGGATATGCTGGAGCAGCGGGTCCTGGCCGTGGGCATCAAGGTCCACATGGATAGCCCGTTGGTCCTGCAAAACCTGAAAAACTTTTCCCGGCCCGACATGCTGAAAAAAGTCCGCCTCATCGCCCTCATGCGGGCGAATGAGCTGCTGGTCCCCCGGGGCGACACCGATTTGATGATTGGTGACGACATCTATTTTGTGGGTGAGCCGGAGGCCGTGCATGAGTTCCTGGAATGGGCCTGCCCCGAACACGAACGTTTTGAGAAGGTTATCGTGGCCGGCGGCGGCGACCTCGGGCTGCAACTGGCCCTGCTGCTGGAGAAATCCGGCATGCCGGTGGTGCTGATCGAGCAAAACGCCGGTCGGGCCGAGGAATGTTCCAAGCTACTGGACAAGGCCCTGGTGATGCGCGGCGATGCGTTGGATCAGGAAACCCTGGAAAATGCCGGGGTCATTCACGGCAGCGCCTTTGTCGCGGTGACCGGCAGCGACGAAAACAACATCATGATCTGCCTGCTGGCCGAAAAAGCCGGTTCCACCTTCACCCTGGCCCAGGTCACGCGGCCGGAATATGTGCCCATCATCAGCAGCCTGAGCCTGCTGGATCGTGCGATCAGCGCCCACATGTCCATGATCAACGCCATTTTGCACTTTGTGCGGGGAAAAAATGTAAAGGCAGCCGCCCTGCTCCATCGCTTGCCCGGCGAATTGCTGGACGTGGTGGTGCCGGCTGGTTCGTCCTGGTGCGGCAAGGCCATCAAAGATCAGCGCATTCCCAACGGCATCATGATCGCCACGGCGCTGCGGCAAAACACCGTACTGTCCGCCACCGGCGAACTGGTGCTGCAAGCGGGCGACCGGCTGGTGCTATTCGCACTTCCCCAGGCCGTTTCCAAAGTCGAAACCCTATTCAAATCCTGAGCCAACCGGCCCAGCCATGAACCCACGTCCCGTACTCCATCTGGTTTCCTTCCTGCTCATGGTTCTGGGTGCCGCCATGCTGCTCTGCGTGGGCGTTGGTTGGCTGCACAACGATCCTGAATCCGTCCTCTGGGCGATGGCTCTGGCTTCCGCCCTGACCATGGCGGGCGGTATCATCATGTGGGCCACCACCCGCCATGAAATGGAACTCACCACCCGGGATGGCATCGGTGTGGTCACCTTCGGCTGGCTGGCCGCCTGCCTGGTTGGGTCCCTGCCCTACCTGCTCACGCGGTCCACACCCGGCTTTGTGGATGCCGTTTTTGAAACGGTATCCGGCCTGACCACCACCGGAGCCTCCATTATTCCCGATCCCAGCCTGTTGCCGCGTAGCGTGTTATTCTGGCGGTCCCTCACCAGCTTTTTCGGGGGCATGGGCATTCTGGTCCTGTGCGTCGCCATCCTGCCCATGCTGGGCTCAGGCGGCATGCAGATCTATCGCGCGGAGGCCTCCGGCGTGGCCCAGGACCGCCTCAAGCCACGCATCGCTTCAACCGCCAAGCTGATGTGGGCCATCTACATTCTGCTCAATGTCACGCTCTCCATCCTGCTCAGGATCGGCGGGATGAGCTGGTTTGATGCCATTTGCCATTCCTTCACCGCGGTCGCCACCAGCGGATTCTCCACCCAGGCCGCCAGCATCGGCGCCTACAACAGCCTCTGTATCGAGATCACGATGATCTTCTTCATGTTCATGAGCGCCACCAACTTCGCCCTTCACTACCGGGCCCTGCAAGGCCGCTGGCCCTATTTCCGGGATGCCGAATTCCGTTTCTATTTCTGCTATTGGCTGGTCACCTGCCTCCTGCTGACCCTGATCGTCTGGCACGCGGTGCATCCGGACAACCTCGGTCTGGCCGCCCGGGAGGCGTTTTTCTCCGGCACCTCGCTGCTGACCACCACCGGCTATTGCACGGCGGACTTCGACCTCTGGCCGGCCGCGGCAAAAATTCTGCTCGTGCTGTCCATGCTGGTCGGCGGCTGCGCCGGTTCCACCGCCGGTGCCATCAAGCAAGTCCGGGTGTTCGTCGTCATCAAACGCATCATGCGCGGCATCTGGCAATTCATGCACCCGCAGGCGGTCTTGCCGCTCAAGCTGGGCCGCCAGTACGTGGAGCCCACGGTGGCCGAGCACATCAGCACCTATTTCGGCCTGTACCTGCTGGTCTTTGCCATGGCCAGTCTGGGCGTATCGTGCTTCACGGACGGGGAAACGGCCCTCACGGCGGTGGCAGCCACTCTGGGTGGCGTGGGCCCCGGCTTCTCGCTGGCTGGCGCCATGGAAACCTACGCGCCTTTCGCCACCACGGCCAAGGTCATCCTGATCCTGTGCATGCTGATGGGCCGACTGGAGTTTTACGCCCTCTTTGCCATTCTCTTCCCCCGCTTCTGGCGTCGATAACCCTCTCGTCGGCCGCGGTGTTTTGAGTGTAGAATAGTCGCGCTACATGAACGCGCGCCCGGTCTTCCACTTAATTTCATTTATACCCCTGCTCATCGGGGTGTGCCTGCTGGCCTGTTGGGCAACCAGCCACCATATGGGCGATTCCGCTCAGGCCCAAAGCGGACTGGCCCGTGCCTCCGCCATCTCCTTCACCCTCGGCCTCACCCTTTGGCTGACCACGCGCGGTCCGGTCGATCTCACCCGCCGCGATGGCGTAGGCATTGTAACCTTCGGATGGCTGCTCACCGTGCTGTTGGGCGCCTTGCCTTTTGTGCTGTGCGGCACCATCCACGAGCCCGTGGGCGCCCTGTTTGAATCGGTGTCCGGTTTCACGACCACCGGTGCCTCGGTGATAGCTGAAGTGGAGGCGGCTCCCCGCGGCATCCTGTTGTGGCGCGCGGTCACCCATTTTCTCGGCGGCATGGGCATCCTCGTCCTGTGCGTGGCCGTCATCCCCTTCCTCGGCGTGGGCGGCATGCAAATCTACCGGGCGGAAATGGCCGGACCGTCCAAGGATCGCCTGACCCCGCGCATCGCCTCCACCGCGAAATTGCTCTGGGGCGTTTACCTGCTGCTGAATCTGGTCCTCATCGCACTCCTGAAGTTGTGCGGGATGGATTGGTTTGACTCCGTCTGTCACTCCTTTGCCGCCCTGGCCACGGGCGGATTCTCCACCCGCAACGGCAGCATCGAGTCCTTTCACAGCGCAACCATCGAATCGGTCATCATCCTCTTTATGTTTCTGGGCGGGGTGAATTTCGCCCTGCACCTGCGCTTTCTGCGCGGCCAGATCACCTCCTATGCCCGGGACCCCGAGTTCCGGCTTTATGTTTTGATCATCGTAACTACGGTGGCCGCCATCGTGGTGGACCGCTGGTCGGGACCGGATGCCGCGCTGACCTCGGCCCATCAGGCGCTCTTTACCGTGGTCTCCATCATCACCACCACCGGCTTTTCCACCGCCGACTTTGACACCTGGCCGGCCCTGTCCAAGCTGATCCTGCTCGGCCTGATGGTGGTGGGCGGCTGCGCCGGCTCCACCGCGGGCGGGCTCAAAAACATCCGCGTCCTGGTCCTGTTCCGGCAGATGATCCGGGAGGTGCGACGCTTTCTCCAACCCCAGGCCGTGTACCAGATCAAGGTGGGACGGCAACTGGTGGAAAGCGATGTGGTCTCCACCATCACCGCCTTCTTCTTTATTTTCGCCGCAGTATTCGTGGTGGCCTCCGGCCTGATGGCCTACTTCACGCGCGACCTCGCGGTGGCAGTCTCCTCGGTGGCGGCTACGCTCGGTAATGTGGGACCCGGCTTCGGCAGCGTGGGCCCGCTGCACAACTATGCCAGCCTGCACGAGGGCGGCAAATGCGTGCTGATTTTCTGCATGCTGCTGGGACGGCTGGAACTCTACACCCTGCTGGTCCTGCTCATGCCCAGCTTCTGGAAACGCTGATCAGCGGCCGACCGGAACCAGCACCACCGGACAACGGGCCTTGCGGACCACCCCTTCGGCCACGCTGCCCATGAGCAGATGATGCAGCCCACCGTGCCCGTGCGAACCCATGACAATCAGGTCAGCAGGCAATCGCTCGGCCTCGGCCAGAATTTTCTCCGCCGTGTACCCTTGAACCAGGAGCGCGGTCACCTGCAACGCCTGGGACTCCAGCGCATGCTGCATGGCCTGGAGTTGCTTGTGTTCGGAGGAGAGCTGATGCGCCACCGCCTGACGCACGGAGGCCGGCCCGGTTTCATAACCGATGAACTCGGGCTCCGGCGCCGCCACATGCAGCAGCAGCAGCTCGGCTTTCAAGGCGCCAGCCAGCCGGGCGGCCGCCTGCAAGGTGCGGTCGGTCGCATTCGAGAAGTCCACCGGCACGAGGATTTTCTTCATAACGGCCTCCTGCGGCTTTCGCCGCGCTCACGGAGCTTCCACGACCAGACGATACACCCGCGCCCCGCCGCTGTCAGCCATTCCCGAATCGTTGGTTCCAAAGGTGTCCTGAAAATTCAGCCACACATTGCTGAACGGATGGGACACCACCCGGACCCCGGCCTCCTCATTGGAAAAGGCCCGCCACTCCTGCACCGCATCAAAGGCCGGTTCTGCGAATTCAATCTGATAACGCCTTCCCGGAACACCCTCCACCATCATGGAAACCCCCTCGACAAAGTTGGAAATGTCCTGCCACCGCAGAAAATCCAACACATTCGAGGCCACCGTGCCCGCCACCCATTCCACGCCGTCGGGCACTCCGTCTTCATCCGTGTCGGTGGCGGCATCCACTTCCGTCAACGAACCCACCTGCCAGCGCTCCACCGCATCCGCCAGACCGTCCGTATCGGAGTCCTCTGTGGGGTCCAGCGCCAGCAAGACGCCACTGGCCACCACCGCGCAATCCTGGGTGGCCACCGGTATGGCATGCGCCCATACGCTGATCTCCACCAGGCCTGTGACCGTCGGAAGCCAGTTCACTTGTTCCACATTGTTCGAGCGATCGAAAGCTCCACCCGTCACCGACCAACCCCCGGTCAACACATTACCCAGATACACCTGGCCCCCCGCCCGCACCACCAGGTCCAGGTCGTTGATCAGCTGTTTACCCGCGCCGGGTGTGCCGGGATAGTCGCTCCACACCAGCGTCACCTTGACCGGCACGTTGGTGTCCAGCACGTCAAAATACCGTACCAGCGGAGGTCCGCCCGATTCGCCCCACCCCGGCCCTCCGTCTTCCAGCCACAGCCGGTGCGGTGAGTTGGTGAAGGCCAGGGTACGCGACAAATTCACCCGCCCCCAGCCCTGGTCGCGGGCCGGCGGGGCCGCCATGGCGTTGCTCATGGGCACGCTGGCATTGATCAATACTGCTTTTACCAAGGCGGCACTGACCGACGTCATGGCATTGCTGGCCACGCGGGTACGGGTCGGATAAAACCCCTGGGCGAAGTAATCCCGCACCACAGCGGCGAGGCCGGCCACCATGGGCGACGCGAAGCTGGTGCCATTCCCGGTGGCTGTCGTGCAATTGGAGGACAGTATGCTGCCATCCGACGAACTGCTGGTCACAGAGGACCCGGGAGCGGTCACATCGGGTTTAATGCGGCCGTCCTCCGTCCAACCCCGGCTGGAGAAGCTAGCCAGGGACTCCTGCGATGCACCAGCCAGGGACGCGGCCACGCTGAGCGC
Organism: uncultured Verrucomicrobiota bacterium; assembly: GCA_964441655.1. Lineage (GTDB taxonomy): Bacteria > Verrucomicrobiota > Kiritimatiellia > CAIVKH01 > CAIVKH01 > CAYTVN01. The sequence continues at coordinate 2,334 of CAYTVN010000017.1, read as the reverse complement.
ATTCTTCGCGTTGGAAGGACTGACCACCGTGTTCGAGGAGCTACCGCTATTGCCGGCCGCGCACACCACCAGAAAGTCCCGGTTGGACCAGGTCATGCCGTCCACATCGCGCGAGGCTTGCGTGTAGGCGTGCAGATTGGTGAAGACGCCGTTTTCGTTGTCACCCCAGCTGTTGTTGTGGATGCGTGCGCCCTGGAGATACGCCTGCGCCAGGGCGGGCAGAAAATTCGTCACCGGACAGCCCAGCCCTACCAAGTCGGCGCAGTTATCGTCCACGGTCCATCCGCCATCCTGCATGATCAGCCAGGCGCCCGGGGCCATGCCGTTGTACCCGTTGGTTCCCACGGGATCGCTTAACGACGCGCCCGCGGCATGTCCGGACACCCGGGTCCCATGGCCGTTATTGTCCCAGTGACTGGCATTCGCCGGATTGTCTCCCTCATAAAGGAAATCCGCCGCCACCACCTTGCGCAGGCCAAGGTTCACATTGGTTCCGCTCACGCGGTTGGTGGGAGGTGTCGTCCCTGATGGATCACGGAAATAGCAACTGTCCACATCCAGCCCCGTGTCCAGCACGGCAATGATCTGGTTGGATCCGAGCAGGCCCTCCGACCAGAACGGCAGCGAACCCGCGTAGGAGCCCGACTGCAAGATGCGCGAGCTGTCCCGGTTCATTATGCGCGCACCATATCCGCGGGCCACATATTGCACGGCTGGGTCCTCACCCACCAAGGCCGCCCAGCTGGCCAACATTGGAACCGGCACCGAGCCCGCGAGGTACCGGGTGCCGACCGAATCGTGCGGAGCAAAATTCACAAACCCGCGGGAACGGAGCTTGCGCTGGAGTTCGCTCCCATCCTCATCCCGAGCCAGATGGATATACGCCGGCACCGACGCGCACGAACAGGGCTCAAAAAGTGCGGGGTCCATCCGCAGCGATGCATCCAAGGGTCGGAACAGGGTCAGGCCCGCGAAGAGATTGGTTTCGAGCGCCGATGATCCGCGCACCCGGGCCACCCATCCATCGTCCGGCACATACGACAGCAACTCAACGCCTTCGGCCTTCCAGCGGGCCCGCTCCGCCGCTCGCGGCAACCCCGACCACCCCAGCAAAACGAGTTCCGAGCGATGAACGCCCCACCGGACACGTGCTTCGGAAAAGGCCCGGCCCGCATCGCCGCCGCGCTGATGGGAAAATGCCTGCCTATTAAAGACCACGACAGGCGAAGCCTCCACACTGACACTCGCCACCGCCGCAGTTCTGATGACGGATGCAGTAGCCGCGACCGACGCGAAGATTCTCGGCGTGGCTGGCGTGATCCCGAGTGGCCGGGCTGGCGTGACCGGGACATCCCGCTTGGGCGCCACACTGCGGCACAGTATGGCTATCAGCGCAATAAGGATTCCCAAGGCCAGGCGTTTCACATCCCTACCTTACGCGCCTGAGTCCGTTCGGTAAACCGGCTTACCAGCGCATGACCATCGCCGGGGAACAGGCCGGATAGGCTGGAACGATGCGGCTTGGCTGCCAAAGTCGACGGCTGCGTCCGCACCCCAGATCCTGCTGCACCCAGTAACCCGGCTGCGCCATCATCCGGGGTGCCCGCGTCGCGTAGCGGGGGGCGGGAGGTTGATAGCAGGTTCGGGCGGGCCGATACACCGGCACCGCGCGCTGAACATACACGACAGGATAGGCCGGCACATAGACCACGGGACTATCGCACGTGCGTATCACGCGGCAACCACGGTCTGCATGCGCGACCGCAGCCGAGAAACAAACGGACATCATCAGAAGCCTTGTGAGCATTTTCATCGCGTTTCCTCCTGGGTTGTCCATGAGACGAACCACGCGTGAAAATATTCACCGCGCGGTCAAGGTAACGATCAAGGTGCCCTTTTCATGAGGCACGCCGCCCAGAATCACCGGCTTGCCCGGCTTCAGATTGACCGCGGTATTCAGCAGGGCCTGCTCGCCCCGGAACCAGCGGACTTCCACCCGGGTGCCGCCATCCTTCTCCGATCCGCGCAGTTGAAGATGGTGTCCATCGCCCAACGCTATCGAGGTCTCGCCCGGAAGATTCAGCAACCCGGTCCCCTCGCCCATGAAGCGGTAGTATTCAAAACGGAACAACGGGCGCAGTTTGTATTCCACCCGTTCCAGACGTCGGTCCAGCGGAGCGGGATCGTTGGAGGCCAGGATCAGCATGGCATCCATCGACACGGGTCCAGCCAGAACCGGGCCCGCTGACCCCATGATGAGCAGCAACAGCACGATGAACCAGCGTCTCATGTCAGGTTCCTTTCGGCACATCGCCACCATTGTCTGCCGCCATC
>CAYTVN010000016.1:0-20437 GCA_964441655.1 uncultured Verrucomicrobiota bacterium | reverse complement strand
CCCCAGCGCCAGCGCCACCAAGGTTGGCGTCACCCACCGGTCCTTTGCTGGGGAAGGGGTCTGCACGGTGTGTTGATTACAGGTTCGGCCGGCGCATTGTCATCTCCATTATTACTTTTTAAATAAAAACCTTGGCGACCCTGACGGAATGGGTTACCACCTGCATGATGCGCAAGCGCAACGTCATGGTCAACAATCGCTATCGCCGCTGGCTCGGTCGGGTGTTGATTCACCTGGCGTCCACGGTGTTTCTGCTACTCGTGTTGGAAGGGGTGGCCGCCTTGCTGATGCGGAAGGAACCCGCCGTGGTGGAGAAACCAATATCCACCCGATACCGGCAGCTGGCGGAGCGCAAGCACACCCAATACGATGCCTTGTTGGGGTGGGTGAATATTCCGAACATTGCCCTCTCGAATCTGTACGGCGTCGGCAAGCATCTGCATATCAACAATCTCGGGTTTCGCGGACGTGAACCGGTTGAGCACCAGGTGGCACCGACCGCGCGCCGCATCATACTGTCCGGCGATTCCTTCACCTTTGGCTACGGGGTGGGTGATGAGCAGACCTGGGGCGCTGGGTTAACGCGCCGGTTGGGCCACGTGGAAGTGCTCAATATGGGTTTGGGCGGCTATGGGGTGGGCCAGGCCTATTTGCGCTACCAGCGTGATGGAGCCGGACTGGCTCATGACCTGCATCTGTTTTCCTTTATCACCGAGGATTTCAAGCGAATGACGCGGCCCCGTTTCATGGGCTATGGGAAACCCGTGGTCACCGTCCGGGATCGCCGGTTGGTGACCGAACATGTGCCGGTGCCGCCACCCGCCGCCAGCGATACTCCGACCCGCTGGCAGTCTGCCGTGCAACGCCTGCATCTGGTACGGTTGTTGAATGCCAAGCTGGGTCAGCTGCGACAGGAAAAGTCGAACCACTGGGCGGCTACGGCCGAGGAAACCGCCCGCCACATTTTCATGGATTTACACCAGACTCATCGCACCGCCGGTCGCGCCTTGGCCCTGGTTTACCTGCCGGTTGGCAAGGATTATCGGGACCGGGAGTCCGACCGCTGGCGGGCCTGGCTGCGCGCACACGCGGATCAGCATCAATGGATATTCATTGATCTGGTTCACGAATTGCGGCGCCTGCCCAAAGATCAAATTGCCCATCTGTTCATCAAGGGTTCGAGCATCGAATATACCGGGGCGGAAGGTCACTATACCGAGGCTGGCAATGACTGGGTGGCGGAGACGTTGCATAAGCACCTGCTGAAGCACGATGAGTTGGCCGCCCGACTGAGCCGGCCTGAAGCGCTCTGACCTGCAGGCCTCGCGTTCCGGCCGGTGGCATTCATCCTTGACGAACAGGCCGGTTTTCCAGTGTTCTGACGGCGTACGGTTAACGTTATGAACGCACCCTCGGTGGAAATTCAAAAAGAGCTTTTCGCGGAGCGCAAGTCAGCCCTGGCCAAGTACCGCGATTTGATCGTGGGCCGGCCTGGCCTGTGGGCGTTGCTCAAGTTCGAAATTATCACCTCGTTCAGTTATGTGCCGGGCGCCCTGGGCCTGCTCCTCCGCTCCAAGCTGTATCCCTGCCTGCTGGGTCGCTGCGGACGGGGCGTGGTGTTCGGAAACGGGGTGGTGCTTCGTCATCCGCATAAGATTTTCATCGGGGACAACGTGGTGGTGGATGATCACTGCGTGTTGGATGCCAAAGGTCAGTCCAACCGCGGCATTGAAATCGGATCGGGCGTCTTCATCGGGCGCAACACCATCCTGAGCTGCAAAAACGGGGACATCGCCCTGGGTGACGGGGCCAACCTGGGCTTTAATTGCGAAATCTTTTCCGGGGCGCGCGTCACGGTGGGCAAGCGGGTGATGATGGCGGCCTACAGCTACCTGATCGGCGGCGGCCATGAATCGGATTCCGCCGAACAAGCCCCCTTGGAACAAGCCCGCACGGCCGTGGGCATTACGGTGGGCGATGGAGCGTGGCTGGGCGCGGGAGTACTGGTCATGGACGGTCTCACCGTGGGCGAACAGGCGCTGGTGGGCGCGGGCGCAGTGGTGACGCGCAATGTGGAACCGTATGCCGTGGCGGCCGGTGTGCCGGCGCGCTTCCTGCGGAGTCGTAAATGACCCCGGACGGCCGGATCACAGTACTACATCTGTGCGAACATTTTGGTGGCGCGGAGGCCAGCCTGCACGGTGTGGCGCGAGGTTTTCAGTGGTGGTTGCCCACCTTTGATGCCACCCGCTTTCGGATCTTGTTGTGCAGTCGCAAGGGCTGGGACAAGGCGACCGACCAGATGAAAGCGGCCGGTACTGATCCCATGGTGCTGGGCTACGGTAAGCTGGACCCCCGCAATTTAGGGCGGCTGATTCGCCTGGTGCGCCGCGAGCGGGTGGACATCCTTCATGCCCACGGTTATGGCGCGTGCCTGTGGGCCCGGTTGGCCGGGCATCTGCTGGGCAAGCCGGTCATCGTGCACGAGCGCTGCAATTACCGGACGGTCCCGCTGTTCCAGCGGCCGGTCGAATTTGTGCTGGGTCCGTTCACCCGCTATGCCTTTGCCGTTTCGGAGTCCACCCGCCAGTTCTGCATCCACAAACGCTATCTGAAACCCGACGTAGTCAAGACGCTCTACAACGGCATTCTGCTCAAGGACATGCCAGCCGCGTCGGCGGAATGGAAAGCGATGCTGCGTCGTGAGCAGGGGGCCACCGATGAAACAACGGTGATCGGCGTGCTGGGCCGTATCGAAAGCCACAAGGGGCATTTGGATGCCTTGCGTGCGTTGCAGCGCCTGGTACGCGACGGACGGCGCGTGCAGCTCTGGATCGTGGGCGATGGCGCCTACGAGCCGCACGTTCGGCAGGCGGTGACGGCGCTTGCGCTGGACGAACAGGTTCGCTGGCTGGGCTTTCGCAGTGATGCCCGGCAGGTGTTGCAGGCCTTTGACATACAGCTTTTCCCCAGCCACATGGAGGGCACGCCCAACACACTGTACGAAGCGATGGCGGCTGGCCAGGTCTGTGTGTGCTCCCGCATTGACGGGCAAATGGAGTTGTTGGTGGAGAACGATTCCGGGCTGTTCTTTGACGCCGGGGATGACGCGGCCATGGCGGATCAGCTGCGGCAAGTGATGGACGATCCTGCATTGGCCCGACGACTGGGCGAGCGCAGCCGGAATCGCATCCGGGACTTTGACGGACGGACCTGCATCCGCACCATGGAAGAAACCTACACGGCCATCATGTCGGCGCGTCACTCTTGAGCTGGCTCAGCAACGCAACGGCTTTGGCGCGCAGCTCGTGATAGGTTGAAGAAATACGGTTCCGTTCTTCTTCTTCCAGCAAGTGCTTCCACACCCACACCAGATGGACGACGGCCAGCAGCGCGCCCGCGGGCAGGCGCAGCCACAGGGTCACGGGAAGGGCCAGGAGGGCCAGGATGGCAAGATCCACGGCGGTCACCTGGAAATATCTGCGGAAACTGGCCAGCGGCTGATCCAGCACCCGGGTGGCAAAGCGCATGCAAAAGACGAAATCCACTGCGGACCTCAGCAGCCAGGCCGAGGCGGCGCCGATGATGCCAAACAGGTGTATCATCACGCCGGAGAAGACGAGGTACAGGGGCAGTTCGATCAGATTCAGTTTGGCGGTGTAATCGGGCCGTCCCGACGCCTGTAGCAGCGAAATGGGCAGGTAGGCCAGGCAACACAGGAATACGCCCATGGTCAGCAGCTTCATGACCGGCGAGCTGGCCAGACCGAAATCCTCGCCCAGCCAAAGGGTCAGAAACTCGGGGGTCAAGGTCACCACCATCACCACCACCGGGAACAATCCCAGCAGCAGGTAGCGGCAGGCGCGCGCGAAAAGCGCGGCGGTTTCCTCCCGACGCTGGCGGTAGCTGCCGGCAAACGACGGGAACAATACGCCGACCCAGGCGCGCGGCAGAATGAGCAGCTTGACCACGATTTCGGCCGGGGTGGCAAAATAGGCCACATCGCTGGCCGCGCGCAGGGCGCCGATCAGGAATCGATCCACGTGCATGAGCAGGGGGGCAATCATGTTGGTGACAGTCATCCAGCTGCCGAAGCGGAACAGCCCCTTCAAGGGTGCCTGCCCGTGCGCGGCAGGATTCATCACGCCGGGAATGGTATTGAGGCAGGCCAGGAAGAAAATGATCCATTCCACCAGGCGGCCAAACAGCAGGGCCAGAACCACGGTGGATAGCCGGCTGGAGAAGGGCAGGACCATCAACGGCCCCAGGAAGGTATAGATGCCGGTGGGTATGCGAATGGCGTTAACCAGTTTGAATTTCTGGAAAGCTTCCAGTGTGCCTACCAGACCGGTGACGGACACCAGCACCGGCAGTCCGAAGGCCACCACGCGGAACGAGCGCAAGGTCTCCGCTTGCAGGGCTGGATCGACGTTGAGTGCCGAATGGGCCAGCCAGGGGGAAAGGCTCCAGATCACCAGGCCGCCGATGGCGCCCAGCAGGCTCATGATGCCCAAGGCCGTCCAGAAAACTCCCGCCACCTCAACAATCCTGCCTTCGCCCAGGCGCTGGGCCACGGTCTGGGTCAGGGCCCGGCCCAAGCCGAAATCGAACAGGCCCATGTAGCCCACCAGCATCCACACCAGGGTCAGCAGGCCGAAGCGTTCCTTGCCCATGCCCTCCACTAGGTGGGGAATGGCAAACAACGCCACCAGCATGGGGGCGCACATGCCGATCAGATTCCAGATCGTATTTTGCGCCCGGCTTCGGGAGCTGGAGGGGATGGGTGGCAGGGGATCGGTCATGGTGAGCTAAGCTGGTGGAACAACTTTTCGTGGGCGGTTGCCGCACTTTCAATACTAAATTTCTCGCGTGCCGTGCGCAGTCCGGCGGCCGCCCAGGCGGCGCGCTCCTCCGCATGGTCCATGAGGTCAATCATGGCTTGCGCCCAGACCATTTCGTCACCGACCGGCAGCAGCCGTCCGTTCTTCCCATCCTCAATGATATCAAGAATGCCCCCGGTGGCGGAGCCCAGCGCGGGAAGTTCGCAGGCCATGCCCTCGATCAGGGCCAGACCCAGCGCTTCGCTTTCGCTGGGAAAGACAAAGGCATCGCTGGCTCGCAGGTAATCCGCCACCCGCGTGACATAGCCGGTGAACGTGATGGAGGCGCTCAGGGAGCGGTTTACGGCTTCGCCGCGCAGGGTGCTTTCGCAGGACAGGAATTGTTGGCCGCCGGCGCCGATCAGCAACAAATGGGCGTCTTTGCGCACGGCCCGGACCCGCGCGAAGGCGCGCACCAGCATGTCCAGGCCCTTGCCCCGGTTCAGCTTTCCGGAGTAGGCGAAAATAAATGAGCGGGGCGGCAATCCCAATTCAGTGCGCAATCGGTAATGGGTGTTGAGGTCGGTGGGCGAAAACGTCGCCGTATCAATGCCGTTCGGAATGTGGACGATGCGATCCGCCGGCACACGTCCGGACAGAAATTCGTCCCGGATCACCTGGGAGATGCTCAGGAAGCGATCCGCCCTGCGGAAGAGGGTATTGCGAACGGCCAGGAGCGCACGAACGACGGATTGGGCGCGGACCTTGGCTTGATGCGGACTGTTAAAGATGAAATCACCGGACCATTCGCCGCAGGCCTCGGCGCGCAGTATGACCGGGCGGCGGGTCAGCAGGGCGAACAACATGCCGGTGATGCCCAATACACGCAGCCCGCAAACATACAGTACGCCCACCTTGCGATGGTGCCACAGCAGCGTGAGCAGGGCGGGCAGCAGCATCAGGTACTTGCCCAGACGCGGCACGCCGGCGGGGGCGACCCGTCGGATGGTGGTGTTCTCCAGCGTTTCCACCGCAGGCCAGGAACGGTCCCGGCGGCGGGTGAGAATGGTCACCGGCCAGCCCCGCTGCGCCAGTTCACGGGCCAGGAGCCGGGCGTGGGTTTCGCCACCGCCCACCGTGGGATGATAGGAACTGATCAGGAACCAGACCGGTGGTTTGGACCCGGTCTCGTTCACGACACGCTCCGATCAAAACGGGCCAGCACGGGTGAACCGAGAATTCGATGCAGGCCCAACCCGCCTGCCATGCCTTCCAGGGCTGCCGACAGCGGGCGTTGTTTCAAGGTCCGGTGGATGACCATGGGGAAAATAAACTGGCCCCGGCGTGCCGCCGCTTTGAAGCCGTGTTGAGTGAAGGTGGCGGCCACCTCGCGGTGGGTGAAATTGCGCCAGCTGCGGGTATTCTTTTCCAGTTTCTTCTTGGCCCCGAAGAGCAGGGGAGCCAGCGCATTGAGTCCGCTGGCCAGCGGGTAATCCACGATCACCGAGCGTTTGGCCACCCGGCACATTTCACCGATCAGGCGTGGCCACTGTTCGCTATGCATGATCAGGCGCACGCTGACCACGGCATCAAAGCTCTGGTCGGGAAAGGGCAGGTTCAGAAACGAGCCCACCACGAATGCGCATTGGCCGGTGTTCACCAGGTTGGAAATGCGAACCTGGCATATATCCGAGCTGCCTTGCACCGTTACGTGGTAACCAGCCTGAATCAGGGCTCCGGTCAGCTGGCCGTGGCCGCCACCCACTTCCAGCACAGATCGAGCGGAAACGCCCTGCAGCAGATCAAGGGTCGTCTGTTCCTGGCGGCCCAGCATCCATGCGCCGACAGGTCCTTGAAAGCGAGAGGCGTAGCCAGCGGATGCGGTTTCGATATCCGCAGGCGCTTCCGAGCGAATTTCATCTATGCTTTTGGCGGGCATTGGCTTAGGGCGGCACTCCAACCGACCGGCCCGCATCATACATAAAAGGTCCCGTCACGAAATCAAAAAGGCGGGGCTGCCCGGAGGATCAAGGCGCTGGTTTTTCTTGTCGCCCTGACCCTGGCAGGCGTGTACATTCACGGGCAGTTAAATCAATCCCTCTGAACAGGAGATCGAATGATGTTGAGGAAAATCCTGCTGGTTTCTGCGTGCGCCGCCCTGAGCACCTTGTCCCTGGCCCGTGCCGAGGAAGCGCGAGCCTTGTGGACTACGGAAAACAAATTCCCCGCCCTGGGCCAGGCCGAAGTCTCCTACTGGCTGGAGCAAACGGAGTACGATGACTTTGTCTATCGCTCCCACTCTGCGCTGCTGCGCTATGGTCTGATCGAGAATGTCACGGCCCGCCTGGAGGTGCCGTGGGTTCAGCGCGATGAGGATTTTCTGGAGGACGCGGATGGCCTGGGCGATGTGCAGCTGGGCTTTGACCTTCTGGCCTATGAAGACATCTTCCGCTATCCGTATGTCATCCCGCACGTGGATGTTGCCTTCCCCACAGGAGACGAGGATGACGGACTGGGTACCGGGGAAACCATGTATATGTTCGGGGTCTCCATCGGCACCGTGGTGTACGAGGTGTTGCACTACGTGCTGGATGCCAGCTATGCCATGAACTACGACGCCCGTGCCACCGAGGAAGACGATGTCTTCATGGGCTCCCTGTCTGTGATCTGGGACATCAGCCCGCGCTTCTCCGTCATGGGTGAAGGGCGTATCATGGACTTCCAGGACACCAGCGACCAGCCCTTCCTGATCGGCGGCGGCATGAGCTATGGGTGGACCGAGAATCTGGCCAGCACGTTCTTCATCGGCAACTGGCAGGAAAGTTCCTTTGGTCAGGACCAGGAACTCATGTTCAAGACCAGCTATTCATTCTAATTCAGTCTGCAGCAACGAGCGGCCGCCGGGTCTAGATCAACCCGGCGGCCGCTTTTTTTGTCCCGGGGGCTGGCCAATTGCCTGTTTCGAGGCTATGTATGGAAGCATGTCGAACCTGCAACCACCGGTGAACACTGAACCTTCACGGCGTGAAGTGTGGAAGATGTTTGACCGCATTGCCCCACGATACGATCTGCTGAATCGCATGCTGTCCTTCCGCCAGGACGTGGCCTGGCGGAAATGCATGGCGCGCTACCTGCCGCCCGACGGCCAGCTGCGCTTGCTGGATGTGGCGACCGGCACGGCAGACCAGATATTTTCCCTGATCCGCCGGGAACCGCGAATCGTCTCCGCGGTGGGCGTGGATATGTCCGAAGGGATGTTGGAGGTTGGTCGGGAGAAGGTGCGACAGCGTGGTCTGGCTGACCGTATCAACCTTCGAACCGGCGATGCCACCACCATTCCGGAGCCCAGTGGGATCTACGACGCAGTGACGATTTCCTTCGGGATTCGCAACGTGATTGATGTCGTGCAGGCGCTGGGCGAGATGCGGCGCGTCTTGCGCCCGGGCGGACGCGTGCTGGTACTGGAGTTTTCATTGCCCGGCTGGGCCCCGTTTCGCGCGGCCTATCTGTTCTATCTGAGAAATATTTTGCCCATCCTCGGTGGCATCCTGTCCGGTGATCGAGAGGCCTACCGCTATCTGAATCTGACCGTGGAAACGTTTCCCTACGGCGCAGCTTTCTGCGCTCTCATGGAAAAGGCCGGTCTGGTTAACGTGGTCCATCATCCGTTAACCTTTGGCATTGCCACCATTTACCAGGGTGATGCCCCGCCATGAGCGACTCGGTTCGCGCATCCTTACCAGCGGCGGACCTGATTCAAGCGGCGCGTGATGCGTTGACCTCTTCCGCATCCCGCGAGGTTGCGGTGATTCGGGTGTCCGTTCCCGCGCCCAACGTGCAACCCCTGTCCTGGCTGGCCGCTCAAACCGAACAGAAACGCGGCTATTGGGCTGACCGCGACGGCGTCTGCGAAGTAGCCCTGATCGGGGAGGCGGATGAAATCAAAGGGATGGCCGCTCAGGATGTTGGCGCGTGGGAACGTGCCATGGCCCTCCGACTCAGCCAGTCCGTGGGCGATGTCCGGTACTACGGCGGTTTCCGGTTCGGACCCTGGCATCCGACCGATCATGCCTGGCAACCTTTCGGAGCTTATCGCTTCATTCTTCCGCGATTGGAAGTCAAACGCACACGCGACGCGGGCACCGTGCTGGCGATGAACCTGGTTCGTGATGCTGCGGGTTGCTGGCCACCGGTGGAGGATGTGCTTTTTGAATCGGGCCCCGCCGAATATACACCACCCGCGTTGCCATCGGTGCTGGGCCGACGCGATGAGCCGGATTCGACGGCCTGGGCGGCTGGCGTGCAATCCGCGCTGGATTTGATCCGACGCGGTCGCATGGCCAAGGTTGTATTGGCGCGACGGGTGTTGCTGGCCTTGTCCGGCATGGCGGATCCACTTGCGCTCTTGCACGGTCTGCAACGGCAAACCGGTCGCTGCTTCCAGTTTTGTGGCAGCCACGGCGCCGGCTTTTCCTTTGTCGGAGCTTCACCTGAATTGCTTTATCGGCGCAGTGGCCGCCAGTTGGACAGTGAAGCGGTGGCGGGCACGCGACCACGCGGGGCCACCGAGACAGAGGATCGTGTCTTGGCGGAAGACTTGCTCCGGCATCCCAAGGAAGCCGAGGAACACCGTCTGGTTCGTGATCGCATTGTGCATGATCTGGCGGACCTGAGCGGTCGGGTTGAGTCTGAACCGGGGCCTTCGCTGTTGAAATTGGGCCGGGTGCAGCATCTTCGCACGGCCATCCGCGCCACGCTGAAGCCCGGCATCACCGACGCCGACGTGTTGGCGCGGCTGCATCCCACGCCTGCCACCGCGGGCGAACCGGTGGCTGCGGCCATGGCAGCCATAACCGGTCTGGAACCTTTCGATCGCGGTTGGTACGCCGGCCCGGTGGGCTGGGTGGGGCGTGACGCCGCGGAATTCGCCGTGGCTTTGCGGTGCGGCTTGGTGGTGAAATCAAACCTGCTCTTGTACGCAGGAGCCGGTATAGTGCCGGGATCGGATGCGGAGTCAGAGGCCCGCGAGATCGAATCCAAGCTGGCCCCTTTCCTTCGTCTGTTTACAGTATGATTGACAGGGCTCCCAATCTAAATGCGTTATGGTGCTCGGTGCTTGCCGAAGAACTGGTCCGCCTGGGTGTCACCACGGTGGCGTTGGCGCCGGGCTCGCGTTCCACTCCGCTGGCCCTGGCCGCGGCCGCTCATCGCGGGCTAAAGGTGCATGTCCACTGGGACGAGCGTGGGGTGGGCTTCTTCGCTCTCGGTCATGCCCGCGCCACCGGCCGGCCCGTAGCCGTCATCACCACCTCGGGCACCGCCGTGGCCAACCTGGCGCCCGCCGTGGCAGAAGCCGCGCTTGACCACGTGCCCCTGCTGCTTCTCACGGCGGACCGGCCACCTGAGTTGCGGGATACCTCGGCCAACCAGACCATGGATCAAACCACCCTGTTTGGTTCTTTCCTGCGCTGGCGCTTCGATGTGCCCTGTCCCAGCGCGGACATTCCCCTGCGCATGCTGCTGACCACGGTGGATCAGGCGGTGGCGCGCACTCGCCACGGTCCCGCGGGACCGGTCCAGTTGAACCTGATGTTTCGCGAACCACTGGCGCCCGTACCGGAAACCTATCCCAAGCGCAAACTGTTGGCGCCCCTGCAAACCTGGCTGCGCGGGAACCAGGCACTGACCCGGTACCAGGTGGCGAGTGCTACCGGCCAGGTCCCGGCGTTGCCCGAATTTCAGCACACGCGCCGGGGCGTCCTTCTGGTCGGGGCCCTGCCAGTTAAAGATCGTGACTCCGTTTTACAACTGGCCCGCCGTTTGCGCTGGCCGGTTTTAGCCGATGTGCAATCCGGTTTGCGTCTGGGTCCGGTTGATGACGTCGTCGTGGCGCACGCCGATCTGGTCATCCATTCACCCGACTGGCTGTCCGCGCACCGGCCCGATGGCGTAGTCGTGGTGGGTGGCCGGATCACCTCCAAACGATTGGCCGCCTTGACGAACCATCAACCTTCCGTGCCGGTGCTGCGCATCACATCATTCCTGGAACGTCAGGATCCAACCCATTCGGTGGATGTGCAGTGGGTGGGAGACGTGTCCGCCGCGCTGACGGCTCTGGCCGAGCAGATTTCCCCGAGTGATGAGTCGTGGCTGGCCGCCTGGCAGCAGGCCGGTCAACGCGTGCGGCGCACCCTGCACGCGCGTATGATCGCGACACGTCGTTTGACGGAACCCCGGATCGCGTGGGAGCTCACGCGGCGATTGCCCGATCATCATGCATTATTCGCGGGCAATAGTCTGCCCATTCGCTTGCTGGACACGTTTGGCCAGACGGGCGCCCGGTCCGTGGAGGTGCTGGCGAATCGCGGGGTCAGCGGAATCGACGGGCTGCTGGCTACTGCGGTGGGTGTTGCCGCCGGTCGCGCGCAGCCGGTCACCCTGTTGATCGGCGATCTTTCGTTGCTGCACGACCTGAATTCGCTGGCCCTGTTGGCCTCGTCGCGGGTGCCCGTGGTCGCGGTGGTGATCAATAACGACGGGGGTGGAATATTCTCATTCCTGCCCGTTGCGCAAACCGCGGCCTCATTTGAAAAAGTATTCGGCTTGCCCCATGGCCGGCGCTTTGAGGGCGCGGCCTCCATGTTTGGTGTTTCCTATGCGCGCGTCGCCACCGTGGCCGCCTTTATCCGCGCCTACCAATCGGCCTGCCGCAAGCATCACAGCGCCCTGATCGAGGTAACCACCACGCGCGCGGCAACCCATTCCGCGTGGCAATCACTACAGCAGGCCGTGGCCCGGGCCGTGACGGGGAAATGACCGCGCCATGCCCGGATTGCATGTCACCGCTCGAGGTCCCATGGGCGCGCCGCGGGTGGTCTGTCTGCACGGTTTTATGGGGGATGGCGAAGACTGGATGCCGCTGGTGTCGCGCCTGGAAAAAAGATTTCGCGTCGAATGCGTGGATTTACCCGGGCACGGGAAATCACTCAACCTCGCGGCCGACGCCTACACGTGGGCCGGCGCGTTGCGCGGGCTGGCCAGGCTTACCCGATCCGCCGAGGCGCTGGTCGGCTATTCCATGGGTGGACGATTGGCCCTTGCGCTGGCCTTGACCGGAGGCGCCCCGGCCTTGCAGGCGCTAATCGTGATCTCCGCCTCACCGGGTCTGGAGGAGGAGTCGGCGCGTGAGCAGCGCCAACGGATTGATGAAGCGCGGGCCACGGAACTTGAGCAGGGCGGTCTGTCGTCCTTTGTGGAGCGCTGGTATCAGCAACCGCTATTTGCCTCGTTGCGACGGCAACCTGACTTGCTCCAGCGCCTGACGACCAAGAGAAGTGGAGGCTCGGCTCCCGAATTGGCTCGAGCGCTGCGTGGATTGTCCGTGAGCCAGCAGCGGCCGTTATGGAATGAATTACCCGGATTGGCCGTGCCCGCGCTGTTTGTCGCGGGGGAGGCGGATGCGGTGTATGGAGACCTGTCCCGCCGTGCCGCAGACTTGAGCCCGCTGGGCCGGAGCCTTATGGTACCGGATTCCGGGCACCTGCCGCATCTGGAGCAAGCGGATCTATTTGGCGAGGCAGGGGCGGAATTTTTGCAGCAACACCTGGAGTGATTATGGCGACCATCCAATGGAAATCAGCGGGCAGCTACGGCGACATCTTGTATCACAAGGCGGAAGGCATCGCCAAAATCACCATCAACCGTCCCGAGGTGCGCAACGCGTTTCGTCCGCAAACCGTGAAAGAAATGCGCACGGCCTTGGAAGATGCGCGGGAGGATGCGGAGATCGGTGTGATCATCCTGACCGGCGCCGGGGACAAGGCCTTTTGCTCGGGCGGCGACCAGAAGATACGGGGTGAGGCCGGCTACAAGGACGAGAAAGGGGTGCTGCGCCTCAACGTGCTGGATTTTCAGCGTGAAATACGAACCTGTCCCAAGCCGGTGATCGCCATGGTGGCGGGCTACGCCATCGGCGGCGGGCACGTGCTGCATGTGGTGTGTGACCTGACCATCGCGGCCGACAACGCCATTTTCGGGCAGACCGGACCCAAGGTGGGTTCGTTTGATGGTGGCTTCGGGGCCTCCTATCTGGCCCGGATGGTGGGGCAGAAAAAGGCGCGTGAAATATGGTACCTCTGCCGCCAATACAATGCCCAGCAGGCCCTCGACATGGGATTGGTGAATGTGGTGGTACCGCTGGCCAGGTTGGAAGAGGAAACCGTGCAATGGTGCCGCGAGATCAACGAAAAATCCCCGCTGGCCCTGCGCTGCCTGAAGTCGGCACTTAATGCGGATTGCGATGGTCAGGCTGGCTTGCAGGAATTGGCCGGCAACGCGACCCTCCTCTATTACATGTCGGAAGAGGCGCAAGAAGGTAAGAATGCTTTTGTCGAAAAACGAAAGCCAAACTTCGCCAAGTTTCCACGCCGGCCCTAGAGGAGCACCATGCCTTCCACGTTGAATGTCTGGATCGAAGCGGCGCGCCCGAAAACCCTGTGGGCTGCGGTGGCCCCGATTGCCATGGCGAGCGCCATGGCGTGGCGGGATGGCGGGTTTGACGCACCAACTGCGGTGATCTGCCTGGTGACGGCGATGCTGCTGCAGGTCGGCACCAATTTCTGCAACGACTACGCCGATTTTGCCAAGGGAACCGATACCGCGGAACGGACCGGCCCGGTGCGGGCGACTGCTGCGGGCTTGGTCAAACCGGAGGCCATGAAACGGGCCGCCGTGCTGACCTTCGGGCTGGCGGCGCTGGCCTCGCTGTTTCTGGTGTTGCGCGGGGGGTGGATGCTGGCCCCGCTGATGGCGGCGGCCATTGCGTCAGGCGTGCTTTATACCGCGGGCCCGAAGCCATTTGGGTACATGGGATTGGGCGACTTCTTCGTCCTGGTATTCTTCGGCCCGATGGCGGTGGCGGGAACTTACTACGTGCAGACCCTTCGGCTGAGCGAGGCGACCATGGTGGCGGGCCTCGCCCCGGGATTGCTGTCGGTGGCCATTCTGGTGGTAAACAATTTGCGGGACATCGAAGGCGATGCGCGCAGCGGAAAACGCACGCTGGCCGTACGATTCGGGCCGACCTTCGCGCGCTGGGAATATACGTTGTGTCTGGTGGGCGCGGCGCTGGTTCCGCTGGTGCTGGTGCGCTGGTACGGCGCTCCTCCGAATTCGGCGGTCGCCGCCTTGGTCCTCCTGGCCGGCCTGTCCGGACTGCGCACGGTATGGACCACGCGTGAACCGCTGTTGCTCAACAATCTGCTGGCCTACACCGCCATGCTGTTGATTGTTTTCGCCATGCTGTTTTCCGTGGGCTACCGGTTGTGATTCTGATCCAGTGCCAGCTTTACGCGTATCGCCTTCCGTTCACCGAACCGGTGTTCATCCGTGGCCGCAGTTTGCCACAGCGCGAAGGACTGCTGATTCATATGGTTTCTGACACGGGCCACGAAGGGTGGGGCGATATCGCCCCGCTGCCCGGTTGCAGCCGGGAGACCCTGGCGGAGGCGCAGCAGCAGGCTCGCCTGGCTTGCGCCCGATTGGAAGGCCGCGGGTATGAGGATGATCAAAACCTGCTCGCATCGCTGCTGCCATCCGTGCGTTTTGGTTTTGACTCGGCCCACATGATGATGGGGGCCGATTTCTACAACACGGGTACGGGTGAATGGCTGGGCGGAGAAAATTCGATGGTGAGCCTGAGCGCCTTGCTGACCGGCGCCACGGACGCCTGTGTGGCGGCGGCCCGGCGGGCCGTGACCCGCGAATATGAAACCTTCAAACTCAAGGTGGGGCAGGGCACGGTGGAGGAGCAGGTGGAACGCATTCGCCGGGTTCGCGACGTCCTGCCGAGTAACGCGGCTTTGCGCCTGGATGCCAACCGGGCCTGGTCCCTGGAAACCGCCTGTGCCATCGCCAAAGCAATGCCGGATTTCCGGCCCGCGTATGTGGAAGAGCCGCTGGCGGATATCACGCAGTTGACGGCGTTCCATGAAGCCACGGGTTGGCCTCTGGCCCTCGATGAGACGTTGCACGGTTTGAAGCCCGACCAGCCCCTGCCCGACATCCAGGGGGTGGAGGCGTGGATCTTCAAGCCCACCCTGATGGGGCCGCTGAACGACATTTGCGAGTGGCAGGCGCGCGCCTACCGGGCCGATAAGGTTGCCATCATCAGCGCCGCCTATGAAAGCGGGGTGGGCATCCGCATGCTGGCAGAAATTGCCAGCCGGGCCACGGAGTGGGCCGCCGGGCTGGATACCTACCGTTTTCTGGCCGCGGACGTGTTTGAGCCCAGGCTGGACTTTGATGAAGGATGGATTGAGCTTTACGATGCGCGCACCCTGTTGGTGCAGCCCACCCATCTCACGCGTGTAGCATGACGACCATACGTTGTCCCCTCAGCGAAGCGGCGCAAATTTCGCCACACGAGCCTGCGATCATCAGCGATGAGCGCATCATCCGGTACTACGAGTTGGATGAACTGGCCTCCCGGGTGGCCGGTCATTTGAACGAACTCGGGCTGACGCCTGGCGAGCGGGTCGCACTCTATTTGCCGGCGGATTGGCGCAGCATTGCCTTGTATTTGGGATTGCTGCGGGCCGGGGCCACGGCCTGCTTCATCAACACCCGCCTGCCGCGGGCCGCTGTGCTGGCTCAGATACACCAACTGGGCTGCCGGCGCGTCATCTCCTATTTGCAGGATCCCTCAGCCCCGGATCTGGCCGGTCTACAGATCCATCACCCGGCCGTACTGCTGGCGCCACGCGAACAAGCCTCCGGAGATCGGACGTGGAAGGTGGAACTCGATCAACCCGCCACCATCGTCTTCACCTCGGGCAGCACCGGCGAGCCCAAGCCCGCGGTGTTGAGCTACGGCAATCATTACTACAGCGCGCGCGGTTCCAATGTGAACATCCGTCTGGCCAGTCATGATCGCTGGCTGATGACCCTGCCGCTGTACCACGTCGGCGGTCTCGGCGTGATCTTCCGCTGCCTGCTCAGCGGCGCGACCATGGTGATACCCGAGCCCGACCAGAATCTGGAATACAGCCAGGGGTTTTATGCCATCACACACATGTCCATGGTGGCGACGCAATTGCTGCGTTTGCTGCGACTACCCGATGTGCCCGAGTCGTTTCGGCAGGTGAAGGCGATCCTGCTGGGCGGCGGGCCCATCCCGGCTTCGGCGCTGGTCGAAGCCATGCGCCGGGGCTGGCCTGTGCTGCCCAGCTACGGACTCACCGAAATGGCATCCCAGGTCTGCACCGCCAGCCCGCTCTCGCCCCCCGCCCAGCGTATGAATGCCGGCGCCCCGTTGCGCTATCGACAGGTCCGCATCTCGCCGGCGGGTGAAATTGAGGTGCGCGGCGAAACCTTGTTCATGGGCTATCTGGAGCAGGGGGTGGTGGTGCCGCTTCGCACGCACGATGGCTGGTATGCCACGGGGGATCTGGGCGAACTGGATGCCCACGGACATCTCACCTTCACAGGACGGCGTGATTTCATGTTCATTTCCGGTGGCGAAAATATCCAGCCCGAGGAAATCGAACGTGTCCTGGGCCAGATGCCTGAGATTGAAGAGGCCGTGGTGGTGCCGGTGGCGGATGCTGAATTCGGCGAGCGGCCGGTGGCGTTTATCCGCTGCCGCGGCGAGCTTCCACCTGAGGCTGAGCTCCGGACGCGGCTCGCTCAGGTTTTGCCCAAGTATAAAATTCCCAAAGCCTTCCTGGCCTGGCCGGAAGATGCGGATGCAGGTCGCAAGCCGGACCGCGTAAAATTGACCCTGGAAGCGCAGCTGAAGATGTTATGAAGTGCATTTCCGTCAGCGTGCTGATGGGCCTGCTGGCCGGATGGGGGGGCCAGCGTTCAGCCGCGGTGGAGCATGTCACGGTGGCGCGAATCATGCCCTTGGGGGATTCCATCACGCAGGGGAACGTGCAATTTAACAGCTATCGGCCAACGCTTTGGCGGATGCTCAACCAAGCGGGCTACCAGGTGGATTTTGTGGGCTCCTTGCGACGCCATCATGGTGGGGATCCGCGTGAAACCGATTATGATCCAGACCATGAAGGTCACTGGGGCTGGGCGATCGATCGTGTGTTGCCGGACTTGCCGGGCTGGCTGGCGGAGGCAAAACCGGATGTGATCCTCCTGCATCTGGGAACCAACGACGCGTTGCGACGTCATCCCGATGAGGAGACGGTGCAGGAGTGGCTTGCCGTGTTGAGATTGATCCACGCACAAAATCCACAGATCTGCGTGCTGGCAGCGCGATTAATCCCGGCCGTGGGTGAGGAAGCACTGATCGAACGTCTGAATGGCGCGTTTGAAAAAGCATGGGCCGAGCAACCCATTCCCGATTTGGACCTTCGCTGGGTGGATCAATTCAGCGGTTTTGATCCGAACGTGGATACGTGGGACGGCCTCCATCCCAATCAACAAGGCGAACGCAAACTGGCCGAGCGCTGGTTTGCCGCCCTGCGAGAAGTCTTGCCCGCACCGGCGGATAAAAACTGATTCCGGTCGCTCTTAGCCGTGGCTGGCTTTGAGCAGGGCGCGACGCAGACGGACGGGAAGATCGCACTTGCCGCCCTTTTTCGCCTCCACAGCGACATGGACGGTTTTTACCCGGCCCGCGGTGCGACCCTGGTGCGTGATCCGGCACAGGACGGTGAATGACGACTGGCCGACTCGCATGGGTCTGATTTCCAATGCGATTTCATCGCCCACGGACAGTGGAAGTTTATAGTCAGCTTCCGCCCGCACGATGGGCAGGGCGAAACGCCCGCCTTTCAGGATGTCCCTGACGGAGAATCCAAGGCTGGAAATGAAGGCCTCATAGCCTTCGTGGGCCAGCCGGAATAGCTGGGCAAAATACAGCCGTCCGGCGGCATCGGTGTCATGCAGATGGATGGTTTTGGAGAGAATATACATGGTTCAGTGGGGGGTGAATTGTTGCAGGACGCTGGCGATGGAGGCGGCGCCCAAGCCGACGACGATGATCAGGAAAAGGGCGGTGAGGACTATGGCGACCAGCGTGGCCACCCCGGTCATCAGGAAAAAGCCCCGCAGTTTCTGTAAAAAGGGCAGCAGGGCCGGGTCCACCGTGCGCATACCTGCCAGCATGGACTGGGCCGACATCAGGGATGCTCCGGCGATGACCAGGAGTATTCCGCTGGGCAACGCGAAACAGGACATCACGTAGGTGAGGCCGCTAAGAATGATGACGATGCCGTTGAAGGCCATCCAGCCACTGAGCCCGGCGGGAATGGCGACTTCAGCGTGGGATGCCGGAATGGCGGGCGCGGGCGAGGGGGCCTTAATTTCCGGGAGCGTGTGCAAGGGGGCCCAAGCTGACATGCCTTCGCGCCACACCAGGTCATCCGGCTGAAGCTGGCCCTGCGCGACCAGATTGCGAAGTTCGGACTCCGCGATGGGTCCCTGCCGTTCGGCGCCGTGACGCGCGTAATACCATTGGTTTTCCATATCCAACTCCTGACTGCTTCGAACTATACGCACGCACGGAAAACGAACAAGCCTGCCTTAGCCCGAATAGTGTATCGCTTGCGATGCAATGTTCGGGTTAGCTGGAAGGCACGGGTTGCGCCAGTTTCAAAATGGTTTCGTAGGGATAAATGGAGGAGGCATGCCCGTCGCTCCAGGTCACCGCAATGGCGTAGTTTCCCATGGGTTGCATGCTGCGTGGGTAGATGCTGTCGCTGACGCTGGCTGGATCAAGCAGGGGCTTCCCGCTGAATTCTTCGATGCAATGGGCACAGCGGCAGGCCTTGCGCAGCGCCGCAGGTGCCACGTAAGCGGCGACCCCGTTAGCGGGCGTCACGATGATGCCGGTGCCCGGCTTGTAGGCGACCGTGGGACGGGTCACCCCGCCGTGCTGAAGCTTGCTGATTTCCTGCACCACCGCAGCTGCTATCTCGCGATACGGCGCCGCCGCCGCGCCGTCCCGGTCGGCCAGCGCCACCGGAGTTCCGCGGTCACTCATACGTGATACTTCAGGGCGTAACGGGATCTCATAGGAGTTGCGAATGCCGAACTGCTCCACCAAACGGGCGCGGGCGCCCTGGCCAAACAGATGGTGCCGGGTACCACAACCGGGGCACTCGAAATAGCTCATGTTTTCCACCACGGCCACAGTGGGCACCTTGAGTTTATCGAACATCTGGATGCCTTTGACCACATCTACATAGCTGAGTTGCTGGGGCGTGGTCACAATCACGGCGGCGGTGATGGGAATCAGCTGGGTGAGGGTGAGCTGAATGTCACCCGTGCCCGGGGGCAGGTCCAGCACCAGGTAGTCCAGTTCGCCCCAGTTCGTGGTGGTGAGCAACTGGTTGATGACCTGCGATACCATGGGGCCGCGCATGATGGCTGCCCCGCCGCCCTGGTTGGCATAGCCGAACGACATCAGCTTCACGCCCTCGTATTCAAGCGGCACGATCAGGTCGTCATCCATGAACAGCTCGGTGCGTGTGGGCGAGACCATGGTGGGCAGGCTGGGACCGTAAATATCGGCGTCAAAAATACCAACCTTTCCGCCCAGCAGGGACAGCGAATAGGCGAGGTTGACCGCCACCGTGGATTTGCCCACGCCACCTTTGCAGCTGGAGACGGCCACGATCGTCGCCACCTTTTCCAGGCCGCGTGATTTGTTGACCAGCGGATTGCTGCGGGCGGCTGATGACATGACGACATCCACCTTCGTAACCCAAGGCAGGCGCGAAACCGACTCGATGCAGGAGGAGCGAAAGTGCTCCTTTACCGGGCAGGCTGGGGTGGTCAATTCGACGGTAAAGCTGACGTGGCCGGTCTCCGAGATCTGAAGTTGTTTGATGAAGCCCAGGGCAACGATGTCGCGCCCGAGATCGGGATCCATGATGTGGCGCATGCTGTCGAGGACGTCGGATTCACGGCTCATAAAATTCTCCTGGGACGCGACACCATACCCGGTGCGCGGCGGCATGCAAGCGCGCGGCACTGGCACAATCGGTCGTTTCACAGTACCCTTCCGGCCACATCAGGAGATATCCCATGGTTGAAATGAAAATTGAGTACACAGGTGAGCTGCGTTGCCGGGCCACGCATGGCCCGTCGGGCTGCCAGATCGAAACCGATGCTCCGGCCGATAACCACGGCAAAGCCGAGCGTTTTTCACCCACCGATCTGGTCGGCGCTGCGCTGGCCAGTTGCATCGCCACCACCCTGGGTATCGTTGCCCTTCGCAAGGGGTGGGACCTGCGAGGCATGCGGGTTGATGTCGCGAAGGAAATGACCTCGTCCCCGCCGCGCAAGATTGCCCGGTTGCCGGTGTCGGTCTGGATGCCCGCCGCCATGAACGACGAAGATCGTCAACTCGTCGAGAACACGGCCCGGTCCTGCCCGGTCCATCGCAGTCTGTCGTCAGACGTCGATGCGCCGATCGTTGTTCATTGGCCATCGTAGTCCTACAATCTCGTCGCATGTGTTCAGATAGTATTACAAATATGTTAATACGAGCGTGATGCCGTCGGCTGAACAGGTCAGGTCCGCTAATGTGTAATGGCTTGTTAGTGAATGTATAACGACAGCTGTCGCCGTGTAGTCATGCCTATTGGCACATGCCC
>CAYTVN010000015.1:0-20494 GCA_964441655.1 uncultured Verrucomicrobiota bacterium | reverse complement strand
AGATGGTCGTAGATTTTGCCCGTGGTTTTATCGGTGACCCGCAGGGTTCCGTTGTCGTTGACGTTGACGCTCAGGTACTCGTTCGCCAGGTCGCGCGGACCGATGCAGATGGAGGGTTCGCTGGCCGCGCCGGTTTGCCGGGGGGCCAGGCGGAAGGTGCGATAGCCATAGCCGGGAATGTCCGGCCACAGCACATGGGCGCGGTAGCGGCGGGACAGCAGGGTGGTGGGCACATCGCCCTGGGGATTCAGCAAACCGTAACAGGCGGGCTGAATGCATTCGGCCTGCATGGGCAGCACCGTGCCCTGTTCGTCGACCAGATCAAACGCGTGGCCGGACCAGTGTTCCGGCAGATCGATCAGGCATGGCTGCACGCGGGAACGCCGGTTGCTGTGCGGATTGTAGGCGACCACGGCGACGTCCTGCGGAGACCATCCGGCAAAATCAATGCCGCGGCAGATTTCGAGCATGGCCTCCTCCATCACGCAGCGCGAAATCTCGTCCGCCTGGCGGTACCGGTACAGCATGTCCTCATGGATGATGTCCCGGCTGCAGCCGCCGATGCTGTCGTGCCCGTGGTTTTGCAGCACCCAATTGAAGGCGGTGCGCAGAAAACCGTCTGGATAGGGGGCGCCGACGAGGTGGGCGAAGAAGGCCAGTGGTTCGGCGTAGGCCATCAGGTTGCGCTCGGCGCGGAAATTGGCCTGTTTGATGTAGGTGCGCGCGGAGGTGACCCATCCCAGCAGGGGGCTGTAGTCCTTGTCCGTGGAAGGATAGCGCATCTCGCCGTGCAGTACGGGCAGATCCGCCGCGGCCGACTCCAGAAGCCCCTGCTGGAACTGTTCCAGCGAGCTGTGGAAAACGTCGGCCTGTTCCCTCAGGGCCTCGGCACAGTCGCGAATCATGTCGGTTTCGCGGATGTCGGCAAAGGAGGCGTCGTGACCGATGGACCAGAAGCGATGGGGGGTGGTCCAATCGTCATCCTGCTCCGTCATGGCCTGTTGGGCCTTGGCGGATAACAGCTCGCGATGGTAGCCGAAGCCCGGGTGCAGATAGTCGTAGTCGCGATCCCCAAATTCCAGCGAGGTCATCCGCCAGGCGCCGTGTCCGTTGCTCCACTGCTCATGCTTGAAGTCGGTGTTTTCGACGCCCCAGTAAACGGCGCGCTGGATGATGTAATAGATGTTGTAGCGCGGGCGCCGACTCAGCCGGGAGGCGAGAATGCGGGTGCCGTCAGGTCCCTCCCAGAAGAATTCGGAGCGCGGCGCGACCCGCGTGTTGATGCCGCGGTAGAAGGCCGCGAATTCAATGCCGAACCCCTTGTAAATCTGCGGCATCTGGGAAATCTGCCCCCAGGAAAAAGGCGAATAGCCGGTCTTGCTGACGTGGCCCATTTCCCGGGCCATGCGGTGACCCAGCTGCAAGTTACGGATGATGGCCTCGCCGCCGACACAATTTTCGTCCGGCAGACAGAACCAGGGCCCGACATAGAGCCGCCGTTCCCGGACCATGCGGGCCAACAGCTCCCGCCGTTCCGGCCGGATTTCCAGATAGTCCTGGAGGGGCACGGTCTGGGAGTCCAGATGGAATGAGTGGTAGTCCGGATCGCGCTCCAGAATGTCGAAAAGCTGGTCCAGCATGTACACCAGGCGGTGCCGCACCTTCTGCATGGAGAAGCGCCACTCCCGATCCCAATGCGTATTGGAGACAACATGACACTGGGCGCGGGCCGCAAGGTTGGGGGTCTTCATAAATGAGGTAAATCCGAATTCAGATCGGGCATATATCAGGTATATAGCATTTGATGATTTCGTAAACAAATGAAATTTCTGTTAACCATTATTGACAATGGTTTCCGCATATTGAGATACTTATGCTGTATTACAAACTTTATGCGAGAACGGGCCGCACAAACATGACGGAACAAATAACCATCCCAGGGTTGGGAGCTGTCCCTTTGAATGCCGGTCTGGTGGTGAAGGACGGGTGCAGTGACGGGCGGCACCGCGCCGGGGTGGGTGGGGTGCGGCACATCCTCGCGACGGGTGACGGCAAGGTGGAGTTCATTATTTTTGATGAACATGCGATCGCCTATGTCAGCTCGGCCATGGGATACCCGGCTTATTATCCGGTCCCGGAAATCCGCCTGGATAAGCCGGTCAAGGCGGTGTTGATGGATTTGGACGGGACGACGGTTCACAGCGAGCCCTTCTGGATCTGGATCATTGAAAAGACCACCGCCAGCCTGCTGGAGAATCCGGCCTTCGAGCTTGAGGATGCGGACATTCCCTACGTCTCCGGTCATTCGGTTTCGGAGCACCTGCAGTACTGCATCCGGAAGTATTGTCCCGATAAATCGGTGGAAGAAGCACGGCGCTGGTACTTCAAGCACACCAGCTTTGAGATGAACGAAATTCTGGCTGGTCGCGGTCGCAAAGGCGCCTTCACTCCGTCGGCCGGCATCAAGGAATTCCTCCATGCGTTGAAGGGCCGGGGCATCAAGATCGGGCTGGTCACGTCCGGGCTCTACGAAAAGGCCTGGCCGGAAATAGTGGATGCCTTTCAAACCCTTGGCATGGGTGACCCGCGGCAGTTCTATGACGCCATCATCACCGCCGGCCATGCCATCCGTCCGGGGGAGCCGGGTACCCTCGGTGAGTTGTCACCGAAGCCGCACCCGTGGTTGTATGCAGAGACGGCGCGCGTTGGTCTCGGTATTCCCTTTTCCGAACGGCATCAGGTGGTCGGTATTGAGGACAGCGGGGCCGGGATCGTCTCCATCGCCCTCTCCGGTTTTGCCCCCATCGGCATCGCGGGCGGTAATATTGTGGAAAGCGGCACCCGCCCGCTATGCCACACCTATGTAGAGCGGTTCGAAGAAATTCTCCGGATTATAAGCTAGGGGGCTCTCTCACCTATGAACCAAGAACCGCAGCGCCGGATGCTGACCGCGATTCCCGAACAGGACCGCATTCCATTCGGCCAGAAAGTGGCCTACGCCGTGGGGCAAAACACCGAATGGGTGGCCAGCGGCCTGGTCACGAGCACGCTGTGGATGCCATTCTTCAACATGGGTCTGGGCATCAGTCCCATTGTGCTGGGCATTATCCTGATGCTGATCCGCTTCTATGACGCGATTTCCGACCCCATTGTGGGGAATCTCTCCGACAATGTGCGAACGCCCTGGGGCCGCCGCCGTCCGCTGATTTTTGTGGCTGCGATCACCACCGCGGCGATCTATCCGTTCATCTGGAATTTTCCTGAAAGTGTCATTCAAGGCACCTCCTGGCTGGTTGGTGTGGCCAACCATCTTCCTTTTCTGGATCAGGGGCTAACGAATAAAGACAAGGCCGCCTTTGTTTACCTGACGCTGATCGGCATCCTCTATTTCACCAGCTTCACCTGCTGGTCCATGCCCTACTACGGCATGCAGCTCGAGCTTACACCCAACTACGACGAACGCACGCGGTTGACCGTGGTCATGACCTTTGTGGGGAAAATAACCGGCTTCTTCACCAGTTGGGCCTTTGTCGTCATCGTGTTTGTGGGTGCGCTGGCCAAGGGCACGGTGTCGGGCCTGGAGCAAAAACCGGCCTGGGTGCAGGCGATGGCGAATGCCGTACAGCCTTGGCTGGCCGGGCTGGCCCGCGGGTTTGCCGATCAAAACGACCTTGTGGTGGGCATGAAGCTCCTGTGCTGGGTCTTTGCCGGATCGATCATCCTGATGGGCGTCATGCCGGCTTTGTTCGTCAAAGAGCGATACTACGAAAAGGAGGCCAGGCGTCAGGCGAGGGATCCCTTCTGGAAAAGCATCAAGGAATCGGCGCATTGCAGGCCGCTCTGGTCCCTGATCAGCGTCTCCTTCTTTCTTGTCATGGGATACGCCTCCCTGGGCGGGCTCGGCCTCTACGTCATCATTTACTACGTGTGCGGTGGCGACATGATGCAGGCTGGTATCATCACCGGTTTGAAGGGATCCCTGCTCTCCGTGACCGGCATTCTGCTGCTGCCCTTCCTCACCTGGCTGGGGGAAAAGTACGACAAGCGCATGGCGGTCATCATCATGCTGCTGACCTGCATCTTCGGGCATTTGCTGAATTACTTCCTGATGACGCCGAAGGCCCCGTATTTGCATATTGTCGCCGGCTTCTTCGAGGCCATGGCCATTGGTGCCATCTGGCTTTTTCTGCCCTCCATGAAGGCGGACGTGGCGGATTGGGATGAGGTGAAAACCCAGCGCCGTCGGGAAGGGTCCATCAACGCGTTCTACTCGTGGTTCATCAAGATGTCCCTGACGCTTTCCATGGGGATCGGGGGCGTGGTGTTGGCGTACAGCGGTTACGACGCGTCGCTGCCGCATCAGACGCCTGAGGCCATTGACCGGATGTTCCACATCTACGTGATCCTGCCCCCCATCATCTGGTCGTTTGCCCTGCTTTCCGTCTGGTTCTATCCGCTTTCCCGCGAACGCTCCGTGAAAATTCGCGAGGAATTGGAGGCCCGCCGCGGCTACATCTAAAGTTCATGGCGCGTACTAAAAAGGATGAGGTTCTATGAAGATTGGTGATGGTCAGACATTTCTTCTCACTGGTGATTCCATTACGGATGGCGGGCGGGAGCGACCGGTCGGCCGGCGAAACGGACTCGGCGGCGGTTATGTGGCCATGGTGGATGCGCTGCTGGCGGCCTGCTGCCTGGACACCCGGGTCCGCGTGCTCAGCACCGGCATCGGTGGCAACCGGGTAACCGACCTGGAGGCGCGCTGGCAGGCGGATGTGCTGGACCTGGCCCCGGACTGGCTGTCCATCCTCATCGGCATCAACGATGTGTGGCGGCATTTTGATAACTTGGTGAAGGCGGACCAGGTCTCGGTGCACCAATTTGAAGAGACCTACCGCAGGCTTTTGCACACGACGCGACCCCGGTTGAAAGGGCTGGTGCTGATGACGCCGTATTTCATCGAGCCCAACCGGGGCGATCCCATGCGGGCGAAGATGGACGAGTATGGAGCCGTGGTGCGCAAGCTCGCGTCCGAATTTGACGCGGTTTTCGTTGATGTGCAGGCCGCCTTCGATCGCTATCTGCGGCATCACCCGAGCCAGTCCCTGTGTGGAGACCGCATCCATCCCAACGGGCCCGGCCACATGATCATCGCCACCGCGTTGCTGTCGGCCCTGGGCGTCGATTGGG
Source organism: uncultured Verrucomicrobiota bacterium (assembly GCA_964441655.1). GTDB lineage: Bacteria > Verrucomicrobiota > Kiritimatiellia > CAIVKH01 > CAIVKH01 > CAYTVN01. The sequence goes on along the minus strand of CAYTVN010000015.1, from coordinate 15,304 downwards.
CGACCATCAAAAATAAATGAGATTGAGCAACTCAATCGGAGTTGGAGCGGCCGCCGTCCATGAATAATCATTACGATGTCTGCATATACGGCGCCACCTCCGGAGGCGTGGTGGCCGCGGTGGCCCTGGCGCGCCGGGGCTACGCGGTGGCCCTGGTCGAACCGACGCGTCACGTGGGCGGCATGTCGAGCGGTGGTCTCGGCTGGACGGATGGCGGCCGCACGGAAAAAATCGGCGGTCTGTCCGCCGCGTTTTACCGGGAGGTCGCCGCGTACTATCAGGCGCAGGGGGTGGTCGATGAGGCCAGCCGCAATGGCGGCCTGGGCTGGAGCCACGAGCCCCGCGTAGCCGAAGCCATCTTCCGGCGCTGGTTGCGCGAGGCCGGCGTGGAACCGATGCTGGCCTGTCGCGTGGCCGAGGTGCGAAAAGAGGGACGACGAATCACCGCCATCGTGGTGGACCGGGCGGAGCCGGATGCGCGCGGGGCGCCCACGCCGAAGGCTGATGAGCCGGGGCTGGCCACGCTGCAGGCCCGCATGTTTGTCGACGCTTCGTACGAAGGCGATCTGCTGGCCCTGGCCGGGATCAGCTATACCACCCGTCGCGAAGGCCGGGATCAGTATGGCGAAGAGATGGCTGGCATCATCTATCATCACCACGAGACGCTGGACGGGAAACTTCTGCATCCACCGGGGCTCGATACGGCCGCTCTGGAGGTGGATCCGTACGTCGTGCCGGGCGATCCTTCACGCGGGGTGCTCCCCTTTCTCGAAATCCACAAACCGTTTGTTGCCGGCCGCGAGGATGATGCGTTGCAGGCGTATAATTTTCGGCTCTGCCTGACCGCGAACCCGGAAAATGCCGTGCCCATTGAGCCGGTGGGCGCCTACGATCCGCGCTGGTTTGAACTGCTCGGGCGGTGGCTGTTGAAAATGGAGGCGGCGGGAGACCCGATTCAACCCGGGCATTTCCACCACTTCGGATTGAACCCGTTGCGGGTGTTCAAGATTTCCCCGCTGCCCCATGGGAAGAGTGATGTAAATAATGCCAACAGTTTTCTTTCCACGGATTTTGTGGGGCAGAACTACGCTTATCCCGAAGCGGATTGGGCGCGGCGCTCCGAAATCTGGAAAGCCCACGAAGACTATCAACGCGGCCTGCACTATTTCATGCAGACCGATGCGCGGGTGCCGCCGCCGGTGCGGGCGGAGAGCCGGCGGTGGGGCCTGGCCCGGGATGAGTTTGAGGATACCGGCCATTGGCCCTTTCAGCTCTATGTGCGCGAAAGCCGCCGCATGATTGGTGACCTGATCATGACGCAGAATCACGTCAACCGGCGTATTCTGGTCGATGATTCCATCGGCATGGGATCCTATTCGCTCGACTCGCACCTGTGTCGTCGCTTTGTCCACAAGGGCCGGGTGATTAACGAGGGTGGTTTCCTGTTCCGAAACGGCCGCCAGGCCTATCCGGTTTCCTATCGCGCCTTGCTGCCCAAGGAATCCGAATGCGAGAACCTGGCCTCGCTCTTTTGTATTTCGGCCAGCCACGCGGCGTTCAGCACGCTTCGCATGGAGCCGGTGCTGATGATCCTTGGACAATCCGTGGCCCGCGCGATCGAGATGGCCCTGGAGCGGAGCCTGCCGCTTGCCCGGATTCCCGTGCCCATTCTTCAGCTGCGCCTGCTGGATGAGGGGCAGATCATAACCTGATGGGGGTTGCGACAGATCGCATGAATATTTTGAACCTTGGTTCAATCAATGTTGATCATGTCTATGCGGTCGCTCACTTTGTGCGCGCCGGGGAAACGCTGGCAGGCACGCGGTATCAGGTGTTTGCGGGCGGCAAAGGATTCAATCAGTCCATGGCCCTGGCCCGGGCCGGGGCCTGCGTAATTCACCTGGGCCGGATCGGCCGGGATGCGGAATGGCTGCTCCGTCGCCTGCAGGCGGAAGGCATTGAAACGGCCCACATAACCAGCGACGAAGCCGCCACTGGGCACGCGGTTATCCAGGTGGTTCCATCCGGCGAAAACGCGATTGTGTTGTACGGCGGGGCGAATCTGGCCCTTACGGATTCCGACCTGGACGTCGCGCTCGCGGCCTGTTCACCGGGAGATTATTTCCTGCTCCAGAACGAGACCAGTCTCGTGGCGGAGGCCATCTCAAAGGCGCACGCCCGGGGGATGCGGGTTATCCTCAATCCCGCGCCCATGGCCGCCAACATCCTCGAGGCGCCTCTGGAACGGGTTGATATGTTTATTCTCAACGAAACGGAGGCCGAAGGATTGACGGGTCAGTCGAAGCAGGACGAAATCCTGGCCACCATGCGCCGGCGTTTCCCGCGCGCCGCCACCGTGCTGACGCTGGGCCACCGCGGGGCTGTCTATGCTGACGCAACAACATCGCATCACGAAGCGGCTCTCCGCGTGACGGCCGTCGACACCACGGCTGCGGGCGACACCTTCATCGGCTATTTCCTGGCCGAATTAATGCGGGGTGGTGATCCGGCTGCGGCGTTGAAGGCGGGTTGCCGTGCGGCGGCAATTTGTGTCACGCGCGCAGGCGCGTCCGATTCCATTCCCTACCGAAACGAAGTGGAAAGCATCCTCTAGCGGCCGAGCAAAACACCCCCATGCCCAAGCATTCCCAGACTGCCGCTCCTCGCATTCCCGTGATTCTCGACACCGACATCGGTACCGACATTGATGACACCTGGGCGCTGGCGCAATTGCTGCGCAGCCCGGAGCTGGATCCCCGGCTGATCCTGACCGGTTCGGGCAATATTGATTTTCGCACGGCGATAACCGCCCGGTTTCTACAGGAGTCTGGACGCACCGATGTACCGATCGGGCGAGGTGTGGCGGCCTGGGATACCACGTCCAGTCATCGCAACCAGGAGCCCTGGATCAAAGGATTCGACCTGGCCGCGTATGCGGGGGCAATCCACGAAGACGGCATTGGTCGAATGATCGAGATTATTGAGGCCTCGCCGGTGCCGGTGACGATTATTGCCATCGGGCCGGCAGTGAATCTCGCCGCCGCGCTGGCCCGGGCACCAGGTATCGCCGCCCGCTGCCGTCTGGTTGGCATGTTCGGCAGCTTTGATATCGGTTATGACGGGGCGCCCGTTCCGAGCGCGGAAACCAACGTCCGCCTGGTGCCCGACGCCTTCCGGCAGGTCATGTCCGCGCCGTGGCTGGATGTGTTGTTGACGCCGCTCGACACCTGTGGCCTGGCTGTACTGGACGGAGTCAACTACCACCGCATCTGGAGCGCCACCGCTGATCCGGTGATGCGGGCAGTCATCGAAAACTATTGTGTATTTGCCCCTCGCGTGACGTGGATGCGTTGTGACTACTTCGCGGTGCGCTCCACCATCCTCTTTGACTGCGTCGCTGTTTACCTCGCGTATGCCGAGGACTTGGCTGAAATCGAAACCGTCCGCTTCAGTATCACGGATGATGGATTCACCCGCCGCGATGCAAATGGACCCTTTGCGGCCAGGGTCGCCCTGCGCTGGCGAAATTTGGAAGCGTTTCATAACCACCTGACCGCGCGTCTGCTGGGCGAGGCTTAGGCGGAGCTTCCAGCCCGGCAACATATTTATACAAGACGTTCACCAATAATCATTTAGCCGCTTAATCTAAACCAGCTTGGCGGGTATAAACAAAAAACGAATTGAGATACTAATGAGATATACATTACGGCGATGTTGTTGTATTATTGCTGTATTGTAATGGGACTGGCCACCGTCGGGCCTCGTGTTGGTAAAAAATAGTGCAGAGGGGAAGACCGATGACATCAACAATCAAATCCATGGCCCTGTTGGCCTGCGTTTTCGCGGCGGGTGTGCAGTCGACGTTTGCCGTCAATGTTACCTGGGATGCCGGTGGAGACACGGATCGCGATTGGGGTACGGCGGCAAACTGGAGTTCGGACATCGAGCCTGCCGCGACGGATCATGTCTTTATTGGCAACAGTTATACCGGCGTGGTGACCACGGCTGGTCGCGTGGGTGCGAATGTCTATCTTGGTTTTAGCGCCGCGACTGGAACGTTGCTGCAAACGGGCGGGTCCCTGTCGGTAAGCAATTTTGTTGTCGGCTCTGCCACCAATACGGTCGGCGCCTATGCCTTGAGCGACGGCTCGCTCACGGTAGCGGTCAGGATGGTGGTGGGCGCATCCGGCGCTGCCACGGTGACCGTGGATGGTGTCAATGCCGGCATTGTTGTGGGCGAAAACATCTATGTTGCCATGAGCAATGCCAACAACCGCGCGACGATGTACCAGGGCGCCGGCTCGGTCGTGGCCTCCAACCTCTATTTGGGCGGCAATAACACCACCGCGGCAGAAGGCCGGTACTCGATTACCGGCGGCACCTTATCCGCCCTGTCGACGATATTTATGGCGGCCTTCAATGTTAATTCAACCGGTCGGCTTGATATTGCCGGTGGCAGTGTCAATGCGGCGGCCATCAATATTGGCCGAAATGGGCTGGGCGTGATGAGGGTGAGTGGATCGGGAAATATAAATATCAGTTCGGGCGCCGCTGACATCCTGGTTGGTGACATTGGTTCCGCGTCCAACACCATGGAAGTATCCGACAACGCGACGGTGGGTATTGCCGACGATCTCATCCTCGCCAACAGTGGTTCGGGTGCCAACGGCATTCTCAGAATCAAAGACAACGCGCTCATCTCCGTAGGCAACGAAATTGTCATTGCCCGGGTCGCCAACACCACGGGGCGTGTGGACATGACCGGTGGTCGTCTTATGACCACGAACGGGGCCATGACGGTCGGAAACGGCGGCATCGGGAGTTGCTATGTTTCGGGCACGGCGACCGTTGATTTGAACGGAGTAAACGGGGATTTGATCGTCGGGTCCACCACCGCGGCTTCGAATATTCTGGAGATTTCAGGGAGCGGGGCGGTGGAGGTGAACGATGAGCTTCTCATGTGTTCGGGATCCGATAGCGCTCGTGGCTACATCAAGATTTCGGATAACGGGAAACTCATTATCGGACGCAATTTGCTCATGGCGCAACGGCCCTCTTCGTATGCTGAATTGTTGATGGAGGGCGGTACGTTGACCGTTACGAGTGTGTTTTTTGTTGGAAATGCCTCCAACGCTATTGGCCAGGTCAAAATCAACAACGGTACGGTTACCACGCTCACCCATATGGCCCTGGGCAAGGTCGCCAATGCCACGGGCGTGGTAACGATGACGGGTGGCAGCTTGAAGGTGGGCGGCCAGCTGGAAGTGGGCAATCTGGGGCAGGGTTACGTTCACATCAGCGGTGGCGAACTCACCACCGTCGGAGGTTTGTTTATCCCCATGGCCGGCCCGGAAGGTGTGTTCGAGGTCATCGGCGCGCTCCCCTCCATCACCATCGGAAGCACGAATACCCATGACATGACCATCAACTCCAATGGCCACCTCAAGATCACTTTCTCCGGCGGTGCGATTGCCCCGATTCTGGTTCAGGACGATATTATTATTAACACCAACGCCACGCTTTCCATTGATGCCGTGGGCGCGGTGGCCAACGGGACCTATGTGATTGCCACGAGCCTCAACAGTAGCGCGGTCAGCGGCGCGTTCTTGAACACAAACTGGCTGGGCGGCCTGGCGGGCACGGTCATCTACACCAACCGAAGCATCCAGGTCACCATCTCCGGCGCGGTGGCGACGCCCTACGAAACGTGGGCCTCCAGCTACGGGTTGGCCGGCGGCGATGCCAGTCCGACCAACGACCCCGATAACGACACCTGGTACAACCAGCTGGAATATGGCTTTGGAGGCAATCCCACCAACAATAATGATGCGGGGATTTTCCCGACCTGGGGCCTGAAGACGGGCGCGCTGGAGGTGGTGTATCGTCGGCGCCTCGATGCCGCAATCCGCGGCCTGACCTATCAGGTGCAGGCGGAATCCAATGTGCTCACGGGCGCCTGGAGCACGAACGATACGCTGGAGATCGGATCTTCCATCATCGACGCCGCCTTTGAGAGCGTGACCAACCGCATCCAGGGCGGAAGCACGACGTTCGGAAGAGTTGAAGTCGGGCTCGAACAGTGATCACTACTCCAGCGGTTGTGGTAACGAATGAGTTTTAGCAAGAACTTCATCTGGGGCGCGGCCGCTGCGGCTTATCAAATAGAAGGCGCCTGGGATGAAGACGGCAAGGGGGAGTCTGTCTGGGACATGCTGACCCGGCAGAGGGGCCGGATTTGGGAAAACCATAACGGCACCGTCGCCTGCGATCATTACCATCGCTACAAAGAAGATGTGCAGTTGATGTCCGAAATCGGATTGCACGCCTATCGCCTTTCGGTGTCCTGGCCGCGCGTTTTACCCGAGGGGACCGGTCGACTAAATGCCGCGGGGCTGTCCTTTTATGATCGCCTGGTTGACGAATTGCTGGCGCATAAAATCGATCCGTGGGTGACCCTGTTCCATTGGGACTATCCGTATGATTTATTTCTGCGCGGCGGGTGGTTGAATCCCGACAGTCCCCAATGGTTTGCCGATTACACGGCGGCCATCGTGGACAAGCTGTCGGATCGGGTGACCCATTGGATTACCCTGAATGAGCCCCAGTGTTTTATCGGGCTCGGCCATCTGGCCGGTGCGCACGACCATGCCCCGGCGTTGAAGCTCGGCATGCGTGAGGCCCTGGTCGCGGCCCACCATTGTCTCATGGCTCACGGCCGAAGTGTGCAGACCATTCGCGCCCGCGCCCGCAAGGCGCCCTCGATTGGCTGGGCCCCGGTGGGCTCGGTTTTCTATCCGGCCACCGAATCGGCGGCCGATATTGAGGCGGCGCGCGAAGTAACGCATTCCGTGAAGGGCGATAACTTCTGGAACAACGCGTGGTTCGCCGATCCGGCGATTCTCGGTCATTACCCCGAGGCCGGATTACAGGCGTACGGCAAGAACGTTCCCGCGTTTAAGGCGGCCGACCTGGAGATCATCTGCCAGCCGATGGATTTTTACGGCGTCAATATCTACACCGGCACGCCGGTGAAGGCCGGACCCGATGGCAAGCCGCTTCCCATCTGGTTTTCGCCCGGCCACCCCCATACGCACTTCAGTTGGAAAATCGTGCCGGAATCACTCTATTGGGGGCCGCGCTTTCTCGCGGAGCGCTACAAACTTCCCATCGTCATCACCGAAAACGGTCTCTCCTGCACGGATAATGTATCGCTCGACGGCCGGGTGCATGATCCCCAACGCGCCGACTTTCTCCAGCGCTACCTGCTGGCCTTGCAGCGCGCCGTGCGGGACGGGATTGATGTGCGCGGTTATTTTCACTGGTCCATCATGGACAACTTTGAGTGGGCGGAAGGATATAAACACCGCTTTGGGCTCGTTCATGTTGACTACGAGACCCAGCGGCGGACGTTGAAGGATTCGGCGCTGTGGTACCGCGAGGTCATTCGCACCAACGGCGCGGTTTTGAACCGCGTATGAAAAACGGCGTGATGACGGTCGTGCAGTGCTGGGATGACGGGGTCACTTCAGATATTCGCTTAATTGAAGTGCTGCGGCGACACGGCGCCCAGGCCACCTTCAACCTCAGCGCCGGGCTGCACGAGCCCCAGCGAAAACTCGGGGGGCAGCACCGCGGTACACAGGTTTCACGGCTCGGTTGGGATGAGGTGCGCGAGGTCTACGAAGGGTTCATGATTGCCAATCACAGCCTGACTCATCCGCGGCTGGAGCAGATTCCGATCGAGGAGGCGCGCCGGAATATTGAGGAGGGACGCGATCGCCTGCAGCAATTTTTCGGGCGACCGGTGCCCGGCTTCGCCTACCCCTACGGCACATACAACGAATCGGTCATGGAGGCCGTCCGGGCGGCTGGACATGTCTATGCGCGAACCACCCGGAACGTCGAACAGCCGTTCCCGCCGGACGATGCCATGGCCTTCCATTCCAACTGTCATTTCAAGGTGCCCGATTTTTGGGAGCGTTACGAAAAGGCGCGAGCTGGCGGGGTCTTCTATTTCTGGGGCCATTCCTTCGAAATGATTAACGATGAAGAGTGGGCCGCGTTCGAAGAGAAGATTGAGCGCATCAGCAGCGATCCCGCGGCGGCCTGGGGCCGGGTGGCCGATCTGTTCTCCCGCCCGGCGGGTTAATCCCGCCGCGATTAGATATCGACATCCAGCATCAGGAACTTTCCGGCCAGGGTGGACGGAATCTTCACCTTGAGCTTCACCAGCTGCGCGCTGCCATCCCCGTCTGGGTTGGAATCCACCAGCTCTTCCACAACGTCGAGGCTGTTTACAAAAAGTGACAGCCAGGGGGTGTTCATCAGGTCTTCGCTGGTGAAGAAACGATAGGACATGTCACCGGCGGTGGCGTTTCGGCGGTAGGTGTAGACCATCCACGGTCCGTTGGTGCTCGTGGTATCCACGGTAAAGGAGGGCAGGTTGGTTCCGCTCACCGCATCCAGAGGCGAGAGGTCGTGCGCATAAGCCTCCACGTTGGAAAGGCCGTCGTGGTTGGGGTCGGCGCCCGGCGAGGAGTCGGCATCGCCCCAGGTGAGCCGGTTGGTCCACTGGGCATAGGTGTCCGCGTTGGTGTCCACATTCAGAGAGAGCAGGGCGGCGCGCAGCACCGGGGCACAGGCGGCGTTGCCGGTGTTGTCAAGGTGGGTGCTGTCGGTGTTGTAGAGTTCCGGTGCCCCGTTGGTCATCCAGTAGTGATTGTCCGTCGGATCGGCAACGGTATCGAGAATGTTGACCACCACATCAACCCTTCCGCTGGATTGTGACGCATAGAAAAAGTCGTTCATGGAGTCGCGCTTCCCGCCGGCGCCCCAGCCTGTATTGAGTGTTTGCCCCTCTTTGGTTCGCCACTCGTTCGTGGTGTCGGTACGCGGCAACAAAAGCGTGCGCACAACTTTTTGAACACCCGAGGTCCGGGCCCGGTTCCAGATACCATGCAGGCGGGCTTTCAGTTGATCGGTATTTCCCGTGCCGTTTTGTCCGATGTCGTTGGTGCCGTATTCCTCCACGATTACGTTGGCCAGTTTGAGAAACTTGGGCATCCGGATCGGATTGTTCCACACGCTGGACGCCGACCCGTGCCGGGTGAGGTTGAATACGGCGATGGCGTTCTTGTTGCTGACATCTACGGCGGCCCGATTAAAAAAGCCGTAGCCGGAAATGGTGGGCACCGGGTTGGCGGTGTCGCCCGTTCCATCGAGAATGCTGTCGCCAATCCCAATGACCGAAAGATAGCCGGGTGCACTGAAGCGTCCGGTGAAGACCACGGGCAGCCCCCGGACGCGGGCGCTGGCCGCGACGATGGTCGGTACGGCGCCGGTGGTGTCGTAGGTTCCCGGATCGTTGCCGGGATAATAATTTATGAATTTCGCGCCTGACCAGGTCGTCGGGCTGCCGAGGTAAATATTGGCGTTGGTCGCAACGCGGCCTTTGACCTGAACCCAGAACAAATCATCGCGCGCGGGTGGTGCCCCGGTCCATACCGTGGACGGAATCGGGTCCGACGGGAAATAGGCCTGGAGGGAATTGGCCGGCATCACGAACTGGCGGTTCCCGCCAAAGGTGAGCGGCACGACCTGGCCGGTTGAAGCGCGTTCCAGCCAGGCGTAAGCGATGGTGACGTCGGTGGTGCTGACAACTTCGTCCGTGTAACCGTGAAGCCAGTTCATGAAGCCAATCTGAATCTCATCAACCGGCCCGCCCAGCACGTGCGGGCTGCGATGCCAGAACGCCGTATTCGTGGTAATGGTGACGGAGTCGTGTCCCATGCGCCCGCCGGTGGCAACAATGCGCAAAGGACCTTCACCACGCGAAATGGCTGGCGCGAATAGGTGTAACCCAAACAAAAGTAACGAAATACAGATTATTCTCATCATCTAGGCCTCGGCCGCATGAATTATAAATGATCTATAATTGATTTATAATTAGTATATATGTTCGGCAAAAACGCAAGCGAAAGTGAGCCCGACTTTCTGCGCATTGAGTGGGTGTTAAGTGGCTTTTGCGGGAGTGTTCGTGTGGTGGGGCCGCAATCTGCGCCCGCCTGCGATCAGAATGGTGGCGAAGAGGATAATTAATCCCCATTCGCCCAGGGTCGGGATCGCGTGGGTTGCGTTCAGTCGCAGCACGTCGCTTTGCAGGGAGATGTTGTCGAAGTACAGCGTGTTGTCGCTGGTTGCGAAGGATCGAATGATGAACCCGGTGGGCGTAACCGAGGCGGTGTGGGAAAAGCGGCCGGCGTCGATCAGGACATTGGCGACGGTGTCGTAAAATAGCAGGGCGGATTGGCGCGCCGGAATGGGGATGTGGCCGCCATATCCGATGCCCATGGAAGTTCCCGACCCGTTGTAGAGTACGTACGCGACGTAGTGCCGGTTCATTTCCAGGGTGGGCAGGGCGCCGGTGGTCAGCGTGGTGTTGAAACCCGGGGATAGTACGCCGTCATCCAGGTTCCAGGCAGTGTAGGCGTTGGCGCTGTCCACATCGCTGTTGCCGATGCCGAAGGTGAGCGACCCGCTGTTTCCGCTGCTGGGCTCGTAAAAGTCAAACTTCCAGGTCGACAGCGAGGCGATCCCGTCGTAGCGCGCAAAGGAATTGGTAGCCGAGATGGACGCAAATCGGTTGGACGAACCGAACGGAGTGGCAGTGCCCGCGTCCAGAATATTCACATCTTGATACGTGGCCGGGGAATCGCTGATGTCCTGGGTTAGCCCCGGCGAATAAGCCTCCATAGTGTGATCGAACAAAAAGGGGGCAAGGGTCAGCGTGTTGTCCCGCGATACGTTGTCGAAATACAGGACATTGTTGTAGTTGGTGACGTTAAACTGACGGAAGATCAATGCGCCCGGCGTAACGGAAGCGGTGTGTGAATAGCGACCGCCGTCGATCAGCAGGCCGGTGGTGGTGTCGTAGAAAAATAGAGCCGAATGAGAATGATTAATCGTCGCGCCGCCGGTATTGGGAATCGTGGCGGTGCTGCCGGAGCCGTTATAGAAGACGTGAACAATATAGCGGCGGCCCACCTGCAGGGTGGGTGGTGAGCCGGAGGCCTGGGCGGTATTGTTCAGCAGGGTTATAACGCCGTCATCAATAAACCATGCGGTATAGGCGCCTGCGGCGTTGATGTCGCCCGCTCCAACGATGGTGCAAATACCGATGCCCGTTCCGCCCTCATTGGTGGCCGCCGGTTCGTAATAGTCAAACCGCCAGGTGGTCAGGCTGGATATGCTGTTGTAGCGGACGTAACAGTTCTGCTGGTACAGCGCCACGAACCGGTTGGTGGAGCCAAAGGGCGTCGCCGTCGCCTGGTCGTAGATGGCGATGCTGTTATAGGCGGACGTCAAATTTGCCGAATTGGAGGTGAAGGTCCTCGGCGCGCCGACCGTAAAAGACTCCATGGTATGATTAAAAATCACCGAGCCCTGCGCGGGGGTGGCCGATAGTTTGCAAACAGCAAGAGACAGCAAGGCCAACCAAACTTTCATGATCCCCCCCCCCTCGCGCCGTTACAGCGGCGTGCCATCCAGGTCCAGCTTGCCCACGCGTCCGTCGAAGAATAATGCGTTGCGGAAAGTATCGTGATTCGGCGGCGTGGCGGTGTCCCACGAAATATCATCCTTCAGGGCCCACTCCTTGGCCGGGACTGCGTTGTGGAGCATGGGTTGTGTAGCGATCGCGCCGTTGGCTCCCGCAATGAGTCCAAAGGGGCGGACGGTGCCGGTATCGGTAATGATATCGCCGCGGAGCTGGTAGCATTTTCCGCCCTTGGCGCCTTTGAAGGCGGGGCAGTTAAAGGTGGGGGAATATTCCATCAGAGCGATACTCGTGCTCCAGGTGGAGGATTCGGGCAGATTCAGATACGACCTGATCTGGTTCTGTATGTTCCGCAAGTCCCGGTTGTAATAAGGCGGGATGCCGAAATAGCCCGAAGGGGGTAGTTTGCCGCCGTTGTCGGTTCGATACTGCACGAGAACGATGCCGAATTGATTCAGGTTGGACATGCAAGCCACGCTCTTCGCCGCTGCACGTCCCCTGGCGACGGCCGGAAAGATAAGGGCGGCCAAAATGCTGATGATCGCTATGACCACCAGCAATTCAACCAGTGAGAAGGCGGACCGCCGCGCACGCGACGTGGGTTGCGCGCGTCGGCAAACCGACCCTGATCCGCCTGGACACAATTCGGCTGTGACGAGGTTCATCATTGACGCAAATATTGCTATATAATTACTCTGTATATCAAGAATAGATTTTACAAAACAACAACATGATTTACGCTTAATCAGGCCGTCTGGACTCGTTGGATTCCAAGTAAGGGTGAGGTGGTCGCGGGGCTGGGTTCCGCTGAAGAAAAGTACCCGATTTTGCGGTTTTATTTAATAAATTGTTGGCATGAAGAATAACGGCAAGGTGCTAAATCCGGACGTGGTTGCCCCCGATTTCCGTCACGATATTCCGTTTGATCCCACCTATGGCTATGCACTGTCGGAGCTTCTGACTCTGGCGGCGCCTGCAGAGGTCGATGGATTCGAGGCGTTCTGGAGCGGTTTGTACAGCAAGGCCATGGCGGTGCCGGTGGATGCTCGGCGTGTTAGTGAAGAGGCGGGTTCGGCGAACCGCCGCGTGTGGGAAGTTCGGTATCGGTCTGTGGGAGGGGTGGAGATTGGGGGCTGGCTCATGTTGCCCCGCGAGGGGCGGGTCCGCCGCGGTTTTGTTGTCAGCCATGGTTATGGGGGCCGGGATGCGCCCAACCTGGATTTCCCGCTGGCCCATGATTCCGCGGTTTTGTTCCCCTGTGCGCGGGGATTGTCGAAGAGTCCGGTCTCCGGTATTCCGGCGAGCTGTCCCGGTCATGTTCTGTGCGGTATTGATGCCGTGGACACCTATGTCCTGGGTGGCTGTGCTGCTGATATCTGGTGTGGCGTGACCGCGTTGCAGCAATTGGTGCCGGAAGTCGGGCCGAACCTTTTCTATTCGGGCGAGAGCTTTGGGGGCGGCTTGGGCGCGCTGGCGTTGCCGTGGGACCGTCGTATTAGGGCCGGGCACCTGGTGGTTCCGACGTTCGGGAACCATCCGATACGCCTTCAGTTGAAGTCCTGGGGAAGCGGTGAATTCGTCCGTGAATATGTGGTCACCCATCCCGAAGTCGTCACCGACGTGCTGCCTTACTTTGACGCCGCCGTCGCCGCGTACCGCATTCAAATACCCATGTTGTCGGTGTGCGCGTTGTTTGATCCAGCGGTCCCGCCACCGGGACAGTTCAGCATTCACAACGCCGTTTCCGGTCCCAAGCAGCTCTATGTCTTGCGGGCGGGACATTACGAGTACCCCGGCATCGCCGCGGATCAGCGTCGCAGCGGTGAATACGTGGTGCAGTTCTTTGAGCGACACACTCCGGGCGTCGCGTGATGGCTTCCGCGCGGCGTCGAGCCGCTCCGCGCTGGCATATCCAGTTGTAGCACAACAGAATATGATTACTCAATTTAACTGGAGTCGTGCCCCCAGCTTTGCTATACGTCTACGCCGAAAAGAGTATAGCAATGATCAATGCAGATGGCAGAATGTTAAAGTACAAGCGGGCCGAATTTCAGGTCCGCAAGTTGATTTCCAACTCACGTATTGGGGACAAGCTTCCCACCGAGCGGGAGTTGGCAAAGATGCTCGGGTGCAACGTCCTCACTGTTCGCAAGGGCATGCAGATTCTGGTGGATGAGGGCTTCCTGAACCGGCGGGTGGGCAGCGGAACGTTTGTAAAACGAATACCCGAAGGGGATGACGCGTCCGGGCGATCCGCGGTCGAGCACATTGGCATTGTCAGCCATAGCGACGGCGGTTTTTACAGCTACCAAGTGGTGCAGGCCATCGCCAGCGCGGCCCTGGAGCAGAACCTTGAATTACGTTCCTTCTGGACGCGCGACTACGGTGACGCGCTGACCGGCACGGTGCGGGACATGGTTCGCAGCGGCTGCAAATCCCTCATCCTGCCCTGGATTCCGCCCACAAAAATCGACGCGGTGAGGCGCTTTGCCCAGGAATGCCCGATACCTCCGGTGTTGCCCCTGCGCCTGCCCGGACTGGAGCACCTGTGTTTTGAAGAGCCCGGCGTTTTCGGGAAAAGCGCTGGGGTGGAGGTGGAGGTGCTGTACGAGTACTTCCTTCGCCTCGGCGCGGAACGGATTCACTTCATCGGCCCCAGCAACACGGAATCCCCGGCGTTTCAGGAAAAAATCACCGCGTTTATCCGGTCCGCCGCCAAGGCGGGGCGTGATCCGGTGTTCGGCCTTTTTGACAGCTCGCCGGACAAGGCACTCGCCCTGGCCCGCAAGTACAAGGAGTTCGCCGGCAATCTGGCCATCATCAGCTACGACGATGCGCATGCGGTGCGTTTCATGACGGCCATGCACAAGCTGAGCCTGACCGCCCCGGGTGATTTTCGCATTGTCGGTCACAATGACTCCAGCGCCGCGCGCAACACCGAGCCGCCGCTCAGCACGATTCGCGAAAACTTCGAATATATCGGCCGGGCCATGCTCGCGTGCGCACATGCCCTGGCGCTGGGCAAGCATGTGCAATCCAGCCGGAGCCCCAATCCCCGCCTGCTGGTCCGGGAATCGTGCGGGGGCCGTGACTTCGCCGCGAAATTCAATATCAAGAACATGGATATTGAAATCGTAGCCCCCGTGGACCCGGATGCCGTTGCCGACGGCGTGACGACCTGATCGTCGCGTTCCGCCCGGGGTTGGCCGGGCGGCGCTTCAGCGCATACGCTTCATTTCAAACTGGCGGCCGGAAAGGGCCTCCTTGGCAAATTGCCCCCAATACGGGGTGGGGGTGTAGCTCCAGTCGGAAATCATGACCGGGGTGGCCCGGGGATGAAAGCACCAGCCCGTCCAGTTGATCTTGTGTTTCTGGATGAAGCCCAGCATGTCCGGTACCCAGGTGTAGGGATCTTCCTGATCCGCATCGGGTATGAAGCCCATCTTCTTGACGTCAGCGCCGACCTCGCCAAGAAAAATGGGATATTTTTCAGCGGCCGGAAGCACCTTCTCGGCCCAGCCGGTGTGCCAGTTGTAGGTGTGCCAGGAGTACATGATGCCGTTCCCGGACGGATCATCCAGCGCGTATCCATTCACCACGCCGGTCAGGTCATTGCACCAGAATACGCCGCCGGCGATGACGATGTTCTTGGCGCCGGTTGAGCGTACCGCGTTGACCAGGGCCTGCATGCCGATGGATTCGAAGCCGCGGTTGGCGGCCTTTTCCTCTTCGCTCAGGAAGGCGCTCTCG
>CAYTVN010000014.1:0-20741 GCA_964441655.1 uncultured Verrucomicrobiota bacterium | reverse complement strand
CCAAAAAGGTGATTTTATTCTTTCCCACGCTCACGGTGTACGCGCCGATGTGCTGGGTGATGCCGCCCGCCTCGCCCGCGGCCACCTTGGCGTTGCGGATCTTGTCCAGCAGGGAGGTTTTGCCATGGTCCACGTGGCCCATGAACACCACCACGGGAGCCCGGGTGATCACGTTTTCCTGCTTCTCGACCTCTTCCGCCGCCTTCTTTTCCTTCTTGGGAACCACCGGCTGGGGTTTCGGTTCGGGCGCTTTCTTCTCGTGCTCGATGGTGTAGCCGTGTTTGGCGGCTATCTGCTGGGCCGAACGGAGCTCAATCTTCTGATTGATCGACGCGAAGATGTTCATGCCCATCAGTTCGGCGATGATCAGGTTCGGCTTGATGTGCAGTTGCTCGGCAAATTCGCGGACAATGATGGCCTGGCCGGGTTTGAGCATGACCACTTTGCGGTTGGGGTCCACGGCGGGGGCGGCGCCCTCTTCAGGCGGGGGCGGCACTTTCCCAAACGCCACCTTGATGGCTTGGATCTGGTCCGGGGTCAGTAGCGTCATGTGCGTGCGCACATCCACCTTCAAGACATCCCGGAGTTTATCCAGCACATCCTTGCTGGTCAGTTCCAGTTCCTTGGCTAGTTCGAATACTCTCATGATACCTTAGGGTGCCGGATCCGGGGTTTTGGCCGAAGCGGCCTCGGCTGCCGCACGGATGGCGTTCGCTTCGTCTGGGGTGATGCCTTCGATGGCCGTCAAATCCTCGATTTCGGCGGCCATCAGGCCGTCCAGGGACAGAAAGCCGGCGTGCACCAGTTTGGCCGCGCGATCGGGGCCGATGCCCTCGATCTTCGCCAATTCAGCCACGGCCATGGCCACCCGCTTCTCGAAGTTAATGGCGGTTTCGTCCTCTTGGATGTCGATTTTCCAACTCGTCAGCTTGGCGGTCAGGCGGGCGTTCTGGCCCTTCTTGCCGATAGCCAGCGAAAGTTGCTCGGGATCCACGATGACCGTAACCGTACGGGTATGCTCGTCCAGCGAGATGCGCGTCAGTTTGGCCGGCGCCAAAGCGTTGGTTACGAAGGTCTTAACATCTTCGTTCCAGCGTACGATGTCGATCTTCTCGCCCGACAGTTCGCGCACGATGTTTTTCACGCGGATGCCGCGCATGCCGACGCAGGCACCCACGGGATCCACCTTCTCGTCCTTGGACTGCACCGCGATTTTGCTGCGGAAGCCCGGCTCACGCGCGATCCCGCGGATTTCCACGGTATGGTCGTTGATTTCCGAAACCTCGAGTTCAAAGAGGCGACGCACAAAATCCGGATTGGCGCGACTCAGGATGATGACTGCGCCGTTGTTGCCGGTTTCGACGTTGACCACCAGGGCGCGAATTTTGTCGCCCACCTGGTATTCCTCGGTGGGAACCTTTTCCTTGGCCGGCATCACCGCTTCGGCAAAGCCGTCCAGCGCCAAAATGACGTCGCCCCGCTCGAAACGGCGCACCGTACCGCTTACGATATCGCCTACTCGGTCCTTGTATTCGTCGAATACCTTGGTTCGCTCAGCCTCGCGAATTTTTTGCAGAATAGCCTGCTTGGCCGTCTGCGCGGCAATGCGGCCGAAATTTTTGGGTGTAACCTCGATATCCAGCACGTCGCCCAGTTTCGCCGTCGGCTTGACCTTCAGAGCGTTGGCCAACGTGACTTCATCGTGGGGTGCCTGAACGCGCTCGACGACCTGAACGCGAGCATAAGCCCTTATGGCGCAAGTCTTACGGTCGATTTCGATGCGTAGGTCCTTGGCCGGACTAACGCTTTTCTTGGAAGCGCTTAGCAGGGCGGACTCCACGGCCCGGATCAGGGTTTCGCGATCGATACCGCGTTCCCGCTCCATATGCTCTAACACCGCAAGTAGTTCATTGTTCATGGCTTATAACTCCCGAACTTCCGGGGCCGGTCCCGTTGTATGGTCACCATACCCTGAGACACAAAAGAGTGGGATGAGACCCACTCTTCGCGGCGGCCACAACAAGATTTGGCGAGTGTATCGGCAAGTATTCGTGGGTCAAGCTACAATTTGAGGCTTGGCAGGGTGGGTGCCGACCCTCTTGGCCAAATCTGGGAAAGCCCGTGGTTGACCTTAAATCGCGGGTGGTCTATCTCTTGAGTCTGGATAAATGTGTGGGGATGAACCTTTTTGTGGGGAGCTGGGTGGTTGGGATTATACCGCAGCTATCGTCCGCTGGTCGGGCTCCTTTAGGGACTTCTGGCCATTAACTTTTAAGGTGTTTTTGAGTAGGTATTGGTAGGGCAGCAGCGGGGGGCTAATTGAATAGTGCCGTACTGGTGTGCCCGTGAATTGATGAACTAATGCAGTCCTCTGTCCAAAAACGGTGGCGGATATTCCTCCTTGCGCTGATGGCCGCGCTGATGGGGGTGGCGGTGGTGCGTGCCGCCATCGTGGATTTGGACGCACTGGTCGAGTACTCGATCCTGAACAACAGCAATGCGCCGCTGGCCGATGGTTCCTGGGTCTATATTGTCGGCAGCAGTAACGCGGTGATCGATCCCATGGCCACGTACGGCGGCACCAACTACATCGCGAATTCCGCCACCGGGGACGATGTCATTCTCGGCCTGGTGCAGATCAACCTGGACAACTATAGCAACGGCACCTTCTTCACCACGGTGCAATACGATTCCGACCAGGTGAAATATGTCTACATCCGCTTTTTTGACTACACCAATTCGCCCAACGTTACCGGCGGCGTGTATTGGGGCACTTCAACAATTTTCCAACTCGGGGTAACCTTGGGTGTGTCCACCGTGGCGTTTGATAATGGCGGCCAATTGCAGGCCACTAACTACAATAACTTCGTGGTGATTCCGGAGCCGAATACCGCGAATTTGATCATGCTGGTGGCGGGGATGATTTGGGCCATGCGAACGACCATGCGTCGGCAGGGTGGTTCGGATGACAAGGGGCGGGGCGGGGCATGAAAAAGTTTCTATCATTGATCGTTCTGGTAAGTTGCGCGATGGGATCCGCCATGGCGCAGATTGCCCCACTGCACGTGGGTAATACCAACTCGCTGACCGACGAATTCGGTCACCTGTTGCAGGGCACGGATCCGGGCGCACCCAGCTTTGGACAAGTCTATGTGGAGGGGGATTTGGTCCAGATCCTCCGCATCGATCTTGATGCAGGCGACTACATTGTTCATCCGCCGACCACCAACGGATTGCCCGGCAGCCCCCTCAATCAAATTATCCAGGGCGGACGTATCGGTCACGGCGTGGATCCAACGCTTGGGCCCGTGGGCAAATTCGGTACGGCGGTCACCACCCTGAATCGAAGTGGTTCACAGCCCATCAAGTTGATCGCGCGTGTGTTTAACGCGCCCAGCCTGGACCAGGCCTCGTTTTATCAGGACTCAGAGCTGTATGACGCCGCCAATGATGGCTCCGGGAACTACAGCGTGTTTATTCCCCAGTTTACCAACACGGCTACGACGCTTCCCCTCGACTCCACGGACTATGATGGCGATGGTCTCTCGCGGTCGTGGGAAATCAGCTATGGCGCCGATGCCGACAATCCGGACACCGATGGTGATGGCATGGCCGACGGCCACGAGGTTCGGGCAGGCACGGGGCTTACCGATCCCGAGTCCCTCCTGCTGATGGTCCAGATCGCCGCTCCCACGGGTTCCAATTGGGACGAGGATGAAGGTATGTTCATGTCGCGACCCACCGATCTCCTGCTGACCTGGGATGCCGTCACGGGCAAGACCTATCAGGTCGAATACACGACCAACGATCTGAACCAGAATCCGGTTTTTGCGGATGTGAATACCTCGATCACCGCCACGGGCATCGTCGTGCAAACGGTGGTCACCAACGGGCTGAACCTGGGTGCCACCCACTTCCGGGTGCGATTGGTGGAATAAACCGGCCAAGCGCGCACTTGCTTCCCGCCTTGTCTTTTGCATCATAAACGCGTGACTGATCGTCCGTCATCGTTCGCCGTTTTGGCCGCCATTTGTGGCGGAGTGGCCGCGTATAAGGCGGTGGATGTGGTCAGCCGCCTGCGCAAATCCGGCGCCGAAGTCCACGTGGCCATGAGTGATGCGGCCCGGGAATTTGTCACCCCGCTCACCTTTGGCGCCGTGTCGGGGCAACCCGTACTGACCACCATGTTCCCGCGGGATAGTGAGGCCGAAGGCGATGCGCGCTATCCGCATCTGTATCCCGCCACCCGGGCGGACCTGTTTGTGGTGCTGCCCGCCACGGCTGATATCCTGGCCAAGCTCGCCCACGGTGAGGGTTCCGACCTGATCTCAACCTGCGCCCTGTCCCTGCCCGCCACCTGTCGTCGCGTGATCTGCCCCTCCATGAATGTGGAAATGTGGCATCAGGCGGTGGTGCAGGAGAATGTGCGGACCCTGGAAAACCGGGGCTGGTTGCGCATTGGGCCGGATGCCGGCCTGCTGGCCTGTGGCATGGAAGGGGCCGGACGCATGAGCGAACCGGCGGAGATCGCCGACGTACTGGCGGGTTTGCGCGCACAAGCCCGGCGACTGGAGGGCCGGCGGGTGCTGATCATTTCGGGGCCCACGCGCGAGCACATGGATCCGGTGCGTTTTATCGGCAACCCCAGCACGGGCAAGATGGGGCGGGCGCTGGCTGAGGAGGCGCTGGCCGCGGGCGCCGAAGTGGATTTCGTCAGCGGTCCGGTGGCTGAGGATCAAATCCCGCGCGGGGCGCGGCTTCATCTCCATCGCGCCGTGAGCGCCGCCGATCTGCTGAGCGCCGCCCAGGCCGTTTATGCTGCCGCGGATGTGGTCATCTATGCTGCCGCGGTGGCTGATTATCGCCCGGCCGTGTACCACGAGCAGAAATTACCCAAGCAGGCGGGCGAGCTGGTGGTGCGGCTGGAAGCCACGCCGGATGTGGCCGCCACGCTGAATGCCACCAAGCGCGCCGGGCAGGTCGCCATTGGTTTCGCCCTGCAAACGCACGATGGCCTGGCCAAGGCCGAGGACAAGCTGCGGCGCAAACACCTGGATGGCATTGTGCTGAACGGCCTGGAGGCCCTGGGCGGTGAGGCGGGCAGCTATACCTACATCGGCATGGACGACGCGGGAAACGTAGCCACCACCACCTGGGGCCCGCTCAACAAGCGGTTGTGCGCGCAGCGCATCCTGGATGCGGCCGCCGCCCGGCTTTGATCCGCACCGCTATTTTTTCAGCGCGGCCAGTTTGGCCAGGTCAATTTTTTCCACCGCGGTCTTCAGGGCTTCGGCGCTGACGCTGCTCCCCGTCACCTCCACCAGGAAACGGCCCGCCACCAGAATCTCGGTGCTGCCACTCTGGCTGGCCGAGTCGTATTGCTCCTTCGCCTTGTGCCCGCCGATGGTGGACGTGCGCTCGAAGCCAGTTTCTGTTTCGCGATCAATTTCCTGCATGGACCAGCCCGCAGCCATCATGGTGGCGAAACCGGTGCCGCCGTAGTCGCTCATCTTGATGTCGATGGAACCTTCGCCCGCTTCATAGCGCCCTTCGGAAAAGGATATGGTCATGCCCATGGCGCTCGACTTTTCGCCGGACGCCGACGTGCGCTTGAAGCCCGGCAATTCAGCCGGCAATAACGCCTTCAGCTCGCGGAAATCAACCACTGCGGCGGCTGCGTTGGTGTTGCCCCCCTGCATCATCTGGCCCAGGGCACCCATCAACGCGCCCAAATCATTCGCACCCGAGCCCGCTTGCTGGGCGCGCACGCCGGTTGCCCCCAAGAGGCCTGCGGCCAAAACGATCATCAGTGTACGCATATGTTTTTTCCTTTTTTCGAAAACCGGGTGGAAACTTTCACCACATGGGGGTACACTAAAGATGTAGCGAACGAAGTTCAACGCGGAAGCATGATTGCGCAACTCTTCAGCGCCGTTTCAGGTTGGATGAAACCAGCGAATCTTCCGCACCCCCGTCTCTTCCCGGCCCCTTCCGAATTATTTCTTTTATCATGAGCACAAATCCCGCCAGCCCGTCTAAACCCGATGTGATCATGGATGCGGGCGTGCAACCGCTGGACGGTTTGATGAGTTCGCTCGGCATCAGCAATCACGACTTAGTATCGGCGGCGGCTCTGAACACCCTGACCCACAAGGTGGTGGCCAAGGGGCGGCGCGGGCGCAAGTTGACGCTGCGGGCCCAGGATAAAATAGTGGCCGCCCTCAATCTGAAGGCGGCTGGTAAAAACTTTCGCCGGGAGGACTGCTTCAGCTATCGCGGGCGATAAAATGTGGAGTGCGGAGGAGATAACAAGCAACCAGAAGGAGAAGAAAGAAATGAGTATGGACATCCTGGTTCACGCGGAAGGATTTCATCTGGATGATCGCCTGAAGGACGCGGTTATAGACAAGGTAGGACGGCTCGAACATTTTGCCCACCGCATCCTGCGCGCCCGCGTGACCATACGCCGGGCCAGCGCACATGCCTCGGCCAAGCAGTTTGTGTCCCGGATTCTCATGGAAATCCCGGGCCGCGACCTGAGCGCAGAGCAGAAGGCCGGAGAGCCCATGGAGTCCATTGATCTGCTGGTGGAGAAGATGGAACAGCAGTTGCGCAAGCGGAAGACCAGCCAGTTGTCCAAGCGGACACGAGCGCCGGCGTTGTCGGCCGCGGCCATGCTGCCCGCCTAATCCGCCCGTAAACGAAATCAACCAGGCCGGGCCATCGGTGAAAGCCGGTGGCCCGGTTCTTTTAGGTTGGGAAGGGGATCACCACTTCGACCTCAGGAAAATGCTGCTGCACGGTTGCCGTATCCGGGGCTTGAAAGAGCAGCTTCACGTTGGGCCCGGCATCCATGGTGAAATAAAGCGGCAAGCCTTGTTCGCGCAGGGTCCAGACTTGGTGCATGACCGCCACCGACTCCGGACGCCAGAACAATACCGGCGGCCATGCGGCCAACCCGGTGGCGTGCATGGCCAGGGCATTGGATTCCGCGGTCTGGCCCAGCAACGGGAAGTCGCGTGTGTGGATGGAATCCTTGATCACGCGCAGGTCATGGGTCACTTTCGCGGGCCAACTTTCGTACAAGGCAGAGGTGAGGCAGGTGCGCTTCATGGCCGCGCGCGAACTGATTGCCTTCTCGGCGGTGGAGACCTTAACCAGACCCAGCCGCAGGTCCGACCACGTGCCGGCCACCGGGACGGCATAACTATCCATGCCGTCTTCGTCAGCGCCGACGACCCATTCCGCGAACCCGCGGTACACAGAACGCGAGGCGCTGCCGCTGCCCAGCCGGGCCAGTATGGATAGCTGGCGGGTTCCCAGATTCCAGCCGCATAGTTCGTTGAGAGCCAGGGTCAGGGCGGCGAAGCCGGAAGCCGAGGAGGCCAGGCCGGCGGCGGTGGGAATCGAGTTGTGCGTATCCACCCGGTAGAAAAAATCTGGAGCCGGCCGGAACATATCCAGGAAGCCGGTTACGCCGCGGGAGAAGGGCTGGCTGGCCGCCACCGGTTGCCCGTTCAGTCTTACTTCGTCGGCGTTAGCTGTCGACCGCGCCGCCACCGTGGTCGTGGTGCCCAGGTGGCCGAGGGAAACGGAGAGGCTGGAGGTGACGGGCAGGTTCAGTTCGTCGTTCCGTTTGCCCCAGTATTTGCACAGCGCTATGTTGGACGGAGCAAAGGCGCGACCTTCCGTCCGTTGCGGCAGGCGGGGACGTTTATCCAGGATCAGGCGGACAATGTCTGCTTTGTGCAGGGATGGCATGCGTATCGCCCTTCAGTATAGGTGGTGCGTCAATCGCGGGCCAGCCTCAGTGCAGTTGAACACCCTGGGGTGAAGGCTCAACCGGAATGACGGGGAAGGGGAAGTTGTCTCCGGTGCGACCCCAGCCGATGGCGCAGTCGCCAAGACCGGAGCCTGATATTTTCGCGCCCAGAATGGCCGGATCTTCGCGCAACGCTTTGATGATGGTATCGAGCGCCTGGTTGCTCACTCCCATGGATGCCATGATGCCCTGTCCGACATCGAGCAGTGCGCCCACCGCCTTCCCGTCACCCCGGCGCGCGGCTTCGGCGGCTTCCGCAGAACAGCGGTCCATCAGATCGAAGAGGACGTCATACTGCTCGGGCTGCTGCTTCCGTTTTTCCTCCACGATGCGGATGACTTCGGGGGTGGGCAGCTTGCTACCGGAATAGACCGCCGTGAGGACCTGGGTTGAGGGAATCGGGTTCAACTCCAGGGGGTCGGCGCGATACAGGACGATTCCGCCATACACGCTGGCGGCCACATCGGCTCCGGAACCGCGGCCCTGCACCGAACGCACGATGTCGCGTGCGGCCAGGAATATGGCGCGCCGGTCCGGCTCCAATCCGTCGCATTGCCGCAAGGCGGCTACGGTGGCCACGGTCACGGCGGCCGAGGAGCCAAAGCCGATCTGATCGGAAAACTCCGAATGCACTTCGATGGTCAATCCGCTGGAGACCACGGGCAGGGCGGCCGCGGCGGCCAGAATAAACCGGAATTTTGGGTGGATTTCCGGCTGCTCGAGACTGGTGACGTGGCAGCCCAGGGCAGACCGAATTTCGAGTTGTTGATCGGTGCGCGGGGTAAGGGTGACGGTCAGGCGCTGGTTGACGGAGGTCACCAGGGCGCGGCGCCCATGCAGTACCGCGTGTTCACCCAGCAGCATCAGGCTGCCGGGGGCGGAAGCACATATGGAAGTTCCAGGTTGCATGTTCCAAGTCGGAGGAACTATAGACGTGGAACGTGGGACTTGGAACCTTTGACCTCTAAACAATGCGCGCGCCCAGCGGGTCGCCGCGGACCGTGGTCAGCTCATACCCGTAACGCTGGCAGAGGTCGGCGGGAGTGCGCTCGGCCAGGACCAGCACCATGCCGGCGGCTTCGCCGAGCACCGAGCCGGCGCCGCATATTTTAGCCGCGCCGCCGAGGGCTTCGATCTCGCCGATGAATTGCTGCACCCTGGCCGGCACCACGCCGATGCGGGTGAGCAGGCGGTGATTTTCGCGGATGGCCTGCTGGACGTCCTCCAGCTTGTTGGCGCGCACGGCTTTTTCCAGGGCCAGGGTTACCGCCTCGAAATCGTTCCAGATCAGGTCGCGCTCGAACCGTGACTTCACGTCCACCACGCACTCGCCGGTGGTGGCGCCCGGGGTGCCGGTATTGACCAGGTACATGGCCAGCCGGGGCAGGGGCACCGAGGTGGCCTGACCGTTTTGGAAAAGCGCGCAGCCGCCGTTCAGCGAGATGAAGGAATCCACGCCGCTGGGGAAGCCGTGCTGCATTTTTTCAGCTTCCAGGCTGTACTTCAGGAACCAGTCGGGCCGGAACTCGACGCGGAAATAGTGACCGATTCCGCGCAGCAGGCTGAGGATGGTGGCGGCCGACGAGCCCATGCCGCAGCCGATGGGAATGTTGGACTGGGTCTGGATGTTCACCCCGTCGCTGAACTTCAAATGCAATCCATCGAGCAGGGTGATAAAGGCGTACTCAAAGAGTTCGATCGGCTTGTGCAGCACATCGCGGATGCCGAGTTCCCCGTTCAGGAACAGCTGGTAATTGCGTTGCAGCCTGGTTTTTACATCGCCCAGGGCGCGCAGCGTAAAGGAGTCGGTCTCTTTCAGGTCCACCAGGTTGAAGGATACGAGGTCGTTGGCGCCCAGTGAGATCACGGACTGCGCGCAGCGATCGATGGCCATGGCCAGCGCGGGCCGTCCATAGACGACCGCGTGTTCGCCGCTCAAAATCAACTTGCCTGGTGCGATGGCTCTCATAGTGCAGACTCGTACAGCCGTTTGTGCTGGTTAACCCCCGCGAACCGGAACGGTCCGGTGCGATACCGGGAAAAGGTATGCCGACCCCCGTCGGTTGGAAAGACCAGATTGTAAATGTCCTCGTACTGCTGGCAGGTCAGCTCGGTGCGGTTGTCCAGGCGAGCGGCATGTTCGGCGGCAAACAGGCGGGCACGGTAGCTGGGTTGCACCACGCCGCTGAAGTACTCGGCCACACACCCGGAACCGTAGCTGAACATCCCGATCCGGCGTCCGGCCAGATCCTCCGCCGTGGTGTCGAGCAGACAGGTCAACCCCACGTACAGGGAGGCGGCGTAGCTGTTGCCGGTGCGCTTGTTGTAGTTCAGGGCGCCTCCGATCTGTTCCGCCAGCTGCGCGTCGGTCAGGGTCACGCCGCTTGCCTTGGCCAGCCGCTCGTGTGCTTTTTCGGCGATCCGCGTGAAGGGGAGGTGGTAGCAGTAGCGGTAGATATCGGCGACATCGCGGCCGGACTGGGCGCGGTATTGCTGCCAGCATTCCTGGAGAGATTGCAGATACACGCGTGTTGAATATTTGCCGTCCACGATGGCCTGATCGCGGTAGTTGGGCCGCCAGAAATCCATCACATCTTCCGTGTACATGCCCACCTCTGCATCCAGGGTGAGGATGCGCGGGTTGGCCGTGATCAACATGGCCACCGCCCCGCACCCCTGCGTGGGTTCGCCCGGGCTGCCGAGCTCGTACCGGGCTACATCGGAAGCCAGCACGAGCACGCGTGATTGCGGATGGCTTTGCACCCAGGCCGCGGCCAACTGCAAAGCGGCGGTGCCGCCGAAGCAAGCCTCCTTGAGTTCCACCGTGCGGCAGCGGGCCGGCAGCTGGAGCAGACCGTGTACGAACACCCCCGCCGCCTTGGATTGGTCAATGCCCGACTCGGTGGCGAACAACAGCATTTCGATGCGATCCTTGCCCTCGCGCTGCAGAATGGGCAGGGCCGCGCTGGCCGCCATGGTCACGATGTCTTCATCCGGGGGCGGAATGGCCATCTTCTCCTGGCCGATGCCCACGTAGTACTTGTCCGGGTCCACCCCACGCGCCGCCCCCAGGGTTTTCAGGTCCAGGAAGTAGTTCGACGAGTAAAAGCTGATCGCATCAATTCCAACATTCATAAGCATCCCAACCGGTCGTCATCATTCAACAAAACGACCCGGACTTCCAGCCTGCAAATGGTTAAGACCGCTTAAGGCGGACGGGGGTTCATTTTTTCATAATAATCGGCACCCACGTGCGTGGTCATGGCCGAGCGCGGCCTATAAACAGTTTCTTCAAGGTCGGACCCCGCGGTGATTTCCCTTACTTGCTGAAGAACATTTAAGAGTGGGCGGCTGGTCTATTAACCGTCGATTGCTAGGGTGGTGGCATGCGATCGATAGCACACTACGGGTCCGTCGGCCTGCTGTTGGTACTGTTGCAAACGGGTGCCTGGGCGGGGACCACGGTATTTTTCGAAAGCAGCCAAATGGCCACGCTGGTGGCGACGGGAACCACGACGGACACCATCAGCTGCGAAGGTTATGAGTTTACCTATACCCGGGACAAACTGTTCACCGGCGGCGTCGGCCTGACCAATCCAGTCGGCCGCTCGGTCCGGGTTCCGTGGCCGGATGGCGTCGAAGCCCAATATGTCACGGCGGGACCGCAACCGACCAAGGCGAGCATCACGATACGGCGTGTGGATGGAGCGCTCTTCGACCTGACCTCGTTTACCGCCAAGCTGCTGGCCAATGCGGGCGCCGGACGAGCCATCGAGATCATACCGCTCTTGAATGGTGAAGAGCCGTTGAATGATCCGCTCTATTTTGATGTGTCTGGAAACTACGGGATGTCGTTCTCTTACGATACTTCGCCGAATTATCTGGGCTCAACCGCCCTGCTCACCCAGTTCGATGCCTACAAAATCAATCTGACGCTGGACTATGCCCTGACGGCCCTGACCTTGGATTCCGCGGTAGCTGATCCGAATCATCCGCCTACGGAGATCACGGTCACCGCCGCATCAGTGCTGGAGAACGAACCCGTGGATACCGTGGTCGGAACTTTCTCAACCATCGATCCCGATGTCGGAGACACCTTCACCTACGCGTTTGTCGGTGGGACGGGAAGTACCGACAACGGATACTTCACCATCTCGGGGAGCGATCTGCTGACCGCCGCATCGTTCAACTTCGAGATTCGAAACAACTACAGCATCCGCGTGGAAACGACGGACCAGGGCGGGCTGTCAACTCAGCGGGTGTTTTCCATCCAGGTTCTTGATGCGGATGAGCCGCCACCCCAACTGGCCGCTCCCCCTATGATCGACCCGCAAGGCGTCATCATCCAGTGGGCGGGTCAAGCCAACCATCACTACACCCTGCACGTTTCGACCAACTTGATGGAAGGTTTCGTGGTTCTAGCGAGCAATCTTCCTGCCGCACCCATCCTGAACACCTATACCGACGCTGCCTCCACCGTCGATTTTCGATGCTGGAAAATCAGCACAGAGCCTTAAGGGCTGGTGTGAGGCGCGTTGCCCGAAGTCTGATCCCCTGGTGCTTCGTCGCGCGAGACGTCGGCGTCGACTCGACCCCATTCTACTTTAGGCTGTCTGGCGGTGAGGCCAGCAATGCCTGGTTGGCGAACAGCGCGTCTACGCGGGGCCCCCCCAGCAGAAATTGGGCGGTGCGAAATTCCCGGTGCAACCGCTCGATTTCCCGGATCACGGCCCGGGTAGACGTCATGGCGGGCTTCAGGAACGGGGCCGCCACCCCGCACAGGGAGGCGCCCAGGATGATGGCCTTGGCCATGTCGAGTCCGCTGCGCACCCCGCCGGAGGCGATCAGTGTGGCTTCCGGTCGGCACCCGCGCAATTCCCACAGGGCGCGCGGGGTTGGCAGACCCCAATCCTGGAAAAGCAGTCCGAGGTCATTCCGCGCCCGTCCGACCTGGCGATGATGTTCGATGCGGCTCCACGAGGTGCCGCCGCTGCCCGCCACATCAAACATGCGCACCCCGCGGGGCAGCAGCAATTGTACGTCCTCCACGGAGAGGCCCGCGCCGACTTCCTTGACGATGACCGGCTTGGGAAGGGCTTGCGCGATGGCGCCGATCTTGTCCGCCAGTCCGGCAAAGCACGTGTCGCCCTCCGGCTGTACCGCTTCCTGCAGGGGATTCAGGTGCAACACCAATGCATCCGCTTCCAGCACCTCCACCGCAGCCCGGCATTCCTGGAGGCCGAAACCGTGGTTGAGTTGGACTGCGCCCAGGTTGCCGAACAGCAGCGCGGTGGGCGCCTGCCGACGCAGGGCAAAACTTTCGCGGGCCTTGGAGGTCTTGAACATGACCCGCTGGGAACCCACGCCCATGGCCACTCCGCACGCTTCGGCCGCTTCGGCCAGGTGGCGGTTGATCCGGCGGACCAGGCTGTGGTCGCCGCCGGTCATGCAGGAGATCAGCAGCGGAAAGCTCAGCTTCCTGCCCAGGAACGTGGTTGAGGTGTCGACCTCCTCCAGGTTGATCTCAGGCAGGGCGCGATGGCGCAGGCGGATGTCGTCGAAATAAAATTTGCGACGGTCCACTCCCGCGTCCCGGTTAATGACGCGTATGTGTTCAACCTTCCGGTTGTTGGTGGCGTCGGATTGGGTGGATTTCTTTTTCATCGCAATTATAGGCCATTATCCGGACCAAACCGCCGGGCGGATTCGGTCCCTCCCGCTGATCACTGATTACTGGTCATCGATCACTTCTTCCTCTCCAGCGACAGATGTGCCCGCATCAATTCGCCGGGATTGGTCTGGGCCGCCAGCAGGGAGATTTCGCCGCACCAGACGGTGGCCGCGCAGATGGAGGCCAGTCGGCGTGCGTTCGCGCCGGGCGGGCGTTCGGCCAGGCAGCCCATTTTATCCAGGTTATCGCGCACGAAACCCAGATCCTTGCCGTTGCCGATGGTACCCACAATCAGGTGGGGCAGGGTGCAGGAAAAATACAGGTGGCCTTCCGGGGTGACTTCGCTGTGCACAAATCCCTGCGAGCCTTCCACGATGTTGGCCGCGTCCTGTCCGGTGGCCAGGTAGAAGGCCAGCAGCATGTTGGCAAAGTGGGCATTGGCGCTGCGCAGGCCGCCCGCCAGCATGGTGCCGATCAGATTTTTCTTCAGGTTGATCTCGGCCATTTTTTCGGGGGTGGTGCGCAGCAACTTGGCGCACAGCGCGCGCTCGATCACAGCCTCCGTCACCACGTAGCGGCCGCGGCCCAGGATGCCGTTGACCGCCGACACTTTCTTGTCGGTGCAGTAGTTGCCGGAGATGGAGATGTAGGTGAGCAGCGGGTACTCGTGCAACAGCCACTTCATCAGAGCATCGGCCGCCTTGGTCACCATGTTATGACCGGAGGCGTCGCCGGTGGACAATTCGAAGCGGATGTAGAGCAGGTTGCCCGCCACCTGGGTGTGCACGTCCTTCAATTGGGCGAACCGGCTGGTGGTGGCCACCGCGTCCTGCAGTTCAGCCTTGCGCAGGGGCAGGGCCTGGGCCACGCCCGCCGCCTCCACGGCGCCCGGGGCCTGCACTACCACGGAACGCGTCATGCGCTCATCCACCACCACCGCCTTGAGTCCGCCGCAGGCCCGGGTCACCCGGGCCCCGCGGTCCACGGAGGGCCACAGCGGGGATTCGTAGGTGGCGAGGGGGACGTAAACCTCGCCCTCCACCTCCGGTCCGGCCAGCAGCAGAGGCCCCACGGTTTTCATGGGCACGGCGGCAAAGGTATGCGGATCGCTCATGGGGCCATGATTTCCCTGTTGGCCCCACGGCGCAAGGCGATTGTTGCGGGTTCCATCGCGGGTTCAGTTCCGGGTTCCGCGCCGGAGCAGGCCGCGGTGCGGGCTGAAAAGGAAGGCGAGGATAAACAGGCCGGTGGCCACCAGGACGACGGCGGGGCCGGGCGCCATGCCCTGATAATAGGACAGGTACAGCCCGACCACGCCGGAGAACGCGCCCAGGCCGGAAGACAACATCATCATGCGCAGCAGGCGCCGGGTGAGCAGCAGGGCGGTGGCGGCCGGGGTCACCAGCATGGCAATCATGAGGGCCACGCCCACGGTCTGCATGGACACCACCACGGCCACGGCCAGCAGCAGCAGCATGACGTGATGCAGCAGGGTTACCGGCATACGCAGGGTGGCGGCCAGGATGGGGTCGAACGAGAGCACCAGGAATTCCTTGTAGAGCACGATGAGCACGATGACCACGAGCGCGCAGAAAATGCCCACGCGCCACAAGTCGGCCGGGCCCACGCCCAGCACATTGCCAAACAGCAGGTGGCTAAGGTCCACCGCGTAACTGCGCATGGTGGAGACCAGGGCAATGCCGAGTGCGAACATGCCGGCAAAGATGATGCCGATGGCGGTGTCTTCCTTGAGGCGGGCCCCGCGGCTGACCGCGCCGATGCCCAGCGAAGCCAGTACCGCCGTGCCCAGTCCCCACCAGAAGAGGGCGCCGCGCGCGCCGCCGCCGACCAGGTATCCAACCGCGACTCCGGGCAGGATGGCGTGGGCCAGGGCATCGCCTAGAAAGGCCAGCCCGCGCAACACCACGTAGGTGCCGAGCAGACCGCAGACCGCGCCCACCAGCACCACGGCGATCAGGGCGCGAACCATGAATGGATAGGCCAGGGGGTCCAGCAACAGGTCAAGCATCGGTGCGTCCTCCCGAGCAGCAGGAGTCGCTGATCATGATGAGCCCGTCGCGGGTCGGAATGGAGTGGGCGTGGCCGCCAAAGGTGGTGATCAAATGGGCGGAGGTGAACACTTCGGCGGACGGCCCATAGGCGACGGCGCGATGATTGAGCAGCAGTACGCGATCAAAGTGGCGCGCCGCCAGGTCCAGATCGTGCGTGGCCACCAGCACGGTCACCCGGCTCCGGCTTAATTCATCGAGCAGGCTCAGGATGCCCTCCTGGGTGGTCATATCGAGGCCGGTAAACGGTTCGTCCAGCAACATCAGTTCGGCCTGCTGGGCCAGGGCGCGCGCGATGAACATGCGTTGTTGCTGCCCGCCGGATAGCTCGCTGATCTGGCGCGTGGCCAGATCCTGCAGGCCTACCCGCTCCAGGCAGCCCCGTACAAAAGCGCGATCGGCTGCACTAGAGCGGTGGAAAAAACCCATCTCCCGAATCCGACCCATCAGGACCACATCGAAGACGCTGACCGGGAAGGACCAGTCCACTTCGCTGCGCTGCACCACATAGGCGATACAGGCGTGCTGGCGGGGTGGGGCGCCGAAAACGCGAACCTCGCCCTCGTTTGGATTCAGCAGGCCCGAGGCCACCTTGAACAGGGTGGATTTTCCCGCTCCGTTGGGGCCGACCACGGCCACCCGCTCGCCAGCGTGGACACACAATTGCAGATGATCCAGGGCGACGCGGTTTTGATAACGGACGCACACCTGGTCCACCTCCAGTGCGGGCGTGCCCGGCTGGTGCGGCACGTGCCGGAAAAATACCGGTTCGATGGGGGCGGGATCGTTCACGGGGCGTTCTGCTTCATGGCGCTGATCAGCGCGGTCACGTTGTGTCGCATGTAATCCAGATAGGTTGCGGCCGGGCCGCCTGGTTCACTGAGTGAGCCGGTGTAGAGCGTGACCAGCTGCAGGCCGGTGTCGTGGGCCACCCGCTGGGCCAGGCTGGGGTTCATGCCCTGGCCAATCACCA
This sequence comes from uncultured Verrucomicrobiota bacterium, assembly GCA_964441655.1. Lineage (GTDB taxonomy): Bacteria > Verrucomicrobiota > Kiritimatiellia > CAIVKH01 > CAIVKH01 > CAYTVN01. Next base: position 4,206 of record CAYTVN010000014.1, on the reverse strand, counting down.
GCACCCGCGTGCCGGTGGAATTGATGCGCATCTCCAGGTCAGCCATCTCCCGGGCCGAGGTTTCCGCGGCCGTGGTTACATTGGGCAGCAGGGCGCCGGTGACGGTGAACCCGTAGCGGTCCGCAAAGTATCCGAACTCATCGTGGTCGGTGACCAGCCGTCGATGGGTGGCGGGCACGGATTGCACTTCGGCCTTGATCCAACGGTCCAACTCCTCCAGCTGGGCGAGGTAGGCTTCTGCGCGTTGCCGGTAGAGATCGGCACGCTCCGGGTCGCGGTCGGTCAGCACGCGGGCGATGGTTTTGGTCCAGCCCATCACGAGGTTCGGATCCAGCCACACATGCGGATCGAATTCACCGTGGTCGTGGTGGTGTTCGCCGGCGTGCTCCTCGTGGTGCTCCTCTGCCTCCTTGCGCTTGACCAGCGGCAGTTCCTTGCTCAGATCCACGACCAGGGTGACGCCGCGGGTGTTGGCGGTGAGCAGGGATTCCAGAAAGGTTTCCAGGCCCGCGCCATTGATGAACAGCACCTGGGCGCGCGCCACCGCGGCGGCATCGCGCGGCGAGGGTTCGAAGGTATGTGGATCCAGCCCGGTGCCCAGCAGGACCGACAGGTCAATTCCCGGCCCGCCGATGGTCTTGACCACGTCGCCCACGAGGGTGGTGGTGGCCACCACGCGCAACGGGGCGGGGCTGGAAGCGGCGGCCTGGTGCAGGCCGCTCAGCAGGAGGAACAGAAGGAGCAGGTATTTCATGATTCAGGCCCCGGTGCGCTGGCATTTCCGGCACAGGCCATAGAATTCCAGCAATTGGCTTTGCACAGCAAATCCAGTGCGGCGGGCCACCTGGCGGGCCAGCCGGGCGAAGGGGGTGGAATCCAGTTCCACCACGCGATCGCATCGCGAGCAGACCACATGTTGGTGACCGTGTTCGATGCGGGTAAAGCAGGGGCGCCCATCCTTGCCGTAAAGGGGGCGGGTGATGCCCAGCTTGGTCAGTAATTCGAGGGTGCGGTACACCGTGGCCCGGCCCACGCCGGGATGCAGGCGGCGCGCCCGGGTCAACACGTCGTCCGGGCTGAGGTGGCATTCCCCCGCGGAAAAAACCTCCAGCACGGCCCGCCGGGGCGGCGTGATCCGGCAGCCCGCGGCCCGCAGCCGGTCCAGAATGCCCGCCTCGCCGTCATTTCCTTTTTGAGACATAATCTCAAAAGTAGCGGAACCATAAAAATGGTCAAGAGCGGTGTTCGGCCGGGGGTGGGGTGGGGCCGAATCCGTTTCGGTTCGGACCGGGAATCGCGGGGTGGCCGGACGGCACGTCGCGAGGCGCGCCGATGCCATCCCTCCCGAGTTTAAATGTGATGGACCAGCAGGGCCATGACCACGCCGAGCAGGAGGCCGGCGCCGACTTCGAGGCGGGTGTGCCCCAGCAGTTCAGCCAGCTTGTTCTTGGACAGGTGATGTTCCTTGAACAATTCGGCCACGATCTGGTTCAGGATGCGGGCCTGCTGGCCGGCGGCCCGGCGCACGCTCTGGGCATCAAACATCACCACCAGGGCAAAGATGCTGGCCACGGCAAAAGCCGGGCTGTCCCACCCCGTGCGGATTCCGATGGAAGTGGCCATGGCGCTGACCGCCGCAGAGTGTGCGCTGGGCATCCCGCCGGTGCTGACAAAAAAACGAAAGTCCATCTCGTGGTGCACCAGGCCGTGACGGATGAACTTGACCGATTGCGCAACCAACCAAGCCAGGAACGCCACCCAGATGGAGGTGTTTCCGCCGATGGTTGAAAAGGAGTTGGTCATTCGCCCTTCATGCTACGCGCCCGGTTGGGCGTGGGCAAGGTCGGGTTGAGGTATTCCGTGGCGAGCCCGCTTTAAGGATGTTCCACCGTAACCCGGTAGGAACGCTGGCCCGAAGCCGGCGAGCCGAAGGTGGAGTTCGTCGTCTGATCGTCCACGAAGCTCCGGGTGCCGCCGGCGGGATTCGTTTCCAGCCAGGTGCCGAAGCTGTCGTTGGTATTGCCGAAGGCCGTCCAGGCGGCCTGGTTGCTGTAGGCCTGGTCGGCAAACCACGCCTTGTAGAGCCGGCCCCCCACCGTGGGCACGGTGATGAGGCGATTGGTGCCGCTGGCCTGGACCATGGCTTGCACGCGGAAGAAGCTGTTGGAAGCCAGCGGTCCGGTGCCCGCGATGTACTCGTCGCCGTTGGACACAAAATCGTCGTCGGTGTCGCCTGTCGGCCCATTGGTCAGGGTGGCGTAATAGCCGATTTCCCAGTCATCGCCCAAGCCATCGCTGTCGAAGTCGAAGGGCACCGTGATGGAGGTGACGTTGGTGACCACGCTGTTGGTGGCGCCTTGCCCGTCATCCGCCGTAAATACGATCCAGTTGGTGGTGTTGACGAAGTTGGTGGGGGTGGCGGTCCAGCTGAAGAGGCCGCCGCTGAAAGTGGCGCCCGCGGGTCCGCTCACAAAGTTGGTGGTGACCGCATTCCCGTTGGCATCGCTCACCGTCACGGGGAAGCTGGTGCTGGAGCCGAGGGCCAGAATGTGCGGGCCGGGCAGGCTGATGACGGGCGCGGCATTGGTGGATGCGGCCACCGTCACCAGCTTCAGGTACTGCACGATGGTGCCGTCGCCTGCGATGGGTCCGCTGGTGTCCACGGGCAGGGACACGTAGATGCCGTTCTGGTAGAGGTCGGCGCCGGTCTTCGGCCAGCCATTGGTGAACAGCGCGAAGGCGTCGCTGGAGGCCAGATTGCGCACCGTATAGAGCTTGCCTGTGTCCAGGCCGAGCTGGCTCCATGCGCCCTGCAGGTTGAAGGTGTTGGCGGCCAGGCTGTGTCCACCGCCATGCTCCATGAAGCGACTGAAGGCCAGCACTACGTCGTTGCTGTCCGGTCCGGCCCCGTTCTGCTCCCACTTGGCCACCGCGAAGATGCGCGAGTCCGTGCCGCCGCCCGTGGTGTTGAGGATGTAATTATTGGGACTGCGCAGGGCCGGGCTGTTCAGGCGGGCCCAGTTGACGCGCCCGTACCACTGGTCGAGTCCGGTACTAAAGGGCGGAGTGTTGGTCCACACCTGCAACTGATTCCAGCGCTTGAAGTGCGGCACGTACTTGCCGAAGTTCAGCTCGTGGTCCGCGAAACCATCCAGCGCGGCGTTGGGATCGCCGGCGTTGAACAGGCCGATGCCCTTTTCCTGGCCGTAAAACACCATGGGCAACCCGGGCAGCATGGAGACCGCGGCGTAGCGGGAGGCGGTGATCCACGGATCGTTGTCCGGCATGACCTCGTCGTGCGAGGTTAGGTTGAGCAGGATGGCCCCGCCGTTGTAGGTGGTGTTGCGGGATTGGAAGGCGGAGGCCAGTTGGGCCGAGTCGTTGATCTTCGCCTGGGTGAACTGGAACACCATGCTCTCGTTCAGCAGGTCGAAGTGACGGTTGGAGCGATAGCCCGGCTTGCCGCCGTCCAGCGTCTCCGCCATGAACACGAAGTTCCACTTCTTTGACCGGGTGCGGTTGATGATGTACTCCCACATCTGCGGGGGCAGGCCCTGGCCGAAATCGCAACGCAGGGCGTCGATGCCCAGTTCGTCCTGCGCGGCCACCCAGTGGTTGGTGCCGGAGTAGCCGGTCTTCTTCAGCCAGTACTCGGGGTAATAGGCGAAGTATTTCCACAGGTCCATGGTGTTGGTGCTCATGCCGGCGAAGTCAAAGACGTCGTCCTCGTTCAGGTAGTCGCCGTTGTTGTCGGGGTTGTGCCGCACCAGGGCGGAATATTTGCCGAAATAGAATTCGGTCACGTCGTTCCACTTGCCGAAATCGCCGCGATCCGGGGCGGTGGCGAAGTCGTTGTCCCACGCGCTGGCGTAGGTGGTGCCGGGGGAGCCGTAATCGGTCAGGTTCGCATACCAGCCCGGTCGCGTGGTGCCGATGCGCGCGTTGGGATCGGCGGTGAAGCCGAGATCCACCCCGCCCTGGCCCATTACGGCGTCCCACGAGCTGTGGTTGAACACGCCGTCCAGCATGACGTTGATGCGGCCCACGCTGCCCGTGTAGGTGTCGCATCGGGCCACGAAGTTGCTGAACTCGGAGAGCGCGCTGCTCTCGCTGTTGCCCGCGCCCATCTTGGGGGTGACCGCCCAGTAGTTGCGGCTCGCGTAGGGACTGCCCGGGGCATAGGGCGAGGAGGTATTGGGATCGTTC
>CAYTVN010000013.1:0-21558 GCA_964441655.1 uncultured Verrucomicrobiota bacterium | reverse complement strand
GTGTACGTGCGGCCATCCAGCCCGCTGCGGCGCTGGCGATAGAGGGCGGGCCCGGGCGAATCGAGTTTCACCAACAGCATGGCCAGCAAAAAGATGGGGGCGGTCAGAATCAACCCGATCAGCGCCATGGTAAAATCCATGATGCGCTTGATTTTGCGGATGTGGATCACCGAACTGTTCATGGCCGCATTCATCAGCCATTCGTCGTTGATGTGATCCAGGGGAATTTCCTGGGCCAGCACCTCGTGCAGGGTTACAAAATCCATGACCTCGGTACCCGAGCAGCGCAGCGGACGCAACAGGCGAAGCACCGACGATTCGCGGGAAACCGAGGTGGCCACAATCAGGGTTTCCACATCCAGCGCATCCACGAACTCGCGCAGTTTGTCCACCATGCCGACCACCGGGACCGGACCCAGAAAGGTTCCGGCGGGCAGGCGGCGGGTGGAGACCACGCCCAGGACGCGCAGTCCGGAGTCGGCGGTGTGGGTGAGCAAGTGCAGCACATCCTCCACCTCCTTGCCCTCGCCCACGATCAGGGTGTTTTTGGACAGGAACCCGGAGCGCACAATCTGGCGGTACAGATAGCGCATGCCCCAACTGCCTACGAAAACAAACAAACCGGCCAGAATAAGAATGCCGCGCCCGATGTTGAGCTGAAAGCGGGCGTAGAAGATCAACACGATCAACACCAGGCTCACCGCGGTGGCAACCAACGGCAACAGGTACGAGGCTTCCTTCCGGGTGAGCGCCTGCCGCTCGTACATGCCTGAGGCATAGAAAACCACAAGGAAAACCAGCAACGAACCGCCCAGGGAAGGCCAGTGCTGAAGGCAATAATCCCACCCTTCAGCGGGTGACATGCGGAGGGTGGCGGAAAGGATGATGGAGGCCGCAATGGATAATACATCTGCGGTCAGCAACACCGTGCGTCGCCAGGAAATAGACTGACCGCGATGAAATATCATAACCTGTTGAACCCACCCTCGCGCCCACCGCTATACGGCTGGCTTACGCGAAGCATTCGGACGGTCGTACCGGTAATCGTAGTCGTAGTACCCGTAATACGTGGAATAATAGTAGTATCCCACCCGGCCGAACTCCAGATTGTTCAACACACAGCCCAGCATGCGGGCCCCCCGCTGCCGTAACAACTGGAGCGATAATTGGGCCAGTTTACGCGACGTCTGGCCAGCCCACACCACCATCACCACACCATCCACCATGGAGGCAAGGATGCTGGCTTCTGAAACCGCCATGATGGGCGGGCAGTCAAAGATGATGCGGTCGTAGGTGCGCCGCGCATAATCCACGAAGGCATTGAATTCATTGCGGAGGATGAGTTCGGCGGGGTTGGTGGGGAACGGACCCGTGGCCACCAGGTCCAAGTTGGGCAAGCCGGTGCGCTGGATGACCGATTCCGGCTTGGCCTGGCCGGCCAGCACATCCGACAAACCACGCCCGCCTTCCAAGCCGAAAAACTTATGCACCTCGCCGCGCCGCATGTCGCCATCCACCAGCAATACCCGCAACCCGGCCTGAGCCAAGCTGACCGATATATTCAGCGAGGTGGTGGTCTTCCCCTCTTTAGGGACGGCAGAGGTCAGGGCAATGGTGCGAGGCGCCTGGGACCCGGAGGAAAAGAGCAGGGCCGAGCGCACATTCCGATAGGCTTCCGAAAGCCCGCTCTTCTGATCCATGTTTGTTAACAAGTGTGTGTGAAGATCGTCGGGATCCCAGTTCGCAGCGGGAATCACACCGAGGAAGGGCAGATTGAGGTAGGTGGACACCTCTTCCGGATAGCGAATCGAATCATCAATGAACTCCAGGCCAAACACCAAACCAATGCCAATGCCCAAGCCGATCAGCGCAGCCATGAAGATGCTCTGCATGCGGCGGGGCGTGGTCGGAGCTCCCGGCGGGACGGCTCGCTCCATCAAGCGAATGGTTTCCGGCTCAATTCCAATGGAGATATCCACCTCTTTCAAGCGGGAGAACACCAGGTCATACAAGCTCCGCAGGCGCCCCACTTCCCGCTGCAAGTTCGCATATTCGTCAGCTTTGCGTGACGTTTCGGTCGCCTCCGCCTCCCAGTCCGCCTGCGCCCGGTTGACAGCCAGTTCCTTCAGCTTGAGCGACTCCAACTGAGAATAGAAGGCCTGCATGGCGAACTGCACTTCCTGATCAATCGCCAATTGGGACTCACGGATCTCGCGCAGCAATTCCTGCACCTTGGGATGTTCATCCCGATAAGTCAGCCGGGCTTCTGCGAGGCGGGCTTCCAGCAGGGCTTTATTTCGCTTCAACCCCTCCCATCCGGGCTTTTCGACCACGCCCCGATCCAGCAGCGATTCCGGACCCTGGCTGAGCACCACCCGACCGGTGTAGGCGGACGAACCCGCGCTCATGGCCAGCGGAGACTGCATCATGCTCCCCAACCCCGCCATGGGCGAAGCCAGCGTCTGCAGGACGATTTCATCCGAGGCCTGGGCAAGCATGGGTTGCTGGGCTTGATAGATCATGCGTTCGGTCCGATACCCGGCCGCCCGGACATACAAGCCCGCCATGGTTTGCTCGGCGATATTGCCGCGCTCGGTGATGGCCACCATGCTGTTTTCTTTTTTGAAGGTCAGCAACCGGTCTTCCCCTCGCTTCAAATCCTCCCGCAAACGATTGGCCTGCTGGGTCAGGCTGATCACCGTGGACTGCGATGTCTGCATGCGCTCCTCGGCCTTGAACTCCAGGTAGGCCTCGCAGATGGCGTTGGCAAATTCGGCGGCAAACTGTGCCTCCAGGGAGTCCACGATAACCGATATCATGGCCGATTTTCCGATCGGCCCCGCCTTGATCTTGACCAGCTTGCTCGAAATTTCGTCCGTGGGGCGATTCATCTTCTCGCGCGCCCGCGAGATGATGGCGCCGGACTGGATGATGCGGGTCTGGGTTTCAACATAATCGCCCTGCACGGTTTGCTCTTCCTGACGCACCTGCTGAGGCAGGGGAAGGCCGCTGCTTAAAAGAAGGGTGGCATTGGCGCGGTAAACCGGGACCTCTCGCGACAGATTGACCACGGTGACGGCCAGCGCAATGACGAAGCACAGGGCCACCAGCCATATGCGCTTCACGACAATATGAAAATACTGCTTGAGATCCGCGACATTCACCCCGGATTTCGGCAGCGCGGGAGGCGGCGACGCCGGATCACGAGACGCGGCCGATGCCGGAGACAGAACAGACGCTGGCGGTTCGATCATGTTCTTCATGCGAGATCCTAAAAAAGCACGCGCTCGGGTACGATGATCACATCTTCATTGCGCAGGGGGACATCCTCGTCAAAATTCCCGGTCTTCAGGATGCGGGCCACATCAACTTCCATGGTCTGACGCTTGCCGTCAGGCCCCGTGCGCTGGACGCGGACCCGCGAGGTGTTGGCAAATTTGGTAAAGCCACCACCGGACAGCAAGGTGCGAGCCAGGGTCGTCTCCCGGTCGAGGGGAATGGTGAGCAAACCGGGACTGGTGACTTCCCCCAACAGATAAACTTTACCACCCGAAGACTGATCAATCGTGGGAACAAAAATAATGTCTCCCGCCTCAACCTTCATGTTCATGGTCATGTCTGCCTGCCCGAACAGGCGGGTGAGATCCACCGGAATGACGCGGTAATTACCCGATCCGTCGGGGCGCAAGAGCCGACACGCATCCATCTTGCCCTCCCGCCCCATCCCGCCGGCCTTGGCAATGGCGCGGATCATATCCATGCCCTCGGTGTGCGGATGAAAACCCGGCTCACCAAATTGGCCGAGGGCCAAGAACTCGCCGGAACCCTGGCCCGAGCCCAGCGTGGGGACCATGATGATGTCGCGTGGACGCAGGAATTGATCGTTGCTGAAGTCAAGGGTGTCCAGGATGTGCTTCACATCCACATTGATAATCTGGCGCTCCATGCCGCCGCCGGATTTCCAGCGCAGGATACGCACATTCTTGCCATCGGCCGTGGGCAGCAGCCCGCCGCTCCGGCCGATGATTTCAACCAGCGTGACGATTTCATCGCCGCGAAAAGGCACCTCACCTGGCGTCCCCACCGCGCCCAGCACCAGCAGGGATCCTTCGACGAATTCAGCCACCTCCAGCGAAACGGTGGCCTTCTTGAAGTAGCGCGCTTCCAGCATGCTCTCGATGCGGCTGGAAGCCTCTTCCGGGGTCAACCCTTCTACGTTCACCCGGCCCAGCAACCCCAAATCCAGACTTCCGTCGCCCGCCACCGGGTAAATGCGGCTCATATCGGCCGCCTCCGCGATGTTAACGCGCAACCGGTCGCCCGCCATGATCGGACGCGCCACATTTTCTGCCCGCGCCGGAAGCATCTGCAGAAAGATGACGCAGGCAGCCAGACATAGCGCGGTACGGTACCGACCTGTGCGATTAGAAATCATAGACGTAGTTCAATTCCACGCGATTCTCTATCAGCCATTCGCTCTCCAGATCGCTGTCCTCGGCGTCATATATATACACCCAGGTCCGGCGCAGCCGCGAGGTGACTTCGCGATCATGCGAGAGCTTTGCGGTGTAGCCCCAAACATGGGATTCCTCAGCATCCAGCGGCACGGTTATCTCGTAGCTGACTTCGCCGCTGAGGGTTAAATTGGGGATAAGAAAATCACCGAAAGCAATGCCATAACGCCAGGTCGTGGTATCCGAATCGGCGGTAGATCCAAAGGTCCGGCGGGGTTCGCGGTTAAGGCTCAATCGCTGCAACGTGCGGGAATTGATTTGGTGTTCCATGGCCACGTCATAGGTGAAGGATATATCGTCTTCCTCATAGTTGTCTTCGTACGTATAGCTCGCACGATAGTTCAACTTGAGGCGGGATGAGATATCCCAGTTGTCCGACACCGCAATCTCGTAGATAGGCTCCCACTCGCCCTTTTTATCCCGCTCATCCTCGCGCTCGACTCCAATCGAGAAGGTAACCTTGGGATGTCGCCACAAATTCAGGAGTTCATCGAAGTTGAAGCGGAACGTCTCGGTGGCCTCCCACTCGCTGCTGGCGTCAGGATCATTGACCTCCTCTTCGCGTGTGTATTCCACTTCGTACTCAAGATTGACCTGTTTTATAGCCCGCCAGGAGGCAAGATAGGTCAGCGTTTCGGTGTTTTTATCGCCATCCTTGAACTCCTCCTTCTCGTAGCGGTCTTGGAGCATGTCATAGTCCGCGCCCAGGTTTACCCGGTAGCCGCTCCACACACCGCCCCATCCATATTCCCGCGTTTCTTGTGGATTGCGCGTTTTTCCGCTCACTCCCGGGATTACAATATCTGCGGAAGCAGACGTTCGCTCCCAACTGTAAAATGCGTCCAGGTCGAGTCGCCGTACTTTCTTTCTGGCCTCGGCCCTGAAATATCCAAGCGGGGAATCCGAATTGTCCAAATCGTCACGCACCACGTGTTTTTCAACGGTAAAGCCGGTATCAAAGGTAACTCGGCCTTCCCCGCTCAACTCGGCATCCGATTTCAAATCCAGCCCGTAGTAGCCATAGTAATCCACGGGTTCAGCCGTTTGTTCGGACGGGCGCTGCGATTCGATATTATCCGACCAGACTGCGCCCACCCGGCCCTTGGCCGTGAAATCGAAGGGGCCCACACGAAGCACTTGGGCCGATGCGTGCAGCGGGAACAGGGCGCAAGCCAAGATGACCATGCCAACAGCGTGCCTTGGCCGTGTCGTCATCTTCATATCAGCGACCTGAAAAACTCTTAACACGCATGTTCCCCATCGTGGAGCGTAAGCTGAATCAGCGGGATCGGACCGGAGGGACGGTACACTCCGGGCCAGCCTTCACCTGAAGCCAATCACCGCTAGCGCGTCTGCCGGACGGCCTTGTATTCGTCCACGGGAACTTTTTGACCCGACTTTCCGGCAAAGTCACCAGGGAATCCCCACTGCACAACCTTGTCGTTTTCCAGGAAGATCCAGAAATCGCGGGGTTCCAAGGCAAACGTCTGGCGGTATTCCCAGATTTGCTGGGTCTGACCGTCTTCGTAGACCTTGGCGGCGCGGATCGTCGTGGGGTTATCCATGACATCCAACACCTCTTCCGGGGTCATGCCCAAACGCACATCTTTGATTTTCTTGGCCGGTGACGAGCAACCCGCCGCGAAGACCACCACAAAACCGACCACCAGCATGTTCAAACAAAACTTCACAGGTATCTCCTTTCTATTCCCACGCCCGATTTCGTGAAACAATGATGCAACCCCGCAAAGGCGGCAAGCGCAAACATCGGTGGACAGGAATCTTGTCACAGAGCAACCCCAGCCAAAAACGAACAAAAAACCCTTGTCGGGCATGACCCCACGGGGTATCAGTCAAAGGAGGGAGCATTTAGCTTATGACCAAACGCGGTGCGATATGGACGGGGCTGTCGGTGGTGCTGGTGGCTGGCATCGCCTTTGGCTGCTTTGCCGCGTTCCGGGCCAAACGGCTCTATCACACGGCCAAGGAATGGAAGACCGAGGTTCGCTATCTGATCGAAAACGGCGGCACCATAGGCGAGGCTCCCGCCACCGAAGCCATGGATCAGGGCTACTTGGAGGCTGTTTTCGGTGGCGATCCTGATCTGTTGGCCAAACTGCGCAGTGTGATAGCCAAGGGAATGGCAGAAGATCCGGCCATGAACCTGGGCGAAGTGGCGGCCATGATCGTCACCTATCACATGAACAGCGATAACCGCGTCGAAAATGTGGCGGCTCACATCATCGGGGGCTTCCCCCTGGGCCAACGTAAACGCGGATTCCACCGCGACGGCTTTTTTCGGCACCAGATCGATGGAAGTCTTTGGAATGCAGGAGGTAGCGCCATCGCCTTCCTCGGAAGAGACATCCTTGTTTTTGCCGATGAAAACGTCGTCAACTCGCAGCAGGAACTGCTGGAGTCTGTGCTTTCCGGCAACATTCTGCCTCTGGCCGGGTCAATAATTGAGCGACCCCTGTATTACACCGCTGTCTTCCCGGATCCCCGGCGGGTTGTTCCGCCCCAGCTCCGGACTCACGTCCAGGCCGTTATTATCAAGGGTCACCTGGCGCCTGACGAAGGCTCCTGGGAAATGATGGTGTTGACGCCCAATCCCGAATCGGCCAGTTACGCCACATCCATTCTCTACGACATGAAGCTGGCCGGCCAAATCGCGCTGCAATCACGATTCGGAGGCGTTGAACTCGAAACCGAGTGGGGCAAACACGTACCGGTCTGGTGGGCTCATGAAATGGCAAAAACCATTGATCGGACCAGCATCGAGAAGGAACAGAACATTGTGCGCATGAAGGTTGCCTTTGACCGAATCATGGTCAATGCCACCCTGAAATCCATCGAACGCATGGGGCGGGACCTCGCCCAGATGCAAGGTTCACTGGAGGAAAAACTTGATCCCCGACTCGTGGATGCGCGCATGAAAACAGCCAAACCTCAGCATTACTGGAGCGAAGAGCACGAATGGGGCCCCGACTGGCCTATCGGTAATGCATCCAATCGGGCTCTGCGGGCTCAGACGACGACACCCATCGCAGCAGACGCCACAGCCGCGGCGAATCCGCAACTCTGATCGCATCCTTCCGGTATGCTTTTCTGGTTTTCTCTAGTTGCCTAGATTCGGGCACTTGCGTAGTATCCGACCCTATTGTGGGACTGGGGGACATCTAGCTCTCTCATGTCACACAATCATATCATGTTGATCGGGCGACCATTTTTTTGCGGCGCACCGCGCCGATGGGTTTTACTCAAGTGCTTTGCCGCACTCTGGGCATGTTTTTGTGCGGGCGCTCCTGAACCCGCCCAAGCCCTTGATTTCAACACGCGACAAATCGCCGACCCGACCAAGATCAATCGCGATATCACCATCAGCGAGAATGGAGCTCTGTACTGGATATCGTATGGAACAAATGAAATTGCCAACGCTATCACGGACTTGATTCGCTACAAAGATGGCGAACGGATTTCCATGGGGGCAGATCAGGCCGCTAATTTTAACGCCAATGCAAAGCCATCTGCTCAAAGCAATTATGTGGTCTGGATCGCCAATTATAAGAAATTTGACACCCCGTCGTGGATTCTTGCGCCGGTCCCCCATCGGGAGGGTGAACCCGAAGAAATTCCGGCCCAATACAAAGCTTATCAGGATGCCAGCGGACGTCGCTACTTTGAGAACCTGGCAGACTCCACCAACACCACCATGGTCATCTCCACCAATAGTGGCGTCGTCACAACAAACTTCATTGGCGATTCATTTAACACCACCAACTTCAGTCGACACCCGTCCGGCGTAACCGAAATCAATCTGTGGACGGGAACCGGTGAAGTCATACGAGTCACCGCGGACGGACGCAACGATTTTGCTCCCAGCGTCTGGGGTGGGTTGGTCGCATGGCAAAAAGCGCGTGGGTGGCCCTTCGGATGGGAAATCATGATGTGGGAAACCGGCCGCACCTGGCAGATCACCACCAACTTCTATTACGACATGGCCCCCGTGGTGCAAAATCGCCAGATGGTCTGGTATGGATGGGATGGCTACGACTTCGAAATCTACCTCTACGATGCCGATAAAAACGAAACCATCCAGATTACGTCCAATCGCTATGACGATGTCGGGCCGGTACTATGGGACGGGGTCATTGCCTGGGAAGGATTCCCCTCGGTGGAAGCGGACATCTTCATGTGGAAGAACGGCCAGACGACAAAGCTTAGCGACAGCGTGGAGGATGACTTCAGCCCGCACATCTGGAACGGGCAGGTTGTCTGGCAAAGCTTTGATGGCGACGATTTTGAAATCTACCTGTATGACGGGACTAAAACCGTCAAGCTTACGCAAAACAGTTTTGACGATGTGAGCCCGGACATCCACGACGGAGTGGTGACCTGGATGGGTTACGAAGGCGGATGGGATGCGGAAATCTACGCGTGGGATGGGACGAAAATTATCCGGCTGACGGAAAACGAAGTGGAAGATCGCGATCCGCGCACCGCTGGTAAACGAATCACCTGGTATTCCGGTGATGAGAGCCGCAGCGAGATCTGGCTGGCCGAACCGCAGTAAACGGACCGTTTAGTCCGCCACCGTCAACCGCTCACGCCCCCCCATGTAGGGCCAAATCGCCTTGGGGAGAAGCACGCTGCCATCCGCCTGTTGTCCATTTTCCAGGATAGCTACCACCAGGCGGGCCAGCGCCACACCTGATCCGTTCAACGTATGCACAAAAGTTGGCTTGCCTTCCGCATTGCGATAACGAATGCCGGCACGACGCGCCTGGAAATCTTCAAAGTTGCTGCAGGATGATACCTCCAGCCAGCCATTGTGCCCCGGGGCCCACAACTCGATGTCATAACATTTGGCCGCCGCAAAGCTCATATCGCCGCTGCACAACTGAAGCACCCGATAGGGAAGTTCCAACCGCTGCAACACATCCTCCGCATCCTTCACCAACGACTCCAATTCGTCGTACGAGGTGCTGGGCTCGACAAACTTGACCATTTCCACCTTGTCAAACTGGTGCACCCGAATCAGGCCCCGAGTCTCCCGGCCGGCCGATCCCGCCTCCCGCCGAAAACACGGCGTATAGGCGCAAAACTTGATGGGCAGCGGGTCGGGAATAATTTCGCCCAGGTAGTAGTTGGTCACCGGCACTTCGGCGGTCGGGATCAACCACAAGTCATCCACCTCGGCATGGTACATGTCGTCTTTTAGCTTGGGCAGCTGCCCGGTGCCGGTCATGGCCGCGCGGTTTACCACAAATGGAGGCGCCATCTCGCGGTAGCCATGCTCGGATATATGCAGGTCGAGCATGAAATTGATCAAGGCGCGCTCCAGCCGGGCCCCCTGCCCCAGGTACAAGGGGAAACCAGCGCCGGTCATGCGAGCCGCGCGCTCAAAATCAAACAGCTTCAGATGATCGCCGAGTTCGAAGTGCGGCTTGGGTTTGAAATCAAATGTCCGCGGAACGCCGAACGAGCGTACCACCACATTTCCAGAGGCATCCGAGCCCACGGGAACACTGGGGTGCGGCACGTTGGGCACGGTTAGCAACAGCGTATTCAGCTGTTCTTCCGTTACTCGCACCTGCTCATCCAGCGCGGATATGCGATCGCCCAACTGGCGCATTTCATCCATGACCGCGCCCACATCCTCGCCCTTTTTCTTGCGGATACCGATCTCTTTGGAAACGGTGTTGCGCTGGCTCTTGCCCTGTTCAACCTCGGCCAACAAACGCCGGCGCTCCCGGTCCAGGGCCAGGATGGCATCCAAGTCCACGTGGGACGCATTTTTGGCGGCGAGGGCGCGACGGATGTCGGCCTCCTGCTCACGAATACGACGAAGGTCGAGCATGATTTTTACTCGCGGAAGAAGTTAACCGGGCTGTCGGGATCAAGGGGAATGCCCAAGGCGTTGGCCCGCTCCTGAAACTTCAAGAGCCACGGCGGATCCAGATTCCGGCCCATGCGATCCAATTCCTCCAGGCTCTGATATTGGGCCATGGCGCTTTCCGGGTTGGGGCTCCACTCCAAGCCCATAAGCACGCAGATCCCGCGTATAACCTGACGCTCCAGCCGCCAGGCCAGGATGTTTTCATCCGCACCTTCCCGCATATCTGTAACGTTGATGACCACCACGCGTTCGTCGGGACGGAAAATTCCATTCGGTTCGTCGGCGCTGGCCAGGGTGTTCAGCACCACCATGCCCACGTCATCGGGACCCAGTTGCGCGGCCGCTGCCGGAACAACGTCCGCCAGTTTATCCGACGTCACCGTCAATGATTCAGCCAGCGGGACCGGCACCGCCAGGGACGTCTCGGCCCACTTTTTCAGGCGATCCATCAGGGCCTCATCCAACTCTCCCACCCTCGTGAGCACCACCGGATTATGCGTCGCGACGTCCAGCTTGGCTTCTTCGACCGCCGGTGCCTCGTCAGTCGCACCCGCTGGAGTCTCCTGAGCGGCAACGCCGCTGCCCCAGCCCATCGCCATCACACCGCTTAAAATCAGATGTTTCCACATAGCGAAACCCTTCCGTATCAATGCCGGACGACTTTACGGTTTTTTACGCCGGGCGCAAGCATGGCGGACCTGATTTTCATCGTTCGGTCAGAACCGGTCATGGCCCCGTGATCGCGGCCAACAACGACGGACTACGGCATTGCATCACCCTCGCTCTTGCTCCAGAATTGGAGGGTATGCCGGGTTGGGTCAAAGGTGGGTTCTGGGGCGCGGTCATCATCACCGCGCTCTGGCTGCTCGCACCCCAACGGTCCATTCAGATCGAGGATGGAGCGGTTGAAATCCGCTACATGGGTCGATCCGGCCCCATCCAGGGCGCCATGGAAGACGCCATCCGCGAATTCGAGCGATTGAGCCGCGAACGGCACGCTCTTGACACCAACTACCCCATCTATCGTGTGATTTCCGGACAGGATGCCTCCCGCGGGCAGACCGAGGACCCCACCCGATTCCTGGTCAGCCTGGCCGGCGGCACGCCGCCCGATGTGATTGACTTCGACCGCTTCGCCATCAGCGAGTGGGCCTCGCGCGGCGCCTTCACGCCCCTCGATGAAAACGTGCAGCGCGATCTCACCGCGTGGGACGCCTGGCAACGCAACCCCAACAAACTACCGCCCTGGCCGGGCGCCACCGATGAACCGCCGCGCGCGGAGGGCGGGCGCAGTGAGCCCGCCATCGTGCCGATCCGGCAGGAAAACTTTTTCCCCGCCTGCTGGGACGAGGCGGTCTACCGCAATCCCCGCGACGGCACAGCCGCGCTGTACGGCATTCCGTCCGACGCGGACGACCGGGTGCTGCTCTACAACAAGGACATCCTGATCCGGCATGGCTTCACCAACGCGCTGGGTGAGGCCCAGCCCCCGCGCACCTGGGAAGAGTTGGAGACGATGGCAGTGCAGATGACGGAGCGCGATGAACGCGGGCGCATCACCACCATCGGCTTCATCCCCAACTACGGCAACTCGTGGCTCTACATGTACGGCTGGCAGGCGGGCGGTGAATTCCTCAGCGCGGACGGCCGCCGCTGCACCCTGAACGATTCCAACGTGGTCTACGCCCTTGAGTTCATGACCCGAATCTACGCCGCACTGGGCGGGGCCAAGGAGGTCTACGCCTTCCAGTCCAGTTTCCAGGGCGGCGAACTGGATCCCTTTGTCATGGGCAAGGTGGCGATGAAAATTGACGGGGTGTGGGTCATGCCCAACATCGCCTTCTACGGGCGCGACCTCAATCTGGGCACCACCGCACCGCCGATGCCGGCGCGTGAACTGGCCAAGGGACGTCAACCCCTCTCGTGGCTGGCCGGCTGGGCCTACGCCATCCCCGCCACCGCGCGCGAAAAAACGGGCGCCTGGGAACTCATCCGCTTCCTGACCAGCCAGCGCGCGCTGGAAATCATGCGCGCTTCCGAAAATTTCACCGCGCTGAGCCAGGGCCGCCCGTTCATCCCGCGCCAGTATCCCAACCGGGCCCAGAACGAATGGGTGTTTAAAACCTACGTGGAGGAAAACACCGCGCTGGAGGAAAAATTCAAGGATGCCATGCGCACCTTCAACGGCCTCATGGAAAACTCGCGCTACCGGCCGGTCACGCCGGTGGGCCAGAAGCTGTGGAACGGCCAGATTTCCGCCATGGAAGATGCCATCTTCCAGAAGAAAACACCGCAGGCCGCCCTGGATTATCACACGGCCATCGTGCAGCGCGACCTGGACCTCGTGTTGAATCCACCCACGGGCAAGGTCGTCCGGAACTGGACCTGGTTCTTCTGGCTCTATGGCGGGCTGATCGCCCTGGTGGCCGGACTGGCCTACTGGAGCGACACGCATCCCCGCCGCGCGGCCTCGAAGTCCCGTTTCAACCTCGCGGGCATGTTCACCGGCGAGGCGGCGGACGTGGTTCATCTGGAAGGCAGCAAGGGTTCCTTCTTCCGTGACCAATGGAAGGACGGCCTCCTGTGCGCGGCGCCCTGGCTCCTCGGGTTCATCGTCTTCACCGGCGGCCCCCTGGTCTTCTCCATCGTGATCAGCTTCTGCCGCTTCGATGTGCTGAATCCGGCCGTCTTCACCGGATTCTACAACTACGCCTTCATGTTCAACGGTGACGAATTGTTTTGGAAATCCCTTTGGAATACGCTGTTCATGGTGGTCGGCATCCCTCTCGGACTCGGCCTCAGCCTCGGCCTCGCGCTGCTGCTTAACCTGAAGGTGCGCGGCATCGCCCTGTGGCGCACGCTGTTTTATCTGCCCAGCATTGTGCCGGCGGTGGCCTCAAGTATTTTGTGGATCTGGATTTTCAACCCACAGAGCGGCCTGCTCAATGCCGCGCTGGATCTGGTCGGCATCACGGGGCCCCAGTGGCTGCAGGACGAAAACACCAGCAAGTGGTCATTGATTCTGATGGGGTTGTGGGGCGCGGGCGGCGGCATGATCATCTGGCTGGCCGGGCTCAAGGGCATCAGCCAGAGCTACTACGAGGCCGCCTCCATTGACGGGGCCAACACCTGGCAGCAGTTCAAGTACATCACCATCCCCATGCTGACCCCGTATATCTTCTTCAACCTGGTCATGGGATTGATCGGCACCTTCCAGATTTTCACCCAGGCCTTCATCATGACCCAGGGCGGACCCGTCAACTCGACCATGTTCTTCGCCTACCACCTGTTCAATCACGCCTTCCGCTACATGAACATGGGCTACGCCGCCGCCATGGCCTGGTTCCTGTTCATCATCGTTCTGGGCATCACCGCTTTCCAGATGAAGATGTCGAAACGCTGGGTGCATTATGAAGAGGAATAATCCGTGATCCGTTTTCCGTCATCCGGGCGCCGCAACCGGATTACGGTTTACGGATCACAGATCACGTCATGTCATTAACCGACCTCCATCACTTCGACGCCGAGCACGCGCGCAAGGCCCAACAGCATCGCGTACTGAAAGCCACCGCGCGCTGGCTGCTGATCTACGGCCTACTGCTGGGCGGCTCCATCATCTTCTCCCTGCCCTTCGCGTGGATGATCGGCACCAGCTTCAAGGTGGACCGGGAGATGTTCGGTGAGCAGATCACCTTCCTGCCCATGCGCCCGGTGCCCGCGACCGCCTCGCCCTATCTGGACGAACATTATTTTCCCAAGCCGCGCGGCAAACTGTACGATGCCGCACGCCCGGTGATCGAGGAAACGCTGGGCGGCCTGGATTTGGGCCTCCCGGAATTCACGGCCCGGCGCGAAGCCGCGGTCCAGACGTTGACCCCGGGCATCTTTCAGCGCCTCCAGCAAGTCCTGCCCGCCTCCACATGGAAAGCACCGGAGGCGGAACGCACACAAGCCATCCGCCAGCGCATCACACCGGAACTCGCGCAGGAAACGGTGCGCAAGGTGTACCGGCGGCTGAGCTTTGGCGGCGTGCGTGTGCGCAGCTACGACTTGCAGGAGGTGGATGTCACCGCGGGCGCGCCACTCTCCTCGTTCTGGAGCATCGAAGGGACCACCGCGGCCCGGTTGGTGGACGACGCCGAAGGCAAGACGCCTATCGCGGACCTGGTCTATCAATTCCCGGAGCACGGCGGCGAAATCCGCCTGACCCGCACCATCACCCTGCCCTTCCCGGTGGACCGTCTGCACCGCCTGCAACTCTTCATGCGGCCCGACGACTCCTGGCACCCGGTGGAGTTCTACGTCGAGAAACAAGGCAAGCTGCTCAAAGGCAAACGCGCGGAAAACATGGGCAATTTTCAGTGGTCCATCGTCACCCTGCAGGATCTGGGCCCGGATGATGAATCCACCAAGATCCGCCTGTGGATTCCGCTGCTGGAACAGGCCGCGGGACCCGAATACGCCCACGGCGACCGCGAAGTGAAAATCACCCTGGTCCTGCGCCAGGCCTCGGCCCTGGATGCGTGGTGGGCCAAGGTCCAACGCAACTACCGGGGCGCGCTGGACTATATTCCCTTCTGGCGCTACGCCGGGACCAGCGTCTTCCTGGTCATCCTCAATATCGCGGGCACCCTCTTCTCCTGCTCCATCGTGGCCTTCAGCTTCGCCCGCCTGCACTGGCCCGGCCGCAATTTGAGTTTCGGCCTGATGATGGCCACCATGATGATTCCCGGCCAGGTCACCATGATCCCCTACTTCCTGATCATCAAAAGCCTGGGCTGGTACAACACGCTCACCCCGCTGTGGGTGATGAGCCTCACCGGAAATGCCTTCAACATCTTCCTGCTGCGCCAATTCATGAAGGGCATCCCGCGTGATCTGGAGGACGCGGCGCGCATTGACGGCTGCAACTCGTGGCAGGTCTACCTGAACGTGATTCTTCCCCTGATCAAGCCCACCCTGGCCTGCATCGCCATCTTCACCTTCATGGGCGTGTGGAACGACTTCATGGGGCCGCTGATTTACCTGAGCGACCAGCGGCTGTATCCGCTGTCGCTCGGCCTCTACGCCTTCAACGTGCAGGCGGGCGGCAACTTCGGCATGATGATGGCAGGCTCACTTTTAATGACCTTGCCCGTGGTCATGATCTTCTTCTTCGCGCAGAAATACTTCATCCAAGGTGTGACGCTGACGGGGATGAAGGGGTGAGCGTGTGATCCGTTATCCGTGATCTGTGATCCGATAGGCGGACTACGGATCACGGATAACAGATCACATCTTCACCGCAGCCATCCCACCAGCGCGACCACCAGCGGCACGCTGAGCAGGCTGGCCAGCGTGCTGTAGAGAAATCCCTGTGACGCCAGGTCGCGGTCTCCGCCGTAACGCTCCACGAAGATCACGCAACTCACCGCGACGGGCATGGCAAACACCAACACCGTAACCAGTCGGGTTAGTTCATCGAGCCCGGCGAGCCGGCCACCGAATTCGACCGCCAGCGCACACAACACGGGAGCCACCAACAAACGGCCGGCCAGCACGCGGCCCAAGGTTGCTGGCGATGATTGGACCAGCCGGGTTTCGGCCAACTGCGCCCCGGTGATGAGCAGCGAAAGCGGCATGGTCAGGGAACCCAGCAACCCCATGCCCTGTACCACCACGCCGGGCACTGAACTTTCGGTGGGCCAGGCCAGGCTGCCCGGCACAAACAAAGCCAGGGCCATGCCCGCCACCGTGGCAAGCAGGCCGGGATTCACCACCACACTGCGCAAGCCGTGGGCGCCCGCCCACGTGCCGCGCAGCATGGCCAGATTCAAGGTCCACAGCATAAGTTGAGCCGGCACATTCAGCAGCAGAATGGTCCGCACACCGGCCTCGCCACCCAACGCCTGGGCCAGGGGCAACGGTAAAAATATCCAGTTGGGAACGGCGATCAGAAAGGCCGTGGTGCGCTGACGCTCATCGGATCCACGCGCCTGGGCCATCACCCAGCCTATCAGCGCGGAGATCAGCATCAGGGCGATACCCATCAGAAGTAGAGGGACGCTTTGCTGCATGGCCTGACGATCCAGCGTGCGGAGCATTTGATCGACGGTCAGGCAAGGGAACGCAACTTCGATGGTCAGGCGGCTCAGCGGGGAAATCATGCCGGACGTCACCCAGCCGCTGCGCCGCATCCACCAGCCCGCGCCCATGACCACGAACATGGCGGCCATCTTTACCAATAGCAGATCAAAAGGAATGCCACTCACCGGCTGACCACTTGCGGTGATCCGCTTTCAGACCAGGTCCACACTTCCGTTCGAAAGGGATGCATGCCCGCATATAGCATACGGAACTCGGACCAATCCACATCCACCACGGGATGCCGGTCATCAAATTTCTGGCGCACGGCGCGGATTTTCCCGGCATCGTCCACCGCACGTACGATCGCACTATGCGTGTAGACCATGTCGCAGGCCCCCTGCGGTCGCCCGGCCAGCACGATGTCGCCCACGTCCGCCGACTCACCCGCGGCGCGCCGTCGCAGACCTGCCTGACGCAAGATGCCGACATTCACCCCGTCTTGGCGGGGTATGGCCAGCCATTGGCTCAATTGAGTCGGATGCGAGTGCTCAATCAAATGCAGACGGGTATAGAAATGGCAGTTGTACGCTTCTGACGCCAGCCCGGTTACCGCCCGGTCCACCCGCCAATCGGACGACTCCAAGGCCACGGGCATACGCCAGCCCAACACGGGATAAAAGCAGCCGGGCACGCGCCACACCACCATGGCATCCCCGGCCAATGCGGTCGTCGTCACCAGCGCACTCATTATCACCGCCATCCAACCACGCCTCATGATCCGCCCGCCGGCTGGCCCTCCGGTGGCACGCGGGGGCTGCTCTTCGTGGTGATTTCCTCGATCAAGACCTCGGGTGTTTTCAAGGTCGGTTCGCCACCCGGCCAATCAAACGGCGTAATGCGGGCCGGCCAGCCGTTGGTCTTGACCACATAAAGAACGGGCCCCGAGGTCACCCGATATTTCTCAAAGAGCGGCAGCTCTTTTTTATCCAGCGGCAACGCAACCTTCACCTTGATAAAGGGTTTCATGGCATCCACCACGCGGCCATGCTGAAGCCCCTTGCGCTCAAACCAGGTGGACAGCCCCCGCTTATCCGGAGGTGAGTACTGGGCGAAATAGATCAGGATGTCGGCCCCGGTCTGCTTTTGCAGCTCCAGTGCCTCCTGATAACCTTTCCCCTCATCCAGCCATTTCTTTTCTGACACTTTGACCGGCTTCTCCACCCCTTGCGCGAAGGCCATCGATGCCGCCGCCAAAAGCAACCCGAGGACCCACCCGTGCTTCGTTACTTTCATATCCATCCCCCCTTCTTATCTACTTCGCCGCCATCGCCTGACCGGCCAGCCAGCCTGCGGTCCATGCGGCCTGAAAATTAAACCCACCCGTCACGGCATCAATATCAAGCACTTCCCCGGCCAGATGCAAACCCGGACATATTTTGCTTTCCATGGTCTTGAAGTTGATCTCGTCCAGTGCCACCCCGCCACAGGTCACAAACTCTTCCTTAAACGTGCTCTTGCCCACCACG
Organism: uncultured Verrucomicrobiota bacterium; assembly: GCA_964441655.1. GTDB lineage: Bacteria > Verrucomicrobiota > Kiritimatiellia > CAIVKH01 > CAIVKH01 > CAYTVN01. The sequence goes on along the minus strand of CAYTVN010000013.1, from coordinate 3,553 downwards.
TCCAGCGGGCAGGCCGACACTTCCCGGGCCAGGCGGAGGGCTTGCTCTTTGGTCAGACGACTCCACACCCGATCCGGCTCCACGCCCGCCCGCCGGCATAGCCAGGCCCACAAGCGCACGGGCGCCTCCAGCACACCACCCGCCACTACGGCGCGCGACGGGTACTGCTGACGCTGTCGCGTCCATTCCTCCAGCCAGGTCGCGGCATCACCCGACTGCCACATCACCTGGATGGTAAAATGGTAGTCGCAATCCGCCATCCGGCGTGCCCCCCACGCGGACAGCTTCAAAATCGCCGGCCCGCTCAAGCCCCAATGGGTGACCAGCAAGGGACCGCTCTGGACCAGTTTCATCTGCCCCGCGCTCACCCGGGCTTGCGGCACGGATACACCGGCCAGGGCCTGCAACGTCGGGTCGTCGATATGAAACGTGAAAAGTGATGGCACCGGTCGGACGATGGTGTGACCCACGGATGCCGCCAGCTGGTAACCGGCCGAGTTCTTGTTGCCGCCCGTCGCCAGCAAAAGCTTGTCGCACGTTTCCGTGGAGCCATCGCTCAGCTTCAGCGTGAAGCCGCCTTCCGGACGACGCTGCAAAGCCTGCACGCCACACGAGGTGCGGACCTTCACCCCAGCCCGGTGCGCTGCCTGGGTCAATGCCTCGACGATGGTGGCCGAGCGATCCGAGGCCGGGAACATGCGGCCATCCGGTTCCACCTTCAACGTTACACCCCGCGATTCAAACCACGCCACGGTGTCACGGGGCTGGAAGCGGTGGAACGGACCCCGCAGTTCACGGCCGCCGCGCGGATAGTTCTGGATCAGCCGGTCGACCTCGAAACAGTGGTGGGTGACATTGCACCGCCCGCCGCCCGACAACGTCACCTTGGCCAGCAATTCCGGGCTTTTTTCCAACAGCCAGACCTCGGCCCCGGGTGCATCTTCCGCAGCTTTGACAGCTCCGAAAAAACCTGCGGCTCCCCCGCCCGCCACCACGATACGTTTGCCCGACATGCGCTCACTATAGCGCACTACCTCACTCGGCGCGAAGGCGGAAGAAGGCGGCTGCGGATGGCCCCGGGGCCGCGGTGTAAACGTTCAGGGGAGCCACCGCCGATAAGTCACCCGCGACCAGCGTGTCATAGGGCCCGTCGGGCTGACCAGCCTGCCACAGGGAATACCGGGTGAAAGGCTCGCTCGCCCAACGAAATTCACCCTCCAACGACCAGGCAAGGCGCGGCTCATCGGGTGCCAGCCAGCCCCGCCGCAGGCCATGACCGAAGCTGGTCACCCATATCTCGCGCGGCTGGTACGGATTCACAAACACCCGCTCCGGCTGGCGGAATGGATAGGTCAGGTCAGCGGTGAATGTCGGAGACGCCGTGCGAGCGTTGGTCGAAATCCATAACCCCTCCGTCTCTGTGGTTACCCAAACCACCTGGGTGGATAGTGGGCTGAAGGTACACGAGGTCACACGATCCCGGTTCAGGATGCGGGTCCAATTCAGGCCGCGGTCTGCGGTGCGATACAAGCCGCCCTTGCCGTTCGGCGCTCCGCCCCACCCGCTGAACACACCGACATACCAGTTGCTCTGCCCGGGATCGGCCGGGTCCACCACCAGGTCCTTGGTCCAGTACCAGAAGTTGGTCGAACTGCGGTCAGTCCAACTGGCCCCGCCATTGGTGCTCACGAATATGCCTGAACTGGCGGTGAACGCCCCCGCCACGGTGCGCCGCCCCGAGTACACCGCGACCAGGGCCCCGTCATTCAACACGTGGAGGTGATATGGGTGCCCCTCGGTACGCGGCGGCACCGCCAGTTTGCTCCAGGTGGAATTGACGCCCAGATGGATATTGCTCGAAACATAGATGCCGCCCTTCGTGCTGTGCACCACCGCCGCATAGAGCCGGCTGGTGTGATTCGGGTCCAGCGTAACCCCAAACACCACGTTGGTGAAATTGTGCAGGCGCTGCCAGACCTGGCCCTGGTTCGTGGAATACAGAACCTCGCCCTGTCCGCCATCGATGCGGCTGTCCTGCAAATAGGTGCTTTGATACAGATCGTGAACCGAGCTGACCGCGGCGTACCAGGTGCCGTTGGTGGACGCAGTCAACTGATACATGGAATTGTAGGTTTGCCCGGTATAGCCGAACCCCCACGCCCGGCCACCATCCGTGCTGCGCAAGCCGCGGATGTCCGAAAACCCGGCCATTACATTGGACGGCGAGCCCCACTGCATCCACCAGCACGTGGTGTTTTCCAGTCCGATGCCCCGATAGGCCCGGCCACGCGGCGTGCTCACGCCCGCGGGATTGCGATCGGACGCCTGCACATAGGCGGCCTGCCAACTGGCTCCGCTGTTGGTCGTCACATGGAGAAATCCATAGCCGGTCAACGCTGCCCGCCGGGCATCGAGCGGAGAAACCGAAAACCCCACGTAGTAGGCATCGTAGGTGTAGTCGCGGTCGCCCTGCCAGCCGCACCACCCGGTCTGGACATTGGCGTTGTTGGCCGGGGTCAGCACCAACTGCCAGAGATCGCCGCCATTGTCGCTGCGGTACACCGCCGGCGTGTCATCATCGCGCTGGCCCGCCACATAGACGGTTTGAAGATTCGTGCGGCACAACGAAACGAATAGCGGTCGATGTCCCGCAGCCAGGCCGTTGGTGCACACCGACCACACACCGGACGCGGGCTCCAGGCGATACACCCCGCGATAGGCCGAGGCGTCATACACGTCTTCCACCAGCATGCCGGCGTACAGCGTTCCGACCGCCATCGTCACGGCATACACCCGGGTGGTGCCCTGTTCAGTTGCCCCGGCCAGCGATACAATCTCCTGGCCCGCCGGAAAACCCGCCGCACTGGACACGGAAAAACTGGCCCCGCCATTGGTGGATTGCAGCAGGCCCTGCGAGGTGCCCACCACGATGAGCGGCCCCGTGAAATGCGCACCGCCTACAAACAGGCCGTTGGCCGCACCTGTGGCATACACAGCTTGAAACGAGGCCCCACCGTTGGTGGAGGCGAATAGTGTGTTGTAGTTCGCCACCAGCAGCCGGTTGGTGGCCGCGGGATCCGCCCACACTCCATACATTTCACCCGCGGTGGGATCGCCCGCCAGCGGCTGCCAGGTACGCCCGCCGTCCGAACTGCGCGTCGGCCGCTGCAGATCCAGTCCGTCCACGGTCGAATAGTCCAGCGCGTACATCAAATTTGAGAGACTGGTAAACTGAACCGCACAGGCACGATTTCCCTGGATCTGTCGGAAATCCACCAGTTCCCACGCGGCGCCATCCTCAGAGCCCCGGAAAAGCTCGCTCATGTCGCAGGCCACAAAGAGTTCGCCGGGCTGATGCGGATTAAATCGCGGCGAGAACAGGGCGCCTCCGCCACCCGCCCCACGAGACTCCCAAACGCGCGGGGATGCTTCACCCGCCCATACGGGGGATGCCGCCAAAAGGACAACGCACAGCCAGGCGATGGAAATAAAACTCCCCATGTGAATCACTTCACTTGGGGAGCAGGAATCATGACGCGTGACTAATGGCAAC
>CAYTVN010000012.1:0-22163 GCA_964441655.1 uncultured Verrucomicrobiota bacterium | reverse complement strand
AGCGATGACGATGGGTGACCGCATCGTGGTCATGAAGGACGGCTTCATCCAGCAGGTTGCGCCGCCGCTCGAACTCTATGACCAGCCCGCGAACCAGTTTGTCGCCGGCTTCATCGGCAGCCCGCCCATGAATTTTTTCAACGGTCGCCTGGAACAGAAGGGCGGCGCCCTGTGGTTCAACGAAGGCAAGTTCAGCGTGCGGGTGGACGACACCCACGCCGCCAAACTGCAGGCCAAGATCGGCCAGGAGATCGTGTTCGGCATCCGCCCGGAAGACGTCGCCGACACCATCTTCGTGTCCAACCCGAATCCTGAGCACACCATCAAAGCCAGAGTCGAGGTGGTGGAGCCCATGGGCGCGGAAACGTACCTGTACCTGAATACGGGAACCCATGCCTTCATCGCCCGCGTGAATGCGCGCGGCAACGTGGATGTAAACCAGGAGTTGTCGCTGGTCTTCACCCAGAAGAAGGCCCACTACTTCGACAAGGCCACGGGTATCACCCTGGCCTGAGCAAGGCCGGCCAGACCGTGCGTACATGACCACGCTCACCCTCCTCACGGCGTTGGGACAGGCCCTGCTAATGGCTGCCCTGACCTTTGTGGTGGTCTGCCTGTTCATCAGCCATCTGCGCTTTGCCGGATTAACCCGCCGCCTGCACGCGGAGTCGGATTTGCCCGCCTCCGATGTGCTGCGCGTGCGGGTGGCGCAGGCGCTGGGCACGGCCCACCGCAATCCCGAACCGATGACCGTCGTTCTCCTGGCGCCCGTCCCCGGTACAAAAGCGCACGAAGAACACGGAACGGAGGAGAGGGAAGAACTGTTCGGGCTCGTGGAACAGCGCCTGCGCAGCCTGATCCGCAAACGAGACGTGGTGATGCGCTACCGGGAACATGAATTTGCCCTTCTGCTGCAAACCCGACGCGCCGCCGCCGATGGCCTGGTCCGGCGCCTGCTGGTCGAGATGACACGCACACCGTACCGCCTGACCTCGGGAGCGCCCGCCACCATGTCCCTGCACGCCGGCGCGGCTTCCTATCCCGAAGACGGAACACGCGCCCAGGAACTGTGCAACAAGGCGGAAGCCGCCCTGGCCACCGCATCGAACACGACCGGTCCGGCCTGGCCGTCCGGCGCCGCGGCATCCAGCCAACCCCAACAACCCGCGCACCTCGGGCCGACGGAGTCTGGCTCGGCCGATTATAAACATTTGCTGGATGAATTGACCGGCGTACTGATGGAAAAACATTTTGGCGCCGCCATGCAAAAATACGTCGCCCAGTACCGCCGCGAAGACCGGCCCGCCGCCATCGTCTGTCTGGATATGGATCAACTCAGCCGCTACAACGACCAGTACGGTCGAGCCACCGGCGATCGACTCCTCAAACAGGTGGCCGACTATTTGCAACGCACCACCCGCGAAGCCGATTTGATCGCGCGCTTCGAAGGCGACCAGTTTGTCATCGCCCTGTCCGCCACCGCGCCGCAGGCCCTGTCCGTCGCCCAACGCATCCTCGCCGGTCTGCGCCGCGCCACCTTCGAGGGTGGGGGATCCGGGTTGCGCCTGACCGCCACGCTGGGTGTGGCCGCCTTTCCAGATCACGGCCTCACCGCCAAGGAACTTTTCATCTCCGCCCAAGCTGCGCTCAAAGCCGCCAAAGCCAAGGGCCGCAACCAATGTATGCTGTACCAGGAGCCCCGCACCCGACCGGACCAAATCGGCAGGCCCAGCGATGCCTTCTAGCTGAATCACCACACCCGTTTACCCATCATGCTCAAACTCGGCGTCAACATTGATCACGTGGCCACCCTGCGCCAGGCCCGCGGCACCACCTATCCCGACCCCGTGGAGGCGGCACAGCGCTGCGCCCGCGCAGGCGCCCACGGCCTGACCGTGCATCTGCGCGAGGACCGTCGCCACATCCAGGATCGCGATGTGCAGGCGCTGTCCGCCCGGCGGGTCCTGCCCCTGAACCTGGAAATGGCCAACGCGGCGGAGATTCTGGCCATCGCCCTGCGCCTGAAACCGGACGAGGCCTGCCTGGTGCCGGAACGCCGTCAGGAATTAACCACGGAAGGCGGGCTCGATGTGGTCGGCCAGGAATCTGCCCTGCGCGAAACAGCCGCGGCCATGGCGAAGGCTGGAATCGCGGTCAGCCTGTTTATCGCCCCGGACCCGCGCCAGATCGAGGCCGCCGCCCGCCTGGGCGTGCCCTACATCGAACTGCATACCGGAACATTTTGTGATGCCCGCGGCGCCGCGGCTGAGGCGGAGCTACAGCGACTGATCGAGGGCGCGCGCCTGGCCCACCGGCTGGGTTTGAAGGTGAACGCCGGCCACGGGATCAACCTGGAAAATCTCCCCGGCATCCTGCGCCTGCCGCACCTGGATACCCTCAACATCGGGCACAGTATCGTGGCCGCCGCGGTCATGGTGGGCCTGGAACCCGCGGTGCGCGCCATGCTCGACGGTATGCAGGCCTACCGCGGAGGCGAGCCATGAAACTCGTCAGCACCAGCACCATGCGGGAGATCGAACGCCGGACCATCGAGGAGTTCGGAGTCAAAGGCGAACACCTCATGGATCGCGCCGGCTATTGCGTGGCGGCGGCGGTGCGACGACTCACGGAAATTTCCGGTTTTGCCAGCGCCTACATCCATCTCATCGCCGGACGCGGCAACAACGGGGGAGATGCCTTCGTGGCCGCACGCTACCTCAAGGAGATGGGACTGGGCGTGGAAGTCTGGCTGGCCTGCAGCGCAAACCAGATTACCGGCGATGCCGCCCTGCACTTTTCCAAACTGAAGCCGGCCAAGATCCGGGTGGAGGAACTGCCCACCCAGGAGGATTGGAAAGAGGCGGCCCAGAATCCATTCGTCGCGGAAATCATCGTGGACGGCGTGCTGGGCACCGGACTGCGCGGCCCGGCCCGCGGCCCGGCGGCAGGCGCCATTCGCTACATCCGCAGCCAGGCCAACGAATCGCTGGTGGTGTCCATTGATGTGCCCTCCGGCCTGGACGCGGACACCGGCGCCACCGAAGGCGACACCGTGATGGCCGACCTGACCGTCACCATGGGCCTGCCCAAGGTGGGCCTGCTGGAGCCACCGGCCATTGATTTCGTGGGAGCGGTGGAGGTGGCCGATATCGGCCTGCCGCGCGAGACGGTGGACGACGCGGAGGCCGACCCGCGCGAAATGATTTTTGCCACCGACCTGAAAGGGCTGTTTCCCCGCCGCAAACGGAATTCACACAAGGGCAACTACGGACATGTGCTGATTGTCGCAGGTGCACGCGGCTATGCCGGCGCCGCCGCGCTGGCCGCGCGCTCGGCCACGCGCTCGGGGGTGGGCCTGGTCAGCGTCCTCGTACCGGAGAGCCAACACGAAGTGGTGGCGGGCGCCGTCCTGGAGGCCATGGTGCAGGCCGCGCCTGAAAACGGGGAGGGGACCCTGACCCCGGCCGCGCTTCCGCTGCTGCAAAGTTATTATCCCCGCGTGCAGGCCATCCTGATCGGACCCGGCGTGGCCCGACACCCGGATATTCGCGCCCTGGTGCTGGCGTTGCTGCAAAGCTCGCCCGTGCCGCTGGTGCTCGATGCCGATGCCCTGCATGTACTCGGTCCGGACCTGGCGCGCCTGGTCGACGCGCAAGCGCCCGTGATCATCACGCCGCATCCCGGTGAAATGGCCGGCCTGCTGGGCTGCGACATCGCGGAGGTGCAGGCGGATCGCCTGGCCACGGCCCAGCGTGCCGCCGCCCGGAGCCGGGCCGTGGTGGTGCTGAAAGGCGCGGGCACCGTGGTGGCTCAGACCGGGCAACCCACCCAGATCAATGTCACCGGAAATCCCGGCATGGCCACCGGGGGCGCCGGCGACGTGTTGGCGGGCTTGATGGCCGGCCTGCTGGCCCAAGGACTCCGGCCCTACGACGCCGCCCGAGCCGCCGTATATGTGCACGGACGCGCGGGTGATCTGGCCGCGTGGCGTCACTGCCAGCTGGCGGTGAACGCGGGCGACGTGGTGGATGAACTGCCGTTTGCGTTTCGCGACCTGACCCTGCGCTGACCATGAACCTGCTGCTGGCCACCGCGACCGGGCTGGGCTCGGAACCCCTTCCGCCCTGGACCACCGCCAAGCTGGTATTTTTTCTGCTCGTGGCCTGGCTGCTGCTCAGTTTGATGCGCGGCATGAACCGGGAACCGGTCAGCCCGCGCTTTCGCAGTCACCGCGCCTTTTTCATCCTGCTGGCCCTTTGTTTCGCCGGCGTGTTTGTGTACCAGGGTTCCTGGCAGGTGGCCGGTTTCGCGCGTCCGGATTTCGTTTCCTTCATGGCGAAATACAACCGGCGTCCCGACAACCCGGCCCGCCACATGGTGCGCGGTCGCATCCTCGATCGGCACGGCGTCGTGCTGGCGGAGGATGATCCGGATCGCCCGCTGCGCCGCCGCTATCCCCTGGGCGCCGCCACCGGACATCTGGTGGGCTACCTCGATCCCCGCTACGGCATGACCGGGGTGGAGGAGGCGGAAAATCCGTTGCTGGAAGGCACCACGCGGGCCACCCGCGAGGAACAGGAACGCTTCGGACGCAACCTGCTGAACCGCGACGGGCTGCGTGGCAACGATCTGACCCTGACCCTCGATGCGCGCCTGCAACAGGAGGCAACCCGCCTGCTGAAAGGCAAGCGCGGCGCGGCCGTGGTGCTGGATCCGCGCCGGGGCGACGTGCTGGCCCTGGTCAGTGCGCCCGCCTATGATCCGAATCAGTTGACCGCAGACCTGTTTGCCGCCGATCCCGAGCAATCACCGCTGTTGAACCGAGCCCTGCAAGGTCTGTATCCGCCGGGCTCCACGTTCAAGATGGTCGTGGCCGCGTTGGCCCTTGAGCAGAAGGTGGACGTGTTGTTCGACTGCCCGGCCGCCGGTTTTGTGCCCGCGCCGGGCCGGGCCGCCATCCGCGACCACGAATATTACGAGGCGCAGCGAAACGGTCGCACCTGGGGCGGGCAGGGCCGCATCGGTCTGGGTCGCGCGCTCACCAAGTCCTCTAATGTGTATTTCGCGCAGCTCGGCGCGCACCTGGGTGTACCCGCGCTGGAGGCGCAGGCGCGGCGGTTTCAATTTAATCAGTCGGTGACGCTGCTGGAGGGATCGGCGGGCGCGCTGCGTTTCAAGCCAGGCTCCCTGCCCGCGCAAAAGCCGGGGGATCGCGGGGCGGCGGCCCAGCTGGCGATCGGGCAGGGCGCATTGCTGGCCTCCCCGATGGGCATGGCCCTGGCAACGGCCGCGCTGGCCAACGATGGACGCATGGTGAAGCCGCGCCTCTCCCCGCGACAAACTCCGGAACTGCTCGGCGGCGTTGCCCCGCCCGCGATCGCGCGCAAAATGCGCAGCCTGTTGCGCGACGTGGTCACCCAGGGCACGGGCCGCGGGGCGGATGTTCAGGGACTGCACGTTGCGGGCAAGACGGGCACGGCGCAAACTCCGCGCGGTGACGATCACGCCTGGTTCGTCGCCATGGCGCCGGAATCCAAACCGACCCTGGTGGTGGCCGTGCTGGTGGAACACGGCGGATACGGTGCGGCGGCGGCGGTTCCGGTGGCGGCCGGCCTGTTGCGCAAGGCCCAGGAACTGGGCTTCTTCTCTGCTTCGGGAGAAACGCCATGAGCGCGCGCCGAACTCCGGGCGCCGAACGTCCGCTCGTCGGCCGCGCCCTGCTGGCGCTGTTGGCCGCGTTCGCCATGGTCCTGCTCGTGCGTCACACCCTGGGCGGCACGGTGGAACCGCGCTACCTGTACCCGATGCTCGGCTACGTGCTCCTGGTGGCGCTGCTAAGTCTGGCCCTGCGCGTGGTGGCTTTCCGGGGCGACCAGGTTTTGCTGGCCGCCGCCGTTTTTCTGGCCGGCCTGGGCGTCGTGGTGCAGGTGCGGCTGGGCACGCTGGATGTGACCGCGGCCGCGCGCTGGGCGAATTATGCGGTGCCGGTGGGCTTCGCGCTCATGCTGGGCGTGGCCGTGCTGGTTCGCCGCGGGCGGGCCCGCTGGCTGGCCGGAGCCTATGTACCGGCCGCGTTGCTGGCGGTGGCCGTGCTGGCCGGCCTGCTGCTGGCGGGACGCCGTTTCCGCGGCGGCGTTTTTCTGGCCGGCAACATCAATCCCACCGAACTGGTAAAAGTGCTGTTGGTGATTTACCTGGCCGGTTTATTCACCGTCTACCGCAAGGCGTTTGAGCGGCCTGTGCTGCCCGGGGTGCCGACGCTCAATCCCAGCCTGCTTTTCTCCATGGCGGTGTGCTGGTTTCTGCCCATGGTTTTGCTGGTGGCGCTGCGCGATCTCGGGCTGATGGTCCTGCTGAATGCCGTGCTGCTGACCATGGCGGTGCTGGCCAGCGGACGCTGGAGCTATCTGGTCACCGGCCTGCTGCTGGTGGGTGGGGCCGGGGCCCTGCTGATTTCCGTCATGCCGCACGGAGGCAACCGGGTTGACGTGTGGCTGGATCCATTCGCGGATCCCACGGGGCGCGGCTGGCAGGTGTTGCAGGGATTATCCGCCATGGCGACCGGCGGCTGGTGGGGCGCGGGGCTGGGCGCAGGACATCCCACCGCGATCCCGATCGCCGCCTCCGATTTTGTTTATGCCGCGCTCGCGGAGGAAATCGGATACATCGGCTGCGGCCTCGTGCTCGGCATCTACCTGCTGTTCTTCTATCGCGGCTTCCGGCTCGCCGACAGTCTGCGCGATCCCTTCGCGCAAAGTCTGGCCACCGGACTCACCGCCACACTCGCCCTGCAAACGTTGTTAAATATCGGCGGCGTGACCAAAGCCCTGCCGCTCACCGGCATCACGCTTCCCTTCCTCAGCCTGGGCGGAAGCAGCCTGATCACCAGTTTCCTGATGCTGGGCCTGCTGCTGGCCCTGTCGGATCCAGGCGGCAAGACGGGACGCTAACCCGCATGGTGCAGAGGCAACCACGAAAGACACGAAAAGAACGAAATGCAGCATCTGGGTCAGACCTAGAAACTAGAATTTATGCTGAGGTGTAGCCACTGCTTGTGATCTCGTAGGGGCGCCGCAGGGTAGGGGGAAGACCATCCTCGTCCCAACTTGGCGTTCTTGGTGTCTTCCTACTTGTTCCAGAACTCTTGCATTGCGGCGGGCTTGTTGGTCATCCCGACTCGCGTTATAATCCGTCCTGAACCCATGCTGACCTTTCGCGCCATGTTTGGATTGACCCTGGTGGCCGTCGCCCTGATCGGCGGCGGTTGGGCCAGTTGGGCCAACATCCAGCAGACCCAGGGTCCGCGCGAACGCCGGTTCGTGATACGCATCTGCGTGGCCGCCTGGCTGCTCATCCTCTCCATGCTCGGACTGATGTACCTGCTGCCGCCGCCCTACCGCTATGTCGTGATGCTGTTCTATTTCTTCGGCGTCCCGTTCCTGATCTATCGGTGGTCCAAAACACACCAACTCATCCGCCTCGTGGAAGCGCGCGACGCCGAGCAAGCGCACAGCAAATAGCGCAACGCGTTGTTGGTAAGCCGATTGCGCAGCAACTTATCGACCTGCGTTCATCTTTTCCGTTGATTTCTTGATTTTCAGCCTCAGTTCGTGTAGCTATTGACCGACGCCGCAACAGGTTCCAACCGGGCGTTAATTTTTAAGCTAATTTTCTGAACCGATTAAGAGGATATTACGATGCTCATGGGCAAACAGACGACCGAGGCAACCCCGCGACGGCGGCGGCGCTCGGATCGGGGACCGCACAAACCGACCATTGCAGATGTGGCGCGGGTGGCAGGCGTTTCAGCGGCGGCAGTTTCCTATGTGCTGAACGGGCGCACCCAGGAAGTTTCGCAGCAGACGGCGGAACGCGTGATGCGGGTGGTCCGCGAGATGGGCTATGTGAAGAACATGGCCGCGGCCGCCTTGACCGGCCAGAAGTCGCGCATGATCGCGGTCATCCTGCCCGGCCTCTACGATCCGCAGGCCAGTGGCGATCCCTCCATCAATCCCTTCTTCGGCGAATTTCTGGTCCGGCTCGAAGCGGAGGCGCGCAGCCGGCGCTACACACTTTGCTTCTACAGCGGACGCGAAGAGGATTACGTCCACTTCCTGCTCGAGCGCAACATGGACGCGGCGGTGCTGGTCGGCTTTTCGGAATGGGACCTGCCGGGCGTGCTGCAGCGGCGCGACGTGCGCTGCATTCTCTACGATTCATTTGGCCAGGACACCCTGCACAGTCACGTGCGCACCGACGAGGTGAAGGGCGGCTATCTGGCTGCGGAGCGTCTGATGGATATTGGCAAGCGCTCCATTGTATTTGCCGGAGCGCAGCCCACCGAGAGCTCCAACAACGTGCCCTCCTCGCGCTACCGGGGCGCCCTCAAGGCCTGCCAGATGGCGGGCGCCAGCCTCCAGCGGCTGGACATCGCGACGTCGTATGAAGCGGGCGTGGCCGCGGCGCAAGCCCTGGTGGATATGAAGGCGGACGGCGTGGTATGCACGGCTGACATCATTGCCGCCGGCCTGGTCGAGGGCCTGGACCGCATCGGCAAGAGCATCCCGGACGAAATGGCCGTGATGGGATACGACAACCTGCCCGTGTGCACGTATACCCGGCCCCATCTGTCCACCATTGATCAGGGCCTGCGCGCCAAGATCCGCGCCGTGATGGACCTGGTGGAAAAACCCGAGCCCGGTCTGGTCCGAGTCATTGATCCCACCCTGGTGGTGCGTGAAAGCGCTTGAGATGACCGAACACCCCGCTAAAGAACCAATCTCGTGAGACCCGATCACCCAGATCTCGCCCCCTGGCAGGAGCGCTTGATGACTCTCAACCGGCGGCAAACCCGCGCCCTGGTCATCGGCATCGTCGGCTTCATCTTGATGGGTCTCTTCCCGCCGTGGGAACACATGTACATCAACGAACTCGGGGCGTGGTACGACCGGCCCGCGGGTTTCCATTTCATCCTGTCCCCTCCCGAACAGAACTATTTGAGTACCTATCTCGGCTCGACCGTGGACTGGACGCAAATGTTCATCCAATGGTTTGTTGTCGTGGCAGTCACGCTGGGCTATGTATGGCGCTTCCGCGACAGCCTGGGCGACCCCTTGCCCCCGCGCCCCCGCAATCGCCCACCCACGATCTATCGCTAAATTCACGCTCAACCGCCCGCCCGCGGGGCCAACCCAGGAATCCGCATGTCGTTCACATCGTTTCATCTCGCCGCCCCGCTGCTCGCCAACATCAAACGCATGGCCTACGAAAAGCCCACGCCCATTCAGGCCGCCGCCATCCCCGTGGTCATGACCGGCCGCGACGTGGTCGGGCTGGCCCAAACCGGCACCGGCAAAACCGCCGCGTTCATGCTGCCCATCCTCAACCGCCTGCTGGAGGGCCCCCGCACCCTGCGCGCGCTCGTCATCTGTCCCACCCGCGAACTGGCGGACCAGATTTATGCCAACGCCGCCGAGTACGGACGCGGCACCGGGCTACAGGCCACCACCATTTATGGCGGAGTAGGGCTGCGCCCCCAGGTGGACGCCCTGCGCCGCGGGGTTCAGCTCGTCGTGGCCTGCCCGGGCCGCCTGCTTGACCACATCCGCCAGCGCAACGTGGATCTGTCCCACGTGGAGACCCTGGTGCTGGACGAGGCCGACCACATGTTCGACATGGGCTTCCTGCCCGACGTGCGCAGCATTGTGCGCGCGCTGCCCAAGCGGCGGCAGACCCTGCTGTTCTCCGCCACCATGCCGGACGAAATCCGCCGGCTGGCCAACGAGGTGTTGCACGATCCCGTCACCCTGGAGCTGGAACACCGCGCCCCCCTGCAAACCGTCACCCACGCCCTGTACCCCGTGCAGCAGCACCTCAAGCTGCCCCTGCTCATGGAGTTGCTGACCCGTATCGGCGAAGGTTCGGTCCTGGTCTTCACCCGCACCAAGCACAAGGCCAAGCGGGTGGCCGACAAGCTGGAGCAGTCCGGTATCACCGCGGCCGACATCCAGGGCAACCTCTCGCAGCGCCAGCGCCAGGAGGCGTTGGAGGGCTTCAAGTCCGGACGCTACCGCGTGCTGGTCGCCACCGACATCGCGGCCCGCGGCATTGACGTGTCCGGCATCTCCCACGTCATCAACTACGACATTCCGCAGACCACGGACGCCTATACGCACCGCATCGGCCGCACCGGGCGCGCCGCCAAGACAGGCGACGCCTACACCCTGGTCTCGCCGGAAGACGAGGATACGGTGCGCCAGATTGAGCGCATGATGAAGGCCAAGATCGAGCGCCGCACCCTGGACGGCTTCAACTACAAGGCGGACGCCCCGCCCAAGGCCGCCCCCGGGGTGGGAGGTGCGCATGGCCGCGGAGGCCGGCAGCGCTCCGGGCATCGGCCCGCCCGTTCTGGTACGCCCAGCCATGGCGCGGGACCGCGTCCCGCCGGCCCGGCGGCCGCCCCGGCGGCGGGCAAGCCGGCCAAGGCATCCTTTTGGCGCAGTTTTGGGCGGCGGAAGTGATTTTTTCCAAGGGTTGGAAGTTTGAAAAGGGGCCTTTTCCAATGATTGGAAGTTTGGGGCCCCGAAAATTACATCCCTGCGTGGTTGACACGCGGGGAGGGCTTCGATAGTTTCCCCCACTTGTTTTTCTGGAAAGGCTTATGGGCACCAAGACGACGATTGTACATCCGGACGAAGTGACACGCACCTGGTTCGTGGTTGACGCCACGGAGAAGCCAGCGGGCCGTCTCGCTTCCAGCATTGCCGCCGTATTGCGCGGTAAAAACAAACCCTCCTTTACGCCGAGCGTGGACATGGGCGACTTTGTCGTCGTGATCAACGCGGAAAAGGTGAAGCTGACGGGCACCAAGGAAGCGACCAAGGTGTACCAGAAATTCACCGGGTTCCCGGGCGGCCTGAAAAAGGCCAGCGCGGCCACCATCCGGGCGAAGAATCCCGAACACATCATCACCCACGCCGTGAAGGGGATGCTGCCCAAGAATCACATGAGCCGTACCCACCTGACCCGGTTGAAGGTCTACGTGGGCGGCGAACATCCGCACGCCTCGCAGAAGCCGCAGGCGCTGGAACTCTAAGAGGGGAACGAACGTGGCCAAACAGGTACATGAATATTCCGCGACCGGTCGGCGTAAAACGTCGGTGGCGCGGGTCCGCATCGCCCAGGGCGAAGGCAAGGTCAAGATCAACGGCCGGGACATCCAGGAATTCTTCAAGCTCGACACCCTGCGCAACGCGGTGACGCTGCCCTTCCGGGTGACCGAGACCAACAGCAAATTTGACGTGGTGGCCCTGGTCAGCGGCGGCGGCCCCTCCGGCCAGTCCGGCGCGCTGCGCCATGGCATTTCCCGCGCGCTGGTGCTCGCGGACATCAACCTGAAGCCCGCCCTCAAGGCGGCCGGGTTGCTGACCCGCGATCCGCGTATGAAGGAACGCAAGAAGTCCGGTCAGCCGGGCGCCCGCAAGCGGTTCCAGTTCTCGAAGCGTTAATCGAACTGGTCAGTCTGGCGAAAAGCCCCGAATGTCTCCGGACGTTCGGGGTTTTTCTTTGTTCGCACCGCGCGCGGGTTCTTGTACATGTTGATGCGCAGCGGGCGGAAGTATGTGTCGGCAAGAATGGCTGGTAGGGCGCTCGCTCCGCGAGCGCCGCGGCGGGCGGCGGAGCGCCAGCCCTACCTAGCGATCAACATGAATCAATCGGGATGAGAGAAGGACGATGAAAATTCTTTTGCAGGATGACGTGGTGTTGCCCGCGGGCTTCACGGCGGCCGGGATCGCGGCCGGGCTGAAGCGGAGCGGGAAGCTGGACATGATGCTGGTGGTATCGGACCGGCCGGCCGCCTGCGCCGGCGTATTCACCACCAACCAGGTGAAGGCCGCCCCGGTGAAGCTCGACCAGGAGGTGGTGAAGCGGAAAACCGCCCGTGCCCTGATCGTGAACAGCGGCAACGCGAACGCGTGTACCGGCGCCAAAGGAATGACCGACGCCAGGACCATGGCTTCGCTCACCGCGAAACTGCTGAAGCTCAAGCCCGCCGACGTGCTGGTGTGTTCCACCGGCGCCATCGGCAAGCCGATGCCCATGAATACGGTGAAGGCCGGCATTCGGAATCTCGCGCCCATCCTTGCCGCGGATGGAGGTCCCTTCGCCGCGGAGGCCATCATGACCACGGACACCCGGAAAAAAACCGGCACGGTGCGGCTGGTCATCGACGGCAAGCCGGTGATCCTGACCGCATTCGCCAAGGGTGCGGGCATGATCGAACCGAACATGGCCACCATGCTGGGCTTCTTCTTCACCGACGCCGCGGTGGAGGCCAGGGCACTGCAACACGCGCTCAAGCAGGCCACCGATGCCAGCTTCAACCGGATTTCGGTGGATGGCGACATGTCCACCAACGACACCTGCCTGCTCCTGGCCAACGGTGCGGCGGGAAACAAGGCGCTGACCCCGAAGCATAAGGACTGGCCGGCGTTTACGGCGGCGCTGCACGTGCTTGCGCTCGACCTTGCCCAGCGCATTGCGCGGGACGGCGAGGGCGCGGACAAACTGATCACGGTGACGGTGAAGGGCGCACGCACGGACAGCGAAGCCGACGCGGCGGCGCGGGCGGTGGCCAACTCGATGCTGGTGAAAACCTGCTGGCACGGCGACTACCCGAACTGGGGCCGCATCATGGACGCCCTCGGCTACTCGCCCGCCAAGGTGGACGAAACCAGGGTGGATATTTTCTACGACCAGCTGGCCGCGGTACGGAAGGGCATCGCCACCAAGACGTCGGTGCAGAAATTGAGCGCGGTGCAGAAGCAGGAACGGTTCACCATCACCATCGATTTGCATCTGGGCAAGGGCGAGGCGACGGTCTACACCTGTGACTGTTCGGAAGAGTACGTGAAGATCAACGTGGACTACATCAAGATGCCGGACGGGCGGGAGCCCACGTGAAGTAAGTTCCAGGTTGCAGGTTCCACGTTCCAAGTCTTCGTTGACGTGGAACATGGAACGTTGGACTTGGGACCAGTGAGGAATGCCATGCAAGAGATGATTCAGAAGGCCAATGTGCTGATCGAAGCCCTGCCGTATATGCAGAAGTTCCGCGGCGAGATCGTCGTGGTCAAAGTGGGCGGCAGCACCATGGAGGAAAAGGCCGGCACGGAAAAGGTGCTGACCGACATCGCCTTCATGGCGTGCGTGGGCTTGCGTCCGGTGCTGGTGCACGGCGGGGGCAAGGCCATCGCCAAGGCCATGAAGGAAAAGGGACTGGTTCCCCATTTTGTCAAAGGCCTGCGGGTCACCGACGAAGCTTCCGCCGAAGTGGTGGAGCAGGTGCTGAACCGGGAGGTCAATCCCGAGTTGGTGCAAACCCTGGAAAAACTGGGATGCACGGCGCGCGGCATCCACGGCGAAGATATTTTGAGTGTGGTGAAGCACACCGAGAAGGACGCCGAAACCGGTACGACGCTGGACTGGGGTTATGTGGGCGACGTGATGGAGGTGGATGACGATCCCATCCTGGCCTATCTGCATTCACACATTGTGCCGGTCATCACACCGCTGGGTTGGGGGCCGGACGACAAAGTCTACAACATCAACGCGGACGACGCGGCCTCCGCCATCGCGCAGGTATTAAAAGCACGCAAGCTGGTGTTCCTGTCCGACGTACCCGGCCTGCTGCGGGATCCCAAGGACAAGAGCTCGTTGATATCCACCCTGAAGTTTGCCGAGGTGGACACGCTGATCGAGCGGGGCGTGATCTCGGGCGGCATGATTCCCAAGGTGCAGGGCGCCATCAAGGCCATCAAGGCCGGCGTGCGCAAGGTGCACTTCATCGATGCCGCGCTGCCGCACTCACTGTTGCTCGAACTGTTCACCGACAAGGGCGTAGGAACCGAGATAGTCAAGAAGTGATCCGTCTTCCGTGATCCGTCCGGATAACGGATTACAGATTACGGATCACCTGTACAAAAAAGATACCATCATGACGCAAACCGACCCCATCCAGCTGCACAAACAATACGTGGTCAACACCTACGCGCCCAACCTGCTGCTCACGCGCGGGCAGGGGTGCCGGGTGTGGGATTCCACCGGGCGGTCCTATCTGGATTTCCTGGGCGGCATCGCGGTGATCCAGGTCGGGCACTGCCATCCCAAGCTGGTCTCGGCCATCCAGAAGCAGGCTGCCACGTTGATGCACGTCTCGAATTTGTATTACAACGAGAACGCGCCGCGGCTGGCCGCCAAGCTGGTGGAAAAGTTCGGCGTGCCGGGCCGGGTGTTCTTCTGCAACTCGGGCGCGGAGGCCAACGAGGGGCTGATCAAGCTGGCCCGGCTGTGGGGGCATTCCAGCGGCCGGTACGAGATCATCTCCATGAAGAACTCGTTCCACGGGCGCACGCTGGCCGCCATCACCGCCACCGGACAGACCAAATATCAGAAGGGATTTGATCCGCTGCCCACCGGCTTTGTTTACGCCGACTTCAACAACCTGGAATCCGTGAAGGCGGCCATCACCGACAAGACGGTGGCCATCCTGGTGGAGGCGGTGCAGGGCGAAGGCGGGGTGATCCCGGCCACGCCGGAATTCCTGAAGGGTGTGCGGGCGTTGTGCGACGAGAAGAACCTGCTGATGTTCTGCGACGAAGTGCAGTGCGGCATGGGGCGGACCGGCTCGTGGTTCGGGTTCCAATCCTACGGGGTGATCGCGGACGGCTTCTCGCTGGCCAAGGGACTGGGCGGCGGCCTGCCCATCGGCGCGTTTGTGGTGGGCCCGAAGGTGTCGGAAGTTTTCCAGCCCGGCAACCACGCCAGCACGTTCGGCGGCAATCCGGTTTCCTGCGCGGCTGCGCTGGCCGTAATCGACATCATGGAGAAGGAGCGGCTGCTGGACAACGTGAAGCGGGCCGGAGAACTTTTGCAGAGTGAGCTGAAAAAGCTGGCCGCAAATTATCCGTGGATGGTGGAGGTGCGGGGCCGCGGGCTGATGGTGGGCCTGGTCCTCGACCGGCCGGCCAAGGAATTTGAAAAGGCACTGCTGGCTAAGGGCCTGATCGCCATCGCCACCGCGGACAACGTCATCCGGTTGCTGCCTCCGCTGAATATCGGCGAGGCGGATGTGCGGGAGGCGGTGCGCATTTTCGCCGCCGCGGCCAACGCCTATGCCCCGGCCGTCTGACCAGACTGTCATCAGCACGTTGGACGCACGGATACGCGGCACCCTGCGCGAGATCTTCGGCTTCTCCGAATTCCGGCCTCACCAGGAATCCATCGTCCGCGCCTTACTGGGCGGGCAGGATGCCTTTGTGGTCATGCCCACGGGCGGCGGAAAATCGCTCTGCTACCAGCTGCCGGCCCGGCTGATGGAGGGCACCGCGCTGGTGATGAGTCCGCTGATCTCGCTCATGAAGGACCAGGTGGACGCGGCCAACGCCAACGGGCTGCGCGCGGCCTTTCTCAACAGCTCGCAGGAGCTGGAGGAGCGCAGCGAGGTGGTGCGCGACTTGCGCGCGGGCGCGTTGGACCTGCTCTACATTTCGCCCGAGCGTTTTGCGCTGGAGGGATTCGCGGGTTTTCTCAAAACCTGCCGCCTTTCGTTTGTGGCCATCGATGAAGCCCACTGCATTTCGGAATGGGGCCATGATTTCCGGCCGGATTATTTGTCGCTGGGCGCGCTGGTGGACACCTTCCCGGGGCTGCCCATCGCGGCCTTCACCGCCACCGCCACCCCGCGCGTACAGAACGACATCATCGCGCGGCTGCGTTTGCGCGAGCCGCTGGTGGTGCGCGCCTCGTTCAACCGGCCCAATTTGTTTTACCGGGTGCAGCCCAAACACGACGCCAACGAACAGATCCTGGGCTACGTGCGCCAGCGGGCCGGCCAGTCGGGCATCATCTACCGCACCACGCGCAAAAGCGTGGAGGAGACGGCGGCCTACCTGAAGGAAAACGGGATCGCGGCGCGGCCCTATCACGCGGGGCTGGAGGACGACGTGCGCGCGGCCAACCAGGAGGCCTTCAACCGCGATGACGTGCCGGTGGTGGTGGCGACCATCGCGTTCGGCATGGGCATCGACAAATCCAACGTGCGTTATGTGATCCACGGCGACCTGCCAAAGAACATCGAGGGCTACTACCAGGAGACGGGGCGGTCCGGGCGGGATGGAGATCCCGCGGAGTGTCTGCTGCTGTTCAGCTACGGTGACATTCCAAAGCTGCGATTCTTCATCGACAAGATCGAAGACGAGGCGGAGCGGCGGCGTACCGTGCGTTGTCTGAATGACGTGGTGTCGTACGCGACCACCCACGCGTGTCGGAGACGGCAGCTGCTGGGTTACTTTGGTGAGACCTACGGGGAGTCGGCGTGCGCGACCTGCGATGTGTGTGCGGGCGAGGTAACGCGAGTGGAGGCGTCGCGGGACGCGCAGATTTTGCTATCCGCGGTGGCGCGCACCGGGGAGCGGTTCGGGGCCGGGCATGTGGTGGATGTGGTGACTGGGGCCAACACCGAGCGCATCCGGTCCTTTGGTCACGAGCAGCTGAAGACGTACGGGTTGGGCAAAGGCCGGGACAAGCGGTACTGGCGTCGGCTGATGGACACGCTGTTGGCCGAGGGCATCGTAGAATTGGAAGACAGCGAATTCCCGGTGGTGAAATTAAGTCCGGCGGCGTGGGACGTGATGTCGGGCAAGCGCACGGTTTTCGTCAGCGAAGAAGTCCCGCAGGCGCGCGGCAGGCGGAAGGATCGCACTACGCGGCGGTTCACGGCTGGGGCGGACGCGGAGCCGCTCGACGCGGCCGACGAGTCCCTGTTCGAGCAGCTGCGCCAGTTGCGTTACCAGTTGGCCCAGGAGCTGGGTGTGCCCGCCTACGTCGTTTTCACCGACCGCACGTTGCACGAGATGGCGCGCCGCCGTCCTGCCACTGCGCACGAGTTGCTCGACATCCCCGGCGTCGGCCAAGCCAAACTCACCCGCTTCGCCATCCCCTTCCTCACCTGCATAAAAGCATCGGGGTCGAGTCTTGACATTTGACATTTAGCCAGCCGCACGGCATAAGCATCGCATGGCAAGACCATTACGCATCGAGATTCAAGGGGGCTGGTTTCACGTCACCGCCCGAGGGCAGAACCGGGACCGCATTTTTAAGGATTTGGCCGACGCGATCAATTTCGCGGATCGGCTGGCTCAGCTGCCGGAGCGGTTCGGCGTCGAGGTACACAGCTACGTGATGATGCCGAATCATTATCACCTGCTGTTGCGCACGCCGCGCGGCGGGCTGAGTCGCGCCGTGCAGTGGCTTAACACCGGATACAGCATCTGGTGGAACAACCGGCACGAGCGGGTGGGCCACGTTTTCCAGGGCCGCTTCAAAAGCATCTTGATCGAAGAGGGCCAGCGGTTGCTCGAGTTGAGCCTGTATCTTCATTTTAATCCGGTGGCGGTCGAAGAGCTGGGCCTGGGCAAGGGCAGGCGAGCTGCGGCCGCGCGCGGGTTGGATACCGCGGATGCCGCGCTGTTGGAAAAACGGCTGCAAACACTGCGCGTTTGGCGCTGGAGTTCCTATCGCGCCCTGGCGGGCTACGACGCGGCGCCGGACTGGCTCAGCAAGGACGAAATCCTGCGGCGCGCGGGTGGAACGACGGACGCCTACCGCATCCTGGCAGAATCACGTCTCTCCGCTCTGGGCGGCGCGGTGTGGTCCGACCTGCACAAAGGGATCATACTCGGCTCACCGGCCTTTGCCGAACAAGCCAGCGCCGACATCAAGTTGCATCGCGAAAACACGCGTCCCGCAGATTGGACCGGACCCATTCGTTGGAATGAAATCGTCTCCTGGATCGAACAGCGCCGCGGCCTGCCGTGGAGCGAACTAAGTCGGAAGAAACACGAATGGGGTCGCAACCTCGCCTGGTGGGCAGGCCATCGCTGGGCCGGCATTACCTTGCGGGAGCTGGGCGAAGCCTCCGGTGGCGTGGACTATGCCACCGTGGCTAAAGCGATCGAACGATTCCCGGCCGCGGTCGCGGCGAATCCGGAACGGCAACAGGCGGTGACGGATATCACCGAATTCATTCGCACGCACACCGCTTGATCTACTCCGAACGCGTCTACGGATGTCCTCTCTCCGGGTATTTGACAGGTGTCTCTAATATTGATAAGAGTAGTCAATTAAAGGGACTTTCATGCAACTACTTCGATTTGAGGGCAATCCCATTCTGCAGCCCGACACCCGCAGGACGTGGGAGGGTGCCTACACCACTAATCCGGGCGCTTGGTATGATGGAAAGATGGTTCATCTGCTCTACCGCGCCGGTCCGGACACCGATGCACATCCGATCTACTTTGGTCTGGCGCAAAGCCGCGATGGTTTACACTTTCGCCGGGTGGCACGACGGCCCGTATTTGGTCCGTCCGCCGATGGATTTGATGCGGGGTGTGTTGAAGATGCGCGCATTGTGAGCCTGGGCGATCAGTACGCGGTCACCTACGCCACGCGTGCTTTTCCACCGGGCGCCTACTGGCGGAAGACGATTGCGCTAAACGCACACAATCCACCCCTGCCGGCTGAGGCTCCGCGCGCCGCCCGAGATAATCTGACCCGTTCTGGACTGGCGTTGACGAAAGATTTTCGGACCTGGCATCGCCTGGGGCCCATAACCGACGCCACGGTGGACGACCGGGATGTAATCCTTTTCCCAGAGAAGGTCGGGGGACATTTTCTGATGTTGCATCGACCGGCAGAGTGGGTCGGGTCCACATACGGTTGCACGCACCCTTCCATGTGGCTCGCTCGCAGTCGAGACCTGCTGGACTGGAAAGAACATCACCTGTTGGCGTCCCCGGCTTTTGCGTGGGAAGAAAAGAAGATCGGGGGGAGCACACCGCCTCTGAAAACTCCGCGCGGCTGGCTGGTCTTCTATCATGGCGTCGATCACCACAACATTTATCGCGTGGGCGCGATGCTGCTGGATCTCATCAACCCGCTGCGAATTCTGGCCAGAACACCCGTGCCGGTATTAGAGCCCACGATGGCCTACGAGCGTGAGGGTATTGTGCCCAACGTGGTTTTCCCCACCGGCAATGTCATCATTGGTGACCGCCTGTATGTGTACTACGGCGGGGCTGACAAAGTCTGCTGCGTAGCCACCGCCCCGCTAGCTGCGTTTGTGGATTTTGTGGCGAGCCATCCCTGGGGAGTAAAACGTGGGAAGAGAAAAACATCGTTTTAACAGGTGGCCAGGCGGCCGCGCCTTCACCCTGGTCGAATTATTGGTGGTTATAGCCATCCTCGCCCTGCTAGCCGCCCTGCTGTTGCCGACGGCCATCAAAACGCTGGAAAGTGGCCGGGCGGCCGCCTGCTCCAGCAACCTGCGCCAACTGGGCTCGGCGCTGCTTTTATATTCCCAGGAGAACGCTCAAAATCTGCCCCCCGTGTATTACGACAACCATACCTGGGATGACCGGCTCCTGCCTTTTCTGGCAAACAACCGCTCAATTTTTCACTGTCCCAGTGATCGCCTGGCTCCCGCCCAAGCTGATCACTCGCCGCGAACCTACGCCGCCAATGGCGGAGTTGGTTATGTGGCCGCCCGTCGGTTTCCCTTTGGAGGTTACGGGCTGAATGAGCCCGCGAGCATGACGGAGCTGCGCTCCACGAAGGGGGAGTTGATTTTGCTGGGTGAGCGCCCGGGCTACACGCCAACCAGTCGCGGAGTGGTGAGCCTTTATGACTACTCGGGCCTCGACCAGATACCGGGAACCCTTCACCAATCGGGCGCGGGAGCCAACTATCTCTTGAGTTCGTTTTCCGTCCGCTTCCTGGCGGTGGAGGAAGTTCTCCTGGCGGGCAGCGATGACTATTGGTACCTCGCGCCCTGACCCCGTTGCGGGTTGTACTTAGAGGGCGCGAGCCCAGAGGCGGCGCGCCTCTTGCAGCTGGTCCAAGCATAGACGCAGTGGTGCATGGCCGTAATCCCGCGTAGGCTCAACGGTTGACGCTTCGGCATAGTCATTCCACGTCACCACTTGAATCAGCGGGATGGGACAGCTATGCGTCGCCGACCCGGCGCTCCACTGCCGCAAGTAGTCAAGATAGGCCTTCCAGGTCAAGGCGAGGGTCGTGCCGCGGGTGGTTTCCCGGCATATCACACGGGGGCGGACGCGGGGATTCTCCGGTTCCTGATTCCAGGCCCACGACACGAGTTGATCGTCGAATCCAGGCCAGACGCCTGCCATCAGATAACCCTGAGGGCGCGTTCCGTGGGTGCGATAAAAGTCCCTTAGCCACTGGTCTCCCGCATCGTCCGGTTCTCGCCACGAATAGAGGGCTCCCTCTTGAATCGTGGCCGGACCCGGGCGTACCCAGGGATATGCGCCCGACTCGCCTTCTCCCGGCGCACAATTGCTCCACAACAGGTCCGCGCCGTCCCTGCCAAAAACGCGATCTAGCGCCGCCCGCCAAACCGGAATTTTTTCCTCATAGGGAAACACCGAAAATACCGGCCGCCCATCGCGCAACAGGTAGCCATCGCCGAGCAGGTGATTGCGCAGGTACACCAGGTCCTCCTCCAGCGATGCCGTCACCTTGCCTTCCGAAGGCCAGCCCATCTGGGCGTCGAGTGAGAAGGCATAAGCAAACGCCGCTTCCGGGTGCGCGCGCCGCCAGGCGGCATAGCCTTCCAACCAATGCAGGGTTATGATGTTCTCGCAGGAATACTGGCCGTACCAGTTGATCAGGAACCCACCAAAGCCATGCGCATGAGCCGTGTCGAGCTGCCAGGCCACCACGGCCGGATCACGCGAATCATAGAGACCCAACATCGGTTGGTGCAGATGGGTGCGCCCATAGCCAGACCGCGGATCGCGCCAATGGCGATAATCCTCCAGCACGGGCCGATGTGCGATTCCCTGAGCGGCCCTGGGCCAGGGGTAGGCGTCAGCGCGCACCGTGTACCAAGGCAGAAAGTGCCCCAGCATGCAGGGCAGGGCCAGCATCCGTGCGTCCGCCCCGCGAAGCGTAAAGGTTCCTGGATCCCGTCGGGATGGGGTCGACATAGGTCTACCCTGACAAATTGACTATAATTGTCAATTGTGGATTCGCCAGGAGATGGGTAGGATGCGGGCATGGTTAGTTTACGGCGCCGCCTCTTTCTTCGTTCGGTCGGGCTGTGGTGGGCCGGGGCCTTGTGCCTCGGTGTGTCATGCACCATTCTCCGCCCAACTCCGGACCGGCAGCCGACGGACCGACCCCTGATCCTGGCTCACTACATGCCCTGGTTTCGCGCCGAACCCCAGCCCGATGGATCCACGGCGTGGGATCATTGGTCCTGGTTCGGTAAAGGGCCCAAGCATGATCCTTCCGAGCGGCGGGCGGATGGGCGCCCCGATCTTGCGTCGGTGGATGAACCCCTGATTGGGCCGTACGACAGTCGCGATCCGGAGGTGCTGGCCTATCACTTTCGCACCGCACGGGCGGTTGGCATCCAGGGTTTTATCGTGGATTGGTATGGACCGGAAACCTACACCGACGACGTATTTGCGCGCATGGTTGAAACCGCCGAGGTGGAAGGGGGCCGCCTCGCGTTGTGTCTGGAGGAGAAAACTTTTTTTCCCGGCTACGCCCAGGTCGACACGCGGGAGGAAGCGGTGGCGGAGATGGCGCGTCAGGTGCGCTGGATTATGAAGCGCTATGCCCACAGGCCCGTTTATTGGAACGAGTCAGTCGGCCCGGTCCTGCTTCTCTTCCGGAACCATCAGGATGGAGCACTCGGCCGCCACGTTCTTACGGCCGATGAACTGGCGGCGGTTCGGAAAATCGTGGGCGAGCCGTATCTTCTGGTAACACCCCAGGTGGATGAGGTGCCGAGTTCGGACACGCCCAGCGGGGCCTATTCCTGGGTGGGGGATGATACGTATTTGGATTGGTTTCACCGCGCAGCTGATGCGCGACGACGGCAGATCGGGTTGGCCTTATGGATCGGTTCCGCCAGCCCGGGCTTTGACGATTCCGGCGTTTGGGGCTGGGGCCAGGGCCCGCGCAAAACGGATCGCCGAATGGGTCAGGAATATCTCCGCTACTGGTCCTCGATCCAGGCCACCCGTCCGGATACAGTGCAACTGGTAACCTGGAATGATTTTAATGAGGGAACC
>CAYTVN010000011.1:0-22756 GCA_964441655.1 uncultured Verrucomicrobiota bacterium | reverse complement strand
GGCCGCGCTCATCTTGGCCTTGGTCCGGCTCTACTTCCAGCAAAGCAAGTTGGCCCATGAACGCGAGGGGCTGGTCAGTGAACTGCGGGAGGCTCTCGCCAATGTGCGCACCCTGAGCGGTCTGCTGCCCATCTGCGCCAGTTGTAAGAAAATCCGCACCGATGGCGGCGACTGGCAAAAACTCGAAACGTACGTCGGCCAGCATTCCAACGCGGAATTCAGCCACAGCATCTGCCCGGAGTGCACCCGCAAGCTCTACCCCGAACTTCAGGAACACTGAACGCGCACCCACCGTTCGAACGTCACGGCGCACGGATTTTTTTCATCCTCGTTCCGCAGCCGCGCCTCCACCCGCTCCCATTCCGGTCCCACGTCAGGAAAGCGTGTATCGCCCGCTGGCGCAGCGTGCACGCGGGTCAGATAGAGGGTGTCCGCCCGCGTCCAGGCCGCGCGATACAATTCGCCACCGCCGATCACCATCACTTCTTCCGCCGCACCCAGGACCGCCAGCGCCTGCTCGAACGTGGAAAAGACCTCGGCGCCTTCCGCGCGAAACAGCGGGTTCCGGGAAATGACGATATTGCGGCGACCCGGCAGAGGGCGACCCAGCGATTGCCAGGTCTTGCGCCCCATAACCACCGGTTTGCCGAGTGTCACGGCCTTGAAGTGCTGGAGGTCGGCGGGCAGACGCCACGGGAGCTGGCCGCCCCGACCAATCACGCCGTTTTCTGCCACTGCCGCGATAAGGGAAATCTTCATGTCACACCGCAATGGGCGCCGGGATGGCGGGATGGCATTGGTAGCCTTCCAGGGTGAAATCCTCGTAGCGGAAATCGAAGATGGAATGGACCGCGGGATTGAGCTTCATGCGCGGCAGCGGAAAAGGCACACGGGAAAGCTGGAGATCGGCCTGGACCAAATGATTCTGATAGAGATGGGCGTCGCCCAGCGTGTGGACAAAGTCCCCCGGCCGCAGGCCCGTCACCTGGGCCACCATCAGGGTCAACAGGGCATAGGATGCAATGTTAAACGGCACGCCCAGAAAGACATCGGCGCTGCGCTGGTAGAGCTGGCAGGACAGCCGGCCCTCCGCCACGTAGAATTGAAACAGACAGTGGCACGGCGCCAGCGCCATGCGATCCAGCTCCCCCACATTCCACGCACTAACCACGTGACGCCGAGAGTCGGGATTGGTCTTCAGGCTTTCCACCAGCTGGCTGATTTGATCCACCGTCCGCCCGTCCGCGGTGGGCCAGGAGCGCCATTGCGCGCCGTAGACCGGACCTAAATCGCCGCGCTCATCCGCCCATTCATCCCAGATGGTGACTTTGTTTTCCCGCAGATAGGCGATGTTGGTCTCGCCTTTGAGGAACCACAGAAGTTCATGGATGATGGAACGAAAGTGCAGCTTCTTCGTGGTCACGGCGGGAAAACCGTCGGCCAGATTGAACCGCATCTGGTAGCCGAACACACTGAGCGTGCCCGTGCCCGTGCGGTCACCTTTGGCGACCCCGTGCGTCCGCACATGCCGCAGCAAATCCAGGTAGGGTCGCATGAGAGAATCAGCCCTTCCGGCCATCCTGCGCAGCCAGTGCAACCACCGCTTCCAGGGCCACATCAATGCAGCCGCGAATATTGCGATCCAGCGAAAGCGCGTCCTGCCCCGGCTCCGTCCACGGCGTGCGATCGGAAACCGTGCAGATGGTGCCGGCGCGCAGGCCGAACAAGCCGGCCAGGGTGAACAGCGTGCCCGATTCCATCTCGACATTAAGCACGCGCGCCCGCTTCCAGTCGGCGACAAAATCGTTGGCGCCGCTTTGCTCGAAACCGCCGTACGACATGGGCAGCACGCGCCCGCCCTCCCCGATCACCTTGTTGCGGGAATAGAAGCCGTCCACGGAAACGGTCACGCCGGTATGGAATTTCTGGCCGGATTTTTGCGCCGCCTGCACCAGCGCGTTCACCACTTCGTAATGGGCCACCGCGGGATAGGCCAGGTTCACGTAGGAGCGGGATGTCCCCTCGTCGCGCACCGCGCCGGTGGAGATCACATAGTCGCCCAGTTGCACCTGGTCCGCGATGGCGCCGCTGTTGCCGATGCGGATGAAGGTGTGGGTGCCGAGTTTGGCCAGTTCCTCGACCATGATCGCGGTGGACGGACTGCCGATGCCGGTGGACGCGGCGGTCATGCGCACACCCTTGTAGAAGCCCGTGTGCACCACATATTCACGCACGCGGCAGACTTCCTTCACGTCCTGCCAGTTCGCGGTGATCTTGGGTACGCGCCCGGGGTCGCCCGGCAAAAAGGCGTAGCCCGCCACTTCGCCCTCGCCCAGGCCGCTGATGATCTGCGCATTTTTCTTCATAGACTCGTCTCCTGCCGCGGCACCTTGACCGGTGCAGGCTATCTAGTATGTTTGCCCGCTCATGACAACCTCGGACGCGAATACACCTGTGGCGGAACGGTGGGTCTGCACCTGCTGCGGCTACATCTACGACCCCGAAATGGGCGACCCCGAGCACGGCATTCCGCCCGGCACCGCCTTTGCCGATCTGCCCGAGGGCTGGGTCTGCCCGCTGTGTTTCGCCCTCAAAAAAGCGTTCGATCAGTTTTAGGTCGCCCCTACGGCTTGCGCCACTCCTGCATCTCGCCGGTCAGCAACTGGTCGGCCGCCTCCGGACCCCAGGAATCCGCCGCGTAGGTGTGCACCGGTAGCTCCGGGTGGGCGGCCCAGCCTTTCAACAGGGGGTCCACGATGCGCCACGCCGCCTCCACTTCGTCCGACCGCGTGAACAGCGTGGAGTCGCCCCGCATCACGTCCATCAACAGGCGCTCGTAGGCCTCGGGCAGATCTGTGCGCCAGGTCTGCGAGTACGAAAAATTCATCGCCACATTTTCCACCTGGACCTGCATCACCGGACGCTTGGCGGAAAACTTCAACGCGATGCCCTCGTCGGGCTGGATGCGGAAGATGATGGTGTTGGGCTTGGCCCGCGTCAGGTCGCACACATCGCCCACGCACTCCACGTGCTGGAACAACTGCAGCGGCGGCACCTTGAACTGCACGGCAATTTCCGTCAGGCGGCGTGGCATGCGCTTGCCGGTGCGGAGATAGAACGGCACCCCGGCCCAGCGCCAGTTGTTGAGATTCAACCGCAGCGCGGCGAACGTCTCCGTGGTGGAATCGGGGGCGATACGCTCCTCCTGGCGATACCCCGCGTACTGCGCGCGGATCGCGCACCGGCAAACTTCGCCGGGCTGCGGCGGCACGATGGATTGCAACACCTTGACCTTCTCGTTGCGGATGGCGTCTGCGGTCATGCTCGCGGGCGGCTCCATCGCCACCAGGCACAACAATTGCAGCAGGTGGTTCTGCACCATGTCGCGCACCGCACCCGTGGCGTCGTAGTAGGCGCCCCGCCCGCTCTCCATGCCCACGGTCTCCGCCGCGGTGATCTGGATGCTGTCAACCAGATGGTTGTTGAACAGCGGCTCGAAGATCGCGTTGGCAAAACGGAAGGACAGGATGTTCTGCACCGTCTCCTTGCCCAGGAAATGGTCGATGCGATAGACCTGCGATTCGTCCAGAAATTGGCGCACCGCCTGGTTGAGTTGCAGCGCGGAGTCGAGATCGCGACCAAAGGGTTTTTCCACCACCACGCGCGTCCAGTTTTTTGCGAACGGCGCCCGGATCAGCCGGGCCGCCTTCAGCTGGGCCAGCACCGGGGCAAACAGGTCCGGCTTGATGGACAGATAAAACAAGTGATTGGGCGGATAGAGCGCGGTGTCCTGCAACCGCGCGTACAGCTGGTCAAAAGCGACCTGCCCGCCTTCGATGTCGCCCCGGTGATAGATGATGTGCTCGCAGAACCGGTTGATTTCCGAGGGATGCGCCTTCAGGCGGCTGAATTGCGCCACGGCTTGGGCCATCGCTTCGCGGAAACTGGCGTCCGTGAAATCGCGCCGCGCGAACGCCACGATGCGAAACTCATCCGGTAACAAGCCCTGCTGGTGCATGGCGAACAGGGCCGGCAGCAGCTTGCGCTGGGTCAGGTCCCCCGACGCCCCAAAGATGGTGATGGTCAGCGGATCGCGCACCCGCAGTGTCGGCACAGCAGAAGAAGTATCATCGGTCATGGGCGGAACTGTAACGCGCCGCAGCCATCACGTCCAGCGACCGCACCAGAACGAAGAAGGATCAAGGCCCTCTGCGGCGCGGTCAACCGACGCCACCGCCAAGCCGTAGCTAATCTGGACGGGATTACAGGATGATCAGGATCGGCCCATACACACCAGCCTTCCTCATCCTGAACATCCTGTTCATCCTGTCTACCATACAGAAATCTGATTTCGGTTTATCATCCAGATTCCCGGGCTCTTTCGACCGTATCGCGGCCGGAACGCCGACTATCTAGAGCTCGGGATGCCGGGGTCGGATACCGGCGATACCGGGGTCTGACTCTAATTATTCATTATAAGCGTAACGACATATCCGAACCAGATAGCGCTGCTTATCGTGAACCCGCGGCAGCTTTACGAATGCAGACCCTCGACGTTTACGCCGGTGGTGTCGCGGCTTGACAGTCTTCGGCTGGGAATCAGAATAACCGCCCTAATCAGGAGGATTGCCATGTTGCGTTTCGGTTCCATTGTAGTGTCTGGTCTGTTGTTGGGTCTGCCGGTATTCGCCCAGGAAGATGTGGCGCCGGTTGCATCGACGCCGGTTGAAGCCGTTGCGGTGGACGCGGCACCCGCCGCCCCGGCCGCGTCCGTCGAAGCCCCCGCTCCGGAGCCCGCCCCGGCCCCGCGTATCGCCGTTATCATGCCCGAGCAGGTGGACGGCGATTGGTACTGGTTTGACTCCGGCGCCGGTCAGCAGCACCTCGCCCAGACTGCGTTCGAGAAAGCGGTGGTGGGCGCGGGCTACGAAATCCTGGACGTGGCCAACATCGGGGGCCGCCTCAGCTGGGATGAACTGATCAATCCGAAAACGGCCACCGCCAAGGGCCGCGAGCTCGGGGCCGACTATGTCATTGCCGGAAAAGCCACCGCCTCCAAATCCAGCGAAGGCTCCGCCTATGGCGTCAACGTCATCCGGGCCCGGGCGGAAATCACCGCCCGCCTGGTGCGCGTGAGCGACGGCAAGGTGCTGGCCGTGGAGGACGGCGTGGGCGATGCAGGCGGACAGGCGGTCAAGGCCGCGTCCCAGGAAGCCATCAAGAAAGCGGCGCCGCCGGTGGCCCGCAAGCTGGTGTCGGCGCTGCGCAAAGCGGTGCCCGCTCCGGAAGCCGCAACCGCACCATGAAGCACGCCCACGCGCGGCGGTACGACCTGCCCTTTATCTGGCCGCATCCACCGCTACGCGTGGTCCTCGTGCATCCACAGATTCCACCCAACACGGGAAACATCGCCCGCCTGTGCGCGGCCACCGGTTCGCAGCTGCACCTGGTGGAACCCATGGGCTTTACCATCACCAACGCCCAGTTGAAGAGGGCCGGGCTGGATTATTGGGACGCCATTTCGCCCCAGGTCCACCCCAGCTTCGAGGCCTTTATGGCCGCGGAAAATCCCGATCGTCTTTTTTTGTTCAGCACCGCGGGGTCCCGCACCTACCTGCAAGCCCGCTTCCAGCCAGGCGATGCCCTCCTGTTCGGATCGGAAACCGCAGGACTGCCGCAGGCCCTGCTGGATCGCCATCCGGAAGCCGTACACGGCATCCCCATGCAGACCGAGCACGTGCGCTCGCTGAACCTGTCCTCGGCGGTGGCCCTGGTCGTCTACGAAGCCTTGCGCCAGCTACAGCCGATCCCATAATTTTTTTGAACTTTTCCCGACCGCCCCTGTCGAAGTTCGCATAGTCACTTTAGGAGAAACCGTCATGAGCAGTGGATTGACCGCCATCAACGACCGTATCCGCGAAGAGAGCGCTTTCCTCACCCCCCTGAAGGCCGAAATCGGCAAGGTCATCGTCGGGCAGCACGACCTGGTGGATCGACTGCTGATCGGCCTGCTGGCCAACGGGCATGTCCTGCTGGAAGGGTTGCCCGGGCTGGCGAAAACCCTGTCCGTAAAAACGCTGTCCGCCGCCCTCAGCACCTCGTTCCAACGCATTCAGTTCACCCCCGATCTTCTGCCGGCCGACCTCGTGGGCACGCAAATCTACAACCCTAAGGAGGGTTCCTTCTCCACCCGGCGCGGCCCCCTGTTCGCCAATATCATCCTGGCCGACGAAGTGAACCGCGCCCCCGCGAAGGTGCAGAGCGCGTTGCTGGAGGCCATGCAGGAACGCCAGGTCACCATCGGCCAGGAAACGTTCCAGCTGCCCGATCCGTTCCTGGTGCTGGCCACCCAGAATCCCATCGAGCAGGAAGGCACCTATCCGCTGCCGGAAGCCCAGGTGGACCGCTTCATGCTCAAGGTGCACGTGGGTTATCCGAATCGCGAGGAAGAGCGCCGCATCCTGGAAGCCATGGCCACCACGCGCCGGAACTGGGATGTCCAGCCGGTGGTGGAGCCTGCCGCCATCCTGCGCGCCCGGCAGGCCGTGGATGAAATCTATGTGGATGACAAGATCAAGGAATACATCCTCAACATCATCTTCGCCACCCGCGAACCCGAAACGTTCCGCCTCGATATCAAGCCCTACCTGCGCTACGGCGCCTCGCCGCGCGCCACCATCTTCCTGACCCTGGCCGCCAAGGCCCACGCCTTCCTGCACGGCCGCGGTTATGTGACGCCCCAGGACGTGAAGAACATGGCCCCGGATGTGCTGCGCCACCGCGTGCTGGTTTCGTACGAGGCAGAGGCGGAGGAGCTGCGGTCGGAAGATCTGATCAACCGCATCCTGAACGCGTTGCCGGTGCCCTAGGAGATTTTTGATTTGCGGTGGGCGATGTTGACCTGATCACGTGCCCGACCCCAAATCGGAATTCAAAATCGAAGTTTCCGACCATGGTCCCCAAGGAAATCCTGCGCAAGGTCCGCCAGATTCAGATCCGCACCCGTCATATGGTGTCGGACCTGTTTGCCGGCTCCTATCACAGCGTGTTCAAGGGCCAGGGCATGGAGTTTCACGAGGTGCGCGAATACGTGCCCGGCGACGACATCCGCGCCATTGACTGGAATGTCACCGCGCGCATGGGGCACCCGTTCATCAAGAAATTCGTGGAGGAACGCGAGCTCACCGTCATGCTGGCGGTGGATGTCAGCGGCTCGCTGAACTTCGGCGGTGGCGCGCAATTTAAAAAGGATCTGGCCGCGGAGATTTCGGCCCTGCTCGCCTTCGCCGCCATTCAGAACAACGACCGCGTGGGCCTGCTGCTTTTTTCGGACGAAGTGGAACACTTCCTGCCGCCGCGCAAAGGCACCCGCCACGTGCTGCGCGTGATCCGGGACGCCCTCTACTTCCAGCCCCGCCACCGCGGCACCCGCCTGGCCACCGCGCTCACCCACCTGAACCGCATCGTAACCCGACGCAGCGTGGTGCTGGTGGTGAGCGATTTCCTGGACGACCAATTCCGCACCGCGCTCACCGTGGCGGCCCGCCGGCACGATGTCATCGCCGTGGTCATTGAGGACCCGCGCGAGCACACCTGGGTGTCCGCGGGCGTGGTGGAATGGGAGGATGCCGAAACCGGCCAGCGCCACCTGGTGGACACCTCGGATCGCACCACCCGGGCGGCCCTGAACCGCAACCAGGAAACGCGCCGTCAATTCCGCGATCAGCAACTGCGCGCGGCCGGGGTGGATGTGATCCGCCTGTCCACCGGGGAGCCCTATGCGCCCGCCCTGGTGAAATTTTTCCGACAACGGGAGCGCCGCCGCTCAGCATGAACGTACGCACCTCCATCGGTTTTCTCCTCCTGGCCGGGCTGTTCGCCGCCGGTTGCCGCGAGCATGCAGTTCCCGTCGCGCCGACGCCATCCCCGGATGAGGTCAGCGCCCGCCTGAGCACCAATGCGGTGCACGTGGGCGATCCGGTCCTCCTCGACCTGCGCGTGCCGCATGCGCCGTCCGCCACGGTGGACTGGCCCCGCCTGGGCGATGGCAAAAAAATCGTGGTACGCGACCAGGGCTTTGACCGGCTCGATGCCACTACCGCGGTGGCGCGCTGGACGCTGATGTCCTACGAACTGGGTCAGCACAGCGTGTGGAGCGGACAGGTTGCCGTGGTGGACGCCCAGGGCCAGCGACTGGAACGCGCCCTGCCGCCCCTGACTCTGCGCGTGGAATCCATCCTGCCCGAAGCGGGCGAGCAGTTGCGCGCACCCAAGGGGCTGGCCCGATGGCCGCGGGCGCCCATGACCAAGCTGTTCCTGCTGTTGGGCTTGATCGGTCTAGTGGCCCTGCTTTCCGGGCTGCTGGTGCGGTGGTGGATGAAACGCGCCGCGAAACCCAAGGTCGGCCCCCCGCCCCCGCCGCCGCACGAGAAGGCGCTGCAAGCCCTCGCCGCCCTGGAGCAGCGCACGGATTTTGCCGCGGTGGAGCCGGAGCATTTCTTTGTCGAAGTATCGGCCATTGTGCGGCGCTATCTGGAAGAGCGGTTCGCCCTGCGCGCACCCGAGCAGACCACGGAGGAATTCATCCGTTCCGCGGCCAGCTCCCGCTTGCTGAGCACGGACCACCAGCGCCTGGTGGAAGAGTTTCTGGTCGAATGCGATCTGGTGAAATTCGCGCGCCACCGGCCCGGTGCGGATCGCATGAAACAGGCCCTGGGCGCGGCCTATCGACTGGTGCGTGAAACCATCCCCGCCACCCCGTCAGCCCCTGTGCCCGGAGGTGCCGCATGATGCTGCGCTACCCCTGGCTTCTGCTGTTGTGCCTGCTCATCCCCGTTCTGCTGCACCTGCGCTACGCCCGTCGACGCCGCGCCGCGTTGCGCTTCAGCCAGGGCAGCGCGCTCGCCGGCTTGCCCCGCGGTTGGGGGGTGCGGCTGCAACCACTGCTGCCCATCCTGTATGGCACGGGCCTGCTCATGCTCATCGTAGCCCTGTGCCGCCCGCAGGCCGGACTGGGCGAAAGCCGGGTCCGCACCGAAGGCGTGGATATTATTTTGCTGGTGGACGTTTCCCCGTCCATGGCGGCGGAGGATTTCTCCACGGCGACCAAGGCCATGAACCGGCTCAGCGCGGCCAAGGAAGTCATCGCCAAATTTGTGGAGAAACGCAGCGCGGATCGCATCGGTATGGTGGCCTTCGCCGCCCTGCCCTTCCCGATTTCCCCGCTGACCCTCGACCACGGCTGGCTCATCCAGCAGATGCGGCGCCTCGAACACGGTGAGTTAGGCGACGGCACCGGCATCGGCACCGCGCTGGCCTCCGCCATCAACCGGTTGCGCGACAGCAAGGCGCGCAGCAAGGTCATCATCCTGCTCACCGACGGCATGAGCAACGTGGGTGAGCTGACCCCGGAGAACGCCGCGCTGGCCGCCAAGGCCCTGGGCATCAAGGTCTACACCGTGGCCGCGGGCATCGATGGCATCGTGCAGGTGCCCATGCGCTCCCCCTTCGGCGGCACCCAGTACGTGCGGCAACGCTCGGAAATTGACGAGACATCGCTGCGCCGCATCGCCGACATCACCGGAGCATTGTTTTTCCGGGCGCAGGATCTCAAGGGCCTGGACCAGGTGTATGCGCAGATCGACACCCTGGAAAAAACCGAGGTGGAGGTGGAGCAGTACACGCGCTTCGAGGAACGCTTCGCCCCCTTTGCCCTGCTGGCCCTGATCCTGCTGGGCCTGGAACAATTGTTGGCCGTGGGCCGGCTGGGGAGGACACCCTGATATGCACTGGGGCAACCCCATCTACCTGCATCTGATCTGGGTCTGGGCCCTGGCGGCCCTGGTGCTGTGGCGGCTGGCGCGCTGGCGGCAGAACCGCCTGCATCAACTGGCAGATGCTTCCGCCCTGGCCCGCCTGGCCCCGGACTGGCGACCCGAGCGGATGCAGCGTCGCTTGCTGGTGTGGCTGGCCGCCCTGCTGCTGATCGTGCTGGCCCTGGCGCGCCCGCAGTGGGGCTCCCGCTGGGAGGAAGTCAAACGGCGTGGGCTCGACCTGCTGGTCGCGTTGGACACCTCGCGCAGCATGCTGGCCCAGGACTTGAAGCCCACCCGCCTGCAGCAGGCCAAGTGGGGCGTGCGCGACCTCGTGCATCAGCTGCGCGGCGACCGCATCGGCCTGGTGAATTTCGCGGGCGCCAGCTATCTGCAATGCCCGCTGACCATTGACTACGCGGCCTTCCTGATGACGCTGGACGACGCCCTGGTGGGATCGGTGCCACGCGGCGGCACCGCCATTGCGCAGGCGCTGGAAACCGCGCTGGAGGCGTTTCGCAAGCAATCGGAGGGCGAGCGCGTACTGCTGCTGATCAGCGACGGCGAAGACCACGAAGGCCGCCCGCTGGCCCTGCTGGATGAACTGCGCAAGGAGCACATCCGCATCTACGCCGTCGGTATGGGCACCACGGAAGGCGAACTGCTGCCCGCTCCGGCGGGCCAGGCGGGTTTTCAGAAGGACGACCAGGGCCGGGTGATCAAATCCTCGCTACAGGAAGACACGCTGTCCAAGCTGGCCCTGGAAACGGGCGGCGCCTATGTGCGTGCGGTGCCGGGCGACACGGGTTTGGAACGGTTGTTCAACGAACACATCAAGCCCCTGGCCCGGCAGGAAGGTGAAGCCCGCCTCCTCAAGGTGTATGAGGACCGCGCGGGCTGGTTCCTGGCTGGCGCCTTGTTGCTGCTGGTGGTGGAAGCGGGCTGGTCGCTGCGCACCCGGGGGAACCGAACATGAACCCCACCCTGCTGCGTCTTTCCATCATCCTGCTTCTGGTGACCGGCGCACACGCGGCCACCGATCCCCGCCGGGCGCTGGCCCAGGGCGCGGAGGCCTTCAACCGCACCAACCATACAGAGGCCGCGCGCCAGTTCGCCCTGGCCGCGGAAGGGGCGGCGTCCGCCCGGCTGGATCCCGCCGTGCCGTATTACAACCGCGGGCTGGCGCTGTTGCAGGACGGCCAGGCCGCGCCCGCAGCGGAGCAGTTTCAGGTGGCCACCCGCACCACCGACCTGGGCCTCCAGCAAAAAGCCCTGTTTAACCGCGGCAATGCCCTGCTGAAGCTGGCCGGTGAATTGGAAACGGCGGGCCAGCAGCAGCCCGCGCTGCAAAGCGTCGAAGAAGCCCTGGCCATGTACGAGCAGGCCATGATCCTGAACCCGCGGGATAAGGATCCCAAGGTGAACTTTGAACTGGCCGCACGGGAAAAACAGCGGCTGGAAGAAATCATCAAGCAGCAACCACCGTCCCAGGATCAACAGCAGTCACCGCAGGACAAAAACGATCAAAAGAAGGACGATCAGAAGCAACAGGATCAGCAGCAGCAGCAGCAACAACAACCTTCACCGGGATCCAAGCCGGAGCAAAAGCCGGACGAGTCCTCATCGGGGGACCAGTCGCCCACCAATCAGCCCCCCTCCTCCGCTTCGGGTAAATCCGAAGATGATCAGGAGCAGCAGCAGCAACCGTCGAACGCCACCGAACAGCCGCAGGACATGACGCGCGAAGAAGCCACCCGCCTGCTTGACGCCATGAAGGAGCAGGAACAATCTAGCCGCGAACAAATTGCCCGTGATCGCATGAAGATGAACATGGGCCAGCTTCCCCCGGTCGAAAAAGATTGGTGAGCATGCGGTATTCCATTTTACAGACGATCCTGATGCCGCTGACCCTGGCGCTTGTGCTGGGGTCGCCAGCCTGGTCGGCCCATGGCGACGATCAGGAGGTGACCTTTGACGTGCAGCCGAGAGTCTTGAAAGTCGGGGAGTCCGCCAACTGCCGCATCACCATCACCGGCCAGCGCCCGGGTGCGCCTCCCAGCCTGCCGCCCATTCCGGGCTTTGAACTGGCCGGCACTTCGCAGCAGCAGAGCTTTTCCATCGTCAATGGCGTCCAGCAATCGAGCGTGTCGTACATCTACCAGCTGGTGGCGCTGGAAGCGGGCACGTTCCAGATCGGCCCTTTCGGCTACGAGCGCAACGGCACGACGCATTCTATCGGTCCGGTGGAAATCACCGTGGTGGCGGGCCAGACGCCGGGCGCGGGGGCCGCGTCCAGCCAGGAGGATTTCCTCTTTGCCACCCTCACCGCCAGCCAGCCGAGTGTCTATGTGCAACAGCCCATCCAGCTGGAACTGGCCCTGTACTGGCGCGAGCTCAACATTGACCGGGAAGTCGGGCTCAATGGATTCGACACCACCGGGCTCCGTCTGGGCGGCTGGCAGGAGATGCCGGTGAATCGGGAGGCGGTACGTGGACAGGTCTATGAAGTGCGCCGGTTCCGTTGCCAGGCCATTCCGCTGACCGCGGGGACCTTTGCCCTTTCCCCCTCCCTGCGCGTGCAGGTGCTGGTGCGCAATAACCGGGCCCAGTCGAACCCGTTTTTTGGCGGCGGCTTCGATGATCTCTTTTTCGGGGGCTTCCGGGCCCAGCCCACCGACGTCAGCGTACCAACGCTCAGCCTGACCATCCGCGATCTCCCCACCGAGGGCCGTCCGCCAGAATTCCGCGGCGCGGTGGGTCAGTACCGCATGGAGGTGCAGGCGCAGCCGAGCACAGTTGGCGTGGGTGAACCGGTCACCCTGACCGCGCGCATCAGCGGATCCGGCAATGCGGACACGGTCAGCGCGCCCGCGTTGGATACCAGCGACGATTTCCGGAGCTACGAGCCCAAGCTGGTCGGTCAGGATGCGGCCGCCGGGCAAAAAACCTTTGAGCTGGTGCTGATTCCCAAGCATGCCGGGGTAACCAATCTGCCTGCGGTCCACTTCGCTTATTTTGATCCCGTGTCCAGCCGCTACGAGCGCATCGAACAGCCGCCGCTACCCCTCCGGGTGGAAGGCCAGTCCACGGCCACCCGCATCATTCGCACCGCAGAAGCGGTCGGCGGCGCGACTCAGCCCTCGGCCACGGGCATCGATATCACCCATCTCAAAACCAAGGTGCCGCGCTGGCGCACCGTGGCGGGTCACAGCATCATTTCCACACCCGGCTGGATCGCCGTGCAAAGCGTACCCCTGCTGGCCCTGGTCGGGAGCTGGTGGTTGTCGCGACGCCGATACCGTCTGCGTACCGATCAGGTACACGCCCGCCGGCGGCAGGCCCCGCACTCGGCCCGCAAGGCGCTCGCCGAGGCCCTGCGCTGTCTGGAACAGGAGCCGGCGCCTCGGTTTTACGAGGCACTGTGGACTATCCTGACGTCCTATTTCGGCAACCGGTTCAACCTGTCCCCCGGCGAGGTTTCCGCGGGCGAAGTGAGCCGTCGCCTGCTGGCCGGAGGCTGGGATGTGGCACGCGTCAATGAAATCACCCGCCTGTTCGAGGCTTGCGAAGGCAGCCGCTTCGGCGCCGTCGCCCAGACCGGTCATCCCTTGGACCCGGCGGAACAGAAAGCCTGGCGCACCCAACTGGACCGCTTGGTGGAACACATGCGCGCCTGCGAGAGGTTGCCATGAACGTAGGTCGACTTATCGCATTCGTGCTAACGGCATGCCTCGGGACCGCATACGCCGGCCCCAACGAATGGACCGCGCTCTTTTCGCAGGCGCAAGCAGCCTACGACGCAGGTCGCTATGATGAGGCGGTAAACTTGTACACGCAGCTTGAAGAGCAAGGCCACCCCGAGGCGTCCGTCTTGTTCAACAAAGGCAATGCCCTCTACCGGGCGGGCAACGTCGGCCAGGCCGTCGCGTCCTACCGTCGCGCCCAATACGCCCAGCCGCGCGATCCCGATGTGCGGGCCAACCTTTCCCTGGTGCAGCAACAGGTGGGCGCCCTGGCCTCGGAACCGGGCAGCCGGGATCGCATGCTGGGCTATCTCAACCAGCGAGAATGGCGGCTGGGCGCCCTACTTTGTTACTGGCTGGCGGGCGGGCTGGGCGTGCTTTACCTGCTGGTCGCACGGACGCGCTGGATCAAACGGCTGGCATGGTGCGCGCTGGCCGCCGCCCTGTTCAGCGGCGGGGGCTGGTGGCATTGGGAACAACGGCGCGCCCACCCGGAAGCCGTGGTCATCCGCCCCGGAACGCAGGCCTTGTTTGCTCCGATGACAGGCGCCATGGTGCACTTTGCGCTTCCCGAAGGTTCGCTGGTTCAGGTCCGCGAAAAGACAGGCGCGTGGTACAAAATTGCGGTGGGCCGCCAGGAGGGTTGGGTCCCAGCCGAAACCTGCGAGCAACTATCGCTTCCTTAGCCGGCCTGTGTTATGCTCGCGGCGACATGAAGAGAAGGATTCATCCTACGGGTTGGCTGTGGTGGACAGCCTTCTACATTCTTTTGTTCGGATCCGGCATGATGTACCTGATGTACTATACCATCGCGGGACCCAAAATTATCACCCAGGACATGCGCATGGTGGGCATCGCCACCGTGGTCGGCGCGGGTATCTGCGTGATTTCCGCCACCGCGCACTGGTGGCTGCGCCGGTAAGTCCGCCCTGCCCGTTTACGTAAACGAAGCGCCGTGGTAGTGCCGCGGCAGGTGGGCGTGAATGCTGGTCAGAACCTCGTAGGCGATGGTGCGACCCAACCGGGCCAGGTCGTCCGCCCAAACCGATTCTTGGCCCTGTGCGCCCAACAGCACCACCTCGTCCCCCACCTCGACATCGCGGTCCGGGCCACAGTCCAGGGTGATCCAGTTCATGCTCACGCGGCCCACCACGGCCCGGCGGCGCCCCCGCACCAGGGCAAAGCCACGGTTGCTCAGCGCGCGATGGTAGCCATCGGCATAGCCTCCGGCGACGGTGGCCAGCACAGTGGGCGCGGTGGTGACATGGGTGCTGTAGTAGCCGACGGGAAAGCCTGCGGGCACGCGTTTAACCTGCATCACCGCCGTACGCCATTGCAGGACTGGCTGGGTCAGCACGCGCATGCCCCGCTCGCGCGCCCCGTAGCCATAGGCCACAATGCCTGGCCGCACGGCATCAAGATCCCAGTCCTGACAGTACTGAAAGGCCCGGCTGCTGGAGGCATGCCGGAACAATGGTTCCCGCAGGTGCCGCTGCACCTCCTGGGTAATGAGACGAAAGCGCTCCATCTGTTCCGGACCGAGGGCCGGCTTGCGGGGCTCCACCGACGCGAAATGCGTGCACATGCCGGTGATGGCCAGACCCGGCAGGCGGGCCAGACGCTCCGTAATCGCCGCCGCCTCCTCCCACGGAAGACCGAACCGCCCCATCCCGGTATCCACTTTCACATGGGCCTTGAGTACCACGCCGGCCTGCTGCGCCGCCCCGGCCAGCGCGCGCCCGTGGTCCTCGCTGACAATGATGGGCAGGATGGCGTGTTCCACCAGCTCCGGTACATCGCACGGCTCCACCGCGCCCAGAATCACGATGTTGGCATCCGGCGCCACCGCCCGGACGGCCAGCGCCTCGTGGACGTAAGCCACCGCGAACCAGTTGATTCCGGAGGCGGTCGCTTGCCGGGCCATGGGGGTCAAGCCATGCCCATAGGCATCCGCCTTGACCACCAGCACCAGCGACGTGGACGGGGCCAGCGCCGTGCGCAGCAGTCCCAGATTCCTGGCAAACACGTCCAGATGAATGTCCACCGACGGTGATTTCACGCGGTGGATATCCTTCGCCCGGCCCTATGGATACGAATCCTCACCAGAGGGCTATAGAAACCTTCTCCAGCGTCGCCCGTAAATGAAATTGTGGCCGCGCGGGCCGGTTTCTTTTCGTCACCCGAAGACCGCACCGGATGACCTGGCCCCGGCCCTGGGTAATCCGCGCAGACAGATCACGGCAGATAGCCACCCTCGGCACGGAGTCGACCGCGCAATACGTTGGTGTCGACCCGGTGCACGTCCGGCGTGGCCATACGCGCGGCCAGCGAGGCGGCCGTTCCGGCGGCCTCCCCCATGGCGAGACAGACCGGCATCACGCGGACGCTGCCCTGCACAAACTGTTCGACGGAGATGGAGCGGCCCGCGACGAGGACGTTGGCGAGTCGACGCGGGGTGAGGCAGCGATAGGGAATTCCGTGCGACTCGCCGGGGGCATAGCGGTTGTGCGTGTTCTCCCATTTTTTATGCTGCTCCGGATCCCGGGCGATTTCCTCCTTCGCCCAGTGAATGTCGATAAAGTAGGAATTCCGGCAGATTTCGTCCTCGAAGCTCCTGCGCTGAAGATAGTCATCCAGCGTGAGGATGTAGTCGCCGACGATGCGCCGGGTCTCGCGGATGCCCACCTGGGAGCCGGTGCTGACCAGAAAGGCGTTTGCGAAGGCCGGATGAAATTCGCACAGCGCATCGCGGTACTGCGCCGCCATCCTGCGCCCTTGAATGAGCGCCGCGGAAATGCTCGCCGGGTCGGTGTTATCCACCTCGAACAAGTGACCGGCGTTGAAGCCGACCACCCCGGGCCCAACCAGACTGTTGCAAAAATGCAGATCAGGTATGAGCGGATACTTGCCGGAAGCGAGAATGCGGTGAATCGGGCTTTCGGCATTTCCCGCGTGCAGGTCTCTTCCTTTTTTATAGGGCGCCTCGTCCACATTCGCCAACAGGAAGCAATGGGTGGCCGGCATGAGCCGCCGGCCCTCGGCGTCGCCCTTGTGAAATTCGCCACCGGCCCACGCAGTCAGATCGGCATCGCCCGTGCAATCCACATACACCTTGGCGCTCCAGGCCTGAAGCCCCGCCTTGCTGGTGGTGAGAATGGAGGTGACGCGGCCATGGGCGTCGGTCTGCACGCGCGACAGCATGGTCTGGAAGCGGACCGTGACCCCGGCGCTGGTCACCAGATCGTCGTACACCCGCTTGAGGCGTTCCGCATCAATGGGCACCCAGTCCAGGGCCTCCGGCTGCACATGCGCCATGCCCTGCTTAGCCGCGGTAAATACTTTTTCGGCCAGACCGCGGTAGATGATCTTCTGCTGGTCGGAGAATGGACACCAGGCGGGAACGAGGGCCGAGGTGCCCGAGCCACCGAGACAGCCCGAGCCTTCCAGCAAAAGCGTACGGGCACCTTCCCGCGCCGCCGCCGCCGCGGCGGTCGACCCGGAAGGCCCACCCCCGACCACGATCACATCGAACGAATCGTCGCACGGCAGATCAAGATTCAACGCAACGTGCTTATTCATGTGTCTCCCCCGTTCTTCCGTACGGCCCCATCACAGGTTTTCCCCGTTGCTGCGGATCACCTCGCGATACCAGAAAGCCGAGTCCTTCAAGGTACGCTTTTGCGTCTGGTAATCCACATGGATGAGACCGAAGCGATGTTTATAACCTTCCGCCCATTCGAAGTTATCCATGATCGACCAGTGGAAGTAGCCGCGAATGTCCACCCCTTCCGACGCGGCCCGGCGCAGGGCCCGCAGGTAACGCTGGATGAAATCAATGCGGTGATGATCATGCACCTTGCCGTCCAACGCCACCGCGTCACAGCCGGACATGCCGTTCTCGGTGATCACGATGGGTAGTTTATAGTGTTCACCCAGGAACTTGGGTCCCCAGTACAGCGCTTCCGGGGCATGACGCCATACAAAGTGGGTGTGCGGGTGACCCACGGGATAAGGCACCGCCTCCGGCTTGCCGTCCAGGCCCGCTTTGATGGGAGTGCCGGAATAGATGTTGAGACCGAAAAAGTCCATCGGCTGGCAGATGGTTTCCATATCGGAGGCGGTGAACCGGGGCACGGCATCGCTGTAGGCGCGCAGGCCCGCTTCGGGATAATGTCCTAAAACGGCCGGATCGCCGAACCAGCTGTTGTTCCAGAAGTTGTCGCCATACACCGCCTGCGTGGCCTGACGGGCGGCCTCCACATCCGCGGCCGAGTCCGTCGCCGGAACATAGACCGATCCCACCGGCGCCCAGCCAATGCGGGGCGTCCGCCGGGCCCGGGCCCGAATGGTCTGCACGGCCAGGCCATGTCCCATCAATGCATGATGCCCAGCCAGCAACGCTTCGTGCAGACCCAGGTTCAGGGAAGGAGCGTGCTGACAGGCGTTGCCGTAGTAGCCCATGCCGATGAAGCATTGGGGTTCGTTGATGGTGATCCAATTGCTGACCCGGTCCGACAGGCGATCCACCACCACCGCCGTATAATCGGCAAACCAGCGCGCGCAGTCGGAATTCAACCAGCCTCCGCGGAGGAATATTTCGTAGGGCATGTCCCAATGGTAGAGGGTCACCCAGGGATCGATCCCGCGCGCGAGCAATTCGTCGATCAGCCGGTCATAGAAACCCAAGCCGGCCTCGTTTACCGCACCGACACCGTGCGGGATGACGCGCGGCCAGGAGACAGACAGCCGGTAGGCCGGCAGGCCGATATCGGCCATCAGTCCAACATCCTCCCGGTAGCGGTGATAATGATCACAGGCGACGTTTCCGGTATGGCCATCCCAGATCCGGCCTTTCTGCCGGGTCAACATGTCCCAGATGGACAGGCCTTTGCCGTCCTCATTCCACGCGCCCTCGATCTGGTAGGAAGCGGCGGCCGCGCCCCATATGAAATCTTTTCGGAAGCTCACGCTGATTTCTCCTCAGGAATGGTCGGTTCAAGACGGGGTGGCTGATAATGGTGCAGGCCGCCCAGGCGCAGCCACTCACGATGCAGCAGGTAATAGAAAAAGCCGGAGATTCCAATCCAGGTCAGATTCCAGACCGGCACAAATCGGTAGCACTGATCAGGTTCGGTTCCAAAGGGTTTCACGGCATCCAGAAAAAATCCGCACAGCAGGCCGCCCACCATCAATCCGATGGACCGGATCAGGGCGTTGGCCGAGCAAAATTGGCCATACCGCTCCTGGGGCAGCAATTTCATGAACATGGGCAACTCGGAGGCGGCGTGCAAGGTCACGATGGGCAGGCTGGAGAAGCATAGTCCCATAAAAATCCACAAGGCGGTGGTATCGCTGAAGAGATGCCGCGTGAACAGAAAAGTAATGGACAGCGGAGCGACCATGGCTTGCAACACGGTGGAGATCAGCAGCACCCGCAAGGGGTGGAAGCGATCGGCCACGATGCCGGCCGGATACAGGAGCACCAGGCTGATGATCCCGCAAGTCCCGCCGATTTTGCCGAAGGTGGCCAGATCCAAACCGACCACCCGGGTGGCAGCGAGGACACCATACGATCCACTGACCCACGTCATGGCGAAGCAGGTGTTGGCCACGAAGAACAGCCAGTAGAACCGGTGGGTAAAACACTCGACGGCG
Organism: uncultured Verrucomicrobiota bacterium; assembly: GCA_964441655.1. Classification (GTDB taxonomy): domain Bacteria; phylum Verrucomicrobiota; class Kiritimatiellia; order CAIVKH01; family CAIVKH01; genus CAYTVN01. The sequence continues at coordinate 3,546 of CAYTVN010000011.1, read as the reverse complement.
TAGGTCTTGAGGGTCGAGGACCAACCGCGCCGCTGGTCGAGATTGGGGGGCGGCGGCGGATACTCACCTTCCTTGACTTTCCAGCACATCATCACGAAGGCCACCAGGTAGAGCAGGCCCGCGATCAGGAAAATCTCTTTCATATGCGTGTTGGCATATTTCAAGGCGAAGAAATTGAAGGACGCCCCGGCGCCCGTGCCCACCATGCGGAAAAGCGCCATGAAGCGCGCCAGAAATGCATGCGGGACCACATCGTTGAACAGGTAGTAGTAGACCGAGGTGATGAACAGGTTGAAGAACTGGAAACAGATCATGAAAAATCCGATGACCACCAGAAAGACGGTCAACTCGGAACTCCGCCCCGCCAGGAGAGCGGACCTCACCCACAGGCTGATCGGCTCGGAATAGCCCATCAGGACCAGGAACACGACCAGGAACGGGGTGGCCCCGGCCAGGAAGGGAATGCGGCGGCCCCATCGACTGCGGAAACGGTCACTGCGGAAGCTGACAAACGGATTGATGACCGTGTTCATCAGGTTGGGAATGGTGGTCAGAATCAATCCCAGCACCCAATTCGGCGCGCCCACGGAATTAAATTTCAAGGGCATGATGCTGGGGACAACCGCTTCCATGATGGTGAAACAGAAATCACCCCACAGCAGGTAGAGGAAGAGCGTGATGAGGCCGGTTTTCGTGTAACTGAGCGTCCCCACCTTGTATTTATCCGGATCGAAGGAACCGACCGGATCCTGAACGAACATACTCATCCTTTAACTTCCGCCTTTCCACCCGCCGCAGATACAATCTTCACCAACTCCTCGTCCACCACTCGATCGCGGCCGTCCACCAGCCCGAAATTCATGCCCTTATACGACCAGCAGGCCCGGCCAATGTGGTGGCGGGCCAGCAAGGCAATAAAATCCTGGTACCAGCGGCGACGACTGTTCTGGTCGGCGGTGTCGATGACCCCAAATTCGCCGCAGTAGAGCGGCAGGTTTCTCGTACGCATGAATGCGAGCGCAGGCTCCAGATCCCGGGCGAGGAATTGCTGGTCCATGTACGTTCCCTCGTAGCGATCGAGCCGTTTCCGCGCCCATTCATTTTCCTTGAGGAATTCTCCCAGCCCGGGGATCTCTCCGGGGTAGTCAAGATCACGATCAAACACCGCCAGTTCACGACACCAGGACGCCTTCTGATGGGTGAACGGAAGGGGCTCATAAAAGTGAAAGGTATAGGCGGTGCGGGCATCGTCAAAAACGGGCATATCCTTCAGGGCCCAGGTGGCATTCCAATCGTTTCCGCCGACCATGATCCAGTGCTGGCGGTCCACCTCCCGGATAGACCGGATGGTCTGCGCCGCCAGTTGGTTCCACGGTTCAGGCGACGGCAGAACAATCTCGTTGAGGAGCTCGTACATGATCCGCGGCTTGCTCTTCGTGGACAGCCGTTTGGCCAGTTCGCGCCACAAGGCAAGAAACCGCTCCTGCAGTTCCGGCTGGCTGAACAGCGAACACGTCTCGGGTGAGCTGAAGGTGAATCCCGGAGCGCGGTGCAGGTCCAGTATGAGGTTCAGACCATGGCGCTCGCACCAGTCCAGGCATCGATTCACGTAATCGAAACCGGATTCCTTATAGCAAAAGGGCTTCTCGTCATCCTCGAACAGGGGATAGTCCACCGGCAGCCGGACATGATCCATCCCCCACGAGGCGATCTGATCGATATTGTGCTCCGCGATAAAGGAGTCGAAATGCCGGTGATCATACGTCTCGTACTGGGAGAGCCAACCTCCCAGGTTCGTTCCGACTTCGAAACCCGACCGGGCATCTGCGGTATCAATTGACTTCATGGATCGGGAACTCACCCTCGTATCTGGACCACGCTGATCCTTACCGCTTCTCCGGGGTATACGCAGGACTGTCCAGGGGCGAGGCCAGATCCTTCCGCTGCCAGGCCCGTACATAGTCGATGACATAGTCGTCCGGCAGCGTGGCATCATCGATCGCGTTGTTGTCCCATCCACCCGAAACGTGGGTAAACATGAAATCGGAGGGGATGGTGGACATGCGCGCGGTTTCCCAGCGGGCGACCTCCACCCCGTTGGCATAGATCACCGCCAACCCGGGCAGCCACAGCAGACCGGAGGTGACGTATCCCTCTGCGTCCGGTTGATAGTAGATGTTCTGGCTGCCCGTTTGCTGATGATCTTTGCCATAGCCGTCCCAATGAAAAGCGATGTTGAAGCGATTGGGACCCCAGCGGGTGAGGTGCTCCATGATGTCGAATTCCATACCGCTGTTTCCCGTGTCGGCACGAACCCATTGCGGGCCAGCGGCGGCGCCGCGATCCGGCATCAGCCAGAACGCCGGCCACAATCCGGGAGCGGTGGGCACCTTCATGCGGGATTCGAAATAGCCGTAACGCTGGACCCACTTCCCATAGGTGTCGAGAAAGCCGGAGGCATAGCCGGTTTCCTTTTCGGTCAGGCTGTCGTTGTGATGGCCGGTTTTCTTTTCGTAATGCAACCGGACCACCCCTCCGCCCACCACGACATTGGAGATGCTGAAATGGGTGCGCTTGTCCCAATAGTTTGCCGTGTAGACATTCCATATGGATTGATCAACGCGGTCGCCGTCAAAGTTTTCTTCAAACGTCTTCACCCACTCCCCCTCCACCGGCGGGCGCTGGCCCAGCAATTCCGGAATGGGCAGCGGGTCCAATCGGCCCGCCTCGATAGCCGTGACGAGAACGGACTGGGTGTCTGTCCCCTTTTCAACCGACAGGGTGATGCTGGAAACCGCGTCGCTGGAGAAACGCGTACCCGTCCCCTTTTGGCCATCCCAGCTGGTCTTGACCGAGTCCTTGATTCCCTGCCACGGCACCCGGGCAGCAAACGGCGCCGTGACTGCGCCTTCGCCACCGGACGGCACCGGTGTACTCACGACCCCAACATCCGTGGGGCCACCGTTGCTATTCACCTTGAGGCGCAGGGCCACCGGCACGGTTCCGGTATTTTTGTAGATCACCCGTACGCCATAGGCTTCGCGCAGATCCCAGCGACCCAGCGTGGGTTTGAGGGATACCCATTTGGGTTTATCGTCCGCCGGAAATTGGATGCCGATCCCGCCGTCCTCCAGAGCCGCCACCGCACCGCCGTTGGGCTCAATCTGCTCTGCGCGCAAAACGGCGCCTGATCCGAAAATCCGCCCGTTTTCAGGTTTGATGCGAACATTTTCCGGTTTGACGGGCGGCTGTTCGCCCGCGGGTCCACCCGCCTCGAGGGCTTCCAGGCGAAAGGACTGCTCCACATCCGATTTGTTGACGAAGAGCACCACCTTGACGATGGCTGAGGTTTTCAGCTTGGCCCCGGGCTTCTGGCCGTACGTGAACCCAAAATACACCTTGGCCAGCCCGGTACCTCCCGGCTGGATGCTCGTTGTTTCGGTGTTGGAACCCCACTCACCTTCCGCTGTCTGGCCATCCACACGCAGGGAAACCAAGATCGGCTTGATGCCCGACGGCGGGGCCTCGGCCCTGATCGCCGCGGCG
>CAYTVN010000010.1:0-23516 GCA_964441655.1 uncultured Verrucomicrobiota bacterium | reverse complement strand
CCGGAGAGGATTTTTCCGCTGTGCGGCTGCAGGGTGTTGTAGGCGCGGGCCAGACGGGTGATGCTGTCCAGCAGGATCACCACATCCCGACCACATTCGGTCATGCGTTTGGCCATCTCGATGACGATTTCCGCCACCTGAACATGCCGTTCGGGCGGTTCATCGAAGGTCGAGCTGAGGACCTGGGCCTTGGTATTGCGCTCCATATCCGTCACCTCTTCGGGCCGCTCATCAATCAGCAGCACGATCAGATGGGCTTTGGGATGGTTGGCCGAAATGCTGTTGGCAATTTTTTGCAGCAGCACGGTTTTACCGGTTCGGGGCGGGGCCACGATCAATCCGCGCTGGCCGAAGCCGATGGGGGTCAGCAGATCCATGACCCGCATCGAAATCTCGTCGTGTTTGGTCTCCAGCTGAATCCGACGGTCCGGAAACATCGGGGTCAGGTTTTCGAACGGAATTTTGCTGCGACGCTGCTCCGGCGCTTCCTGGTTGACCGCATCCACCTTGAGCAGGGCGAAGAACCGCTCCTTCTCCTTGGGCGGGCGGATCTCACCTTCCACGTGATCGCCTGTACGCAGGGAAAAGCGCCGGATCTGCGAAGGGGAGACATAGATGTCTTCCGGGCAGGGCAGGTAATTGTAGAGCGGAGAGCGCAGAAATCCGAAGCCGTCCGGCAGGATTTCCATGATGCCCTTGCCGAACATCTGGCCGCCCAATCGGGCGTTGGCCTTCAGGATTTCGAAGATCAGCTCATGCTTGCGCATGGCGCCGAGTTCAATGAGGCCATACGATTCCGCGAAGGTCTTGAGATCCGGCACCGTCTGCGATTGCAGTTCAAATAATTTGAGCACCTTGGCCGTACCCTGGGGGCGCGGCTGAACGGGAGCGCCGCCTTCGCCATCCTGTGGCAGTCCTTCCGGCGTCGTGGATGGCGTGCTGGGCGCCATCGGCTGCGCGTCGTAGTCACGCGGCATTTCATCGCGCGGCGGGCTCCAGATCAGGGAGCTGTTGCCATCTCGGTTACCATCGCGATGTCCGTGAGGGCCATGCCGATGATGGCCGCGATTGGGTCGTCCCCGCCGCCCACCCGGGCGCATTTTGTTTCCACCACCGCCACCGCCGCCGCCCATTTCGTCTGCCATGTTCATGTTCTCCATTTCAATTGTTCTGACCATGCTTGCCGCACGGCGGCCGCCAGTTCTTCCCGACTGCCATTGTTCCGTACAATCCGATTGGCCCGTAATTCCTTTTCACGCACCGGCCACTGCGCCGCCTGCCGAGCCTGCCACTGAGCCTCGGACCACCCGCGGGCCCGCAGGCGCCTTTTCACCACCTCGGGCTCTGCACTCACACACCAAATAGCATCCCACCCTTCAGCGCAGCCGGCCTCAAACAGCAAGGGCACCAGCACTGCGACGGGACCCTGCGTTCGCTGGGCTTTCACCCACTCCGCCATCCGCTGCAACACCACCGGATGGACCAAGGCCTCCAGGTCGCGCCGCGCGGTCGCGTCGGCAAAGATGATCTCCGCCAACCGGGACCGATTAATGCTGCCGTCACCGCACACAACGTCTGAGCCAAACCGCGCCGCAACCGCCCGCGCCATGTCGGTCCCGCTTTGCAGCAGCCCATGGGTTACTTCATCGGTATCCAGCACATGGACGCCAAGCTCGGTCAGGATACGCCCCACCTCACTTTTACCGCACCCGACCCCGCCAGTAATGCCGACCACCGGAAAGCGTTGCACGACTACTTCACAACTGGTTCATGTTCAAAACCAGCCTCCTGCAAATTCCCTATATGAGCCAGGATTTCCGCGGCAGGGACGAGTCCCGGATGGAGGCGAAGAGCTTCCTCGCCCTCGCTCTGGGCGGCACTCAGATCCCCGATTTGAAAGGCCTGCCGGGCCAGCGACAAATGGTGCGCGGCCGCCTGTTCGTCCGCCCGGGTTTGGATGCGGTAGACCACATACTTGTGGTTCCCCCATTCATAGTGGAAATAGCGCAAATCCCGACGACCGGCCTCGAACAATCGGGCCGGCACAGTATCCGCTGGATTCATGGCATTCACAAAATAACGCATCTGCAACTCAGGCGACTCGCGGGCAAATTCTCCCATGGCGTACACGTAATAACGTGCTCCGTGCTCATCCGCCCAGTCGCGGAACGATTCCTCCGTACCCTTGAACAACTGCTCCCCATACTCCATGACGCGTTGCCGGACGATCTGGTCCTCAAATTTTGGGTGCAAAAGGATCGCACATTTGCCGTATGTCGCGATATATGCGCTGGCGCCGAAGTTGGCCAGTACGGGCTCCGGCGCGACATGCTGTTGCAGCCAGGTCGCCAATTCGTCGAGTTCTTTGTAGTATACGTTTATGCGGCCCCATCGCTCCGGCCGTTGCAAGGTGTGACCGGCTTCCCACGCCAACCCCAGCACCATTGCTCCGATCGCACATCCGCGCAGCCACATCCGGTATCCAGTCGCCATCCCGGCCCATACCCCCACCAGCGCCGAAGCAAACAGCGACAGGTATACGTGGAAACGGGCGAAAAAGCAGAATGCGATAAATGAAGCTCCGAAGGAGAACAGCAGCTCGCCGACTTTTGGTTCGGTTCGCTTTCGGATGGAGAAATACACTAGCAGAAACGCGGGTACTGTCAAATAGAGGATTGCGGGAAACAAGGTTCGCCCCAGATCGACGGTGGCGGAATGCAGGGCCGGCACCCACATGATGCGTTGATCAAAATTCAGCAATTCCGGATCAAGCGGCTTGACGTTCAGATAACGCAACTTGGCCCACAGCAAGGTGCCAAAATGTCCATACGAGCCACCGTATGCCGTGAGATGGCCAACCAACGACCCGAGGGCGAAGCAAGCCAGCCAGACGCCAAGGGAACGCAGGTTGCCCTGTCCGGCGGACGCCCATCGCGGAGGGGCTCGATCTCGCAGCCAGGCCAGGACCAGCGTTGCATACCCCATCAGCATGGCGGGAGACAGCACCCAGCCGTGGCCCCTGAAATAGGGGTGGACCAATCCCACGAAGGCCAATGCGCCTAGTTGCCATAACCAGGTCACAAACATGGGATCCCGCAGAGAGGTCTTACTCCGCAGGGTGCGCCAAGCCATCCAACCCATGCGCAACATGATCGGGTACTGAATCAAATCCCAAGACGATAGCGCCAGGCCCAACAGGGCGGCGGACATCAAACGCATTCCATTTCTTGCCAAGCCCTTGCTGCTGCGGGCAACCAGCGCGTCGACGAAATAATGGGCGATCAGGATGGGCAGCGCGAAGTTCTCACGCGATAACTCCTGGCCGGTCGAGCGCATAACGCTGGACAGGGCTACCGCATAAAAGCCTGCCCCCACCCCAGCCGCCCACCAGCTACGCCGCCACACCCAAAGCCACAACGCGAGCAAGGGGATGCCGAGGCTAAACCAACCCGCCTCCAGCCAGCGCAAGCGGTTCGCGAAGGGGACCCCGGATGGGAAACAACGCGCCGCAGATGCATAAACATATTCGGACCCCAATGTATAGCTGGTCCGGGTGTTCACACCTTCCGGGTACTGCACCATCATATCCCGAGTCGGAAGTCGCCCGGTGTCATGAATCATTTTGACACGTCGGTAGTGCAGTGCGCTTTCCAGGGTAAACGGAAGGTCATCACCCAGTTTGCGGTATTGAGCTTCCACCACGGCACGCCGGGTGCCCAAAGCGAAGGTGTAGAGCAGGAACAATCCCATCACGATGGCGGCCCATGTATGTAAACGTCTCACCGGTTAACCTTAAAAGAGATTCAGTTCCATACCCTGATAGAGCTTTGCGATGGAATGCAGACCGCGCTCTTCAAGAAAATTTAGCAGACCGGGAATATCCGGTCGTTTCGCCGTCAAATCATCCATGGCAGGAAGGTCCGGGATATTGGTTCGCAGGCGCATTAACTGGACGTTCCGCTCTACCGAAGGCCGGTGTTGTCGCAGAAGTTCGCGGAGGCGAACCGGTTCCACGCCATCCAAGCGTTGCCAGACAGCGGCCAAGTCAGCATGCTGATCAAGCAATTGGGCGGCGGTTTTGGGACCTACCCCGGGCACGCCGGGAATGTTATCAGCGCTGTCTCCCATCAGGGCCAGCAGATCCACAATCTGATGAGGCCATACCCCCATTTTAGCGCGCACTTCATCGGGTCCCAGCGGCAGGGCATCCTTGATGGGAGGTATCACTTTCACCTCCGCATTGACCAATTGCAGGAGATCCTTGTCGCTGCTGGCAATCAGAACACGGCCGCCCTGTTGATGCGCGTCAACGGCCAGGGTAGCCAATGCATCGTCTGCTTCTTCATCCGCGGGCCGCACCGAAGCCCATCCGGCCAGCTCCAGGAAGCGCTCCATGGGTTTTAATTGCGCCTTTAAGTTATCAGGCATGGGCTCCCGCTGAGCTTTGTATGCCGGCCAGGCCTCGAGCCGGGCGGCGGGAAGGCCGCCATCAAATACCACCGCGCGATGCGTCGGATGCCATTGCTCATCCAACTGACGCACCATTTTGATGAACCCGAGCAACGCATTGGTGGGCTCGCCGGACGGAGAAGTCAGGGAAGGAATCGCATGATAGGCGCGATAGGCTACGGCCAGACCATCCACCAACAGCATAAGGGATTTAGGCATGAGTGAAAACGCCATCACGCCGGATGGCCACCACATCGCGCGATTACGGCAACCAACCCGGAAGCCGTACTCGCGGACCGTCCCCTTTCGCAGGACGTTAGATCAAGGCTTTGCCGCCGGCACTTCGGGCGTAGCCGGTGCATCCGTGGTGCCCACCGCTTCGCCGCGATGAATGGGCTTGCCGGACGGATCGACCAGACGTGCGGTCACAAAGATCAACAGATTCTTCTTCTTGCTGTATTCGCCTTCGCTGCGGAACAGACGACCGATAAGTGGAATGTCGCCCAGCAACGGAATCTTGTCTTTCACCTTGATCAAGTCTTCCCGAATCAGTCCGCCCATGACCACGGTCTGTCCATCCCAAATCACGATACTGGTCGTGACATTGCGGCTGGCGAATATGGGTTGTGGAATGTTGTAGGTGAAACTGACGCCACCGGCCGCGGTGGAAGATCCATACTGAATCCAGTCAACCAGTTCGGCCACTTCCGGCACCATGGTCAGATCGATGGTGTAGCCATCGGGTCCGACCGTCGGCGTCACGTTCAGGATCACACCCGTTTCACGTGTCTCGAACGATCCAGGGGTGACCGTAGGCGGTGTCACCAAGCCACCCGCGGCGCCGGTACCTGTGGATACCGTACTGGCGGAAATCGTGGGCTCCGACACTTCAAATTCGGTGGGGTAAATGATTTCTCGCACCACTTGGATCTGGGCATTCACACCACTGCGCGTCGTCACGCGGGGGGCAGACAGGAGGTCGGTCCCACCATGTTGCGACAGGGCCTGAATCACCATTTTGACCTCCGGGTTGGTGAGGACGCTGGCGAAACTGAGGATGCCACCCAGGGGAGTATTCCCTGATCCGGCCAGCGGCGTGGAAACCGGAGCTATCGCACCTGAACTTTCCGCGGAGTTGAAGAAGCGCAGTCCCTTGGTGAAACCGTCCGGATCGGCATTGGCAATCAGCATTTCCTGTCCTGCCACACCACCGATTCCCTGCTTTTGGGCGATTTCCCAATTGTCGGTGAGTATCCACTGGAAGCCGAGTTCTTCCAGGTCATCCTGGGAGATTTCAACGAAGCGGGCTTCGATTTCAACCTGGTTGGGTATGACGTTCAGGCGTGACAGAATGCGCTCAAACACCTCCAGGTTTTCCGGTGTGTTAGCCACAATCAATTGGCTGATGGTGGGGTTGTAGGTAATGGACGTACCCGCCGGGAACGGCACCCCCGCCTTTTCGAAGAAGTCCTTTACATCGCTCTTCTTGATGGAGGATCGCGTGGAGCCCATTTCGACAAACTCACCACCCCGTTGTTCGGGCGCTTCATTGCGATCGACCACCACGTCAATGATGGAGGGCTGAACCGGATACAGACGGGTAATCACACGCCCGGAAACAACACCCTCCGGAGTGATGATCACGGCGTTTTCTTCCAGGCGGAATTTCAACCGAGCAACTTCCGTGATGTACTTCACGGCGTCCAACAAGGAAATGCGCCGCAGATTCAGCGTGATGGTCGGGATGCCAGCACTGGAAGAATTCACCGGCGCAGCGGGTGCGGCACCCAAATCGTCAAACCCACCAAACTCCCCGCCCCCGAAGTTAGCTGCGGCGGGCTCTGCCGGCGCAGGAGCAGGGGCAGAATCACCGCCCGGCGTGCTCAGGTTTAAGATGATATTCACTCCACTGCCATCAACCTTGTCACCCGATATGCTGGCTTCCACCAGGAAGTTGACCACATCGTTAATATTGGCCTGCCGGAATTCAATGGAAGGAATGACGATCTTTTCCATCTTCTCCTGCAGTTTCTGGGCCGAGGTCTTGGTTTCAACCGCCCCGCGGTTCTGGGCAGCGGCCGGGAGTTGAATGTCGTCACGCACGGGAGGATTCCAAGTGTCCCGTACCTTCTGCATCATATCGGCCTCGGTAGCCTCGCGCTCCTTGGAACGAGCCTTATACCGCAATTGGTCAAGTTTGCGCAGAAAGCGCATGGCACTGATATTGTACTCGTCGCGCAACAATACCTTTTCAAACAGTGCCTCGGCGGCATTGAAATCACCCAGCTCCAGATATTGCCGACCTTCGGACAGCAGCTCGTCTATGTTCTTTTCCCGCTCCTGCACTTCAGGGCGGTCCTTGATTGGGATGGGTCGCGCGGCCACTTCCTCCGCCTTGGCTTCCGCACGCGTCAGTTTACGATCCAGCTCTTCCAGCGATTCGGCAGGCGCATAACTCTTGGCTTGATTCAAATTCTGTCGAGCACTTTTGAGGTCATCCTTCTTGAATGCATCCTCTGCTTTAAGTTTGAAGGCAACTCCGAGCGCGTCGTGAGCCTGCTTCAAGCGCTCCGCGGATGCCGGCCGCGCGGGCAACTTGGCCTGGGCTTCCTGCAATTTTTGAATGGCTGCATCCACATTACCAGCGGCCAGCGCGGCTTGGCCGTCCTGCAAGCTCTTGGCACCCTCATTCTCCCGCAACTGGCGACGGGCTTCTTCCTGCTGGGCAAACAAGGCCGGATCCATGCCTTCCGGCAGCGCTGATCGATCGACTTCCGGCGTGGCCGCGGGTTCTGCCGCCGGCTGCGCAGGCGCCTCTTCGACCACGGATGCCTCCATGACTACAGGTTCCGTCGATTCAACCACGGGAACAGGTTCCGGTTCAGGCGCGGCTTCGGTCACCGGAGCCGATTCGACCACATCACCTAACAAATCGTCCACCGAGGCGGCGGCTGGTTCGACTACGGGTTCAGCTGCGATGACTTCAGTTGCAGCTGGTTCCTCCACCACCGGCTCAGCCATCACGTCCGGAACTTCGGCAGTCACTTCAGGGGCCGGTGCAACCGCTTCGTCCACCACCGGTTCCACCACCGGCGCCGGCGCTTCAGGCGCAGCTACTTCTGCGACATCCGCCACCGAGGTGGTCTCCGCTGTAGGCAAGGTCAAATCCTGCAGCAACGCATCCAAGCTGGCATCTTCCTGCGCCCGGGTTCCCAGTTGCCATGCGAATCCCAAGACGAGGATCAATGTCAGTTTGCGGTAGATGGCTCTCATGAACAGACTCCTTTGCAATACAGGTCGGAAACAACAAACAGGCTGATGTGGACGCACGTACTCATTAAAAAGGGAACTCTTGGTTTACGGGATTTACACTGGGCGCGCCGGCATTCTCGGCGGGACCGGGCGCTTGCTCATTGTGCAGACGATTGCGTTCCTCTTCACTCCACGGAGCGACCGTCGATTCCCGACCATCGCGTTCATCGCGTAGTACGACACGCTCGGGTTTGATGTCAACGACTTTATACAGCAAGTCCTTGAGCTTCAAGTCGTCACCGACTTGGCGCCGGAACTTCGTGCCGTCCAAAAGGAATATCAACTCAGCACTGCGAGCCTCCTGATTGATCACCCTTCCCTGGATCAAACGGATCAATGTTGCTCCCTGTTGGAGGGTCAGCACCGGCCCCTCCGGCCCCTTCTCGTCGTACTGAATGACTTTGAAACCCTCAATCTCGTCGCCCATGCGCGCAAAATACGTTCGCTCCAGCGAGCGCAGATTGAGTTGGAAGCGATCGCCATCGGGAAGCTTGGAAACCGAAAGGAAGCGGAAGCGGAACGGATTGACCACCGTACGCACCAACCGCAATTTGGCCACAGGCTCCGGATATATTTTGGCGTCCTTCATATCCGTCTTCATCTGCAGCTCTTCTGCGTTGGTGTAACCGTCAGCATCCAGGTCGGCATTGGCATCGCTGGGATCGTTGGGATTAAGGCCCGCCGCTATTTCAATTTTGTCCGTGATGCCATCACCATCACTGTCCGGATCGAAATCCACGCTGGGTTGGACAGCTCCGCTGAAGGGATCCTTGGTGGCGTTGTAAGCGATGGGCGCTCCATCCGGAATGCTGGCCACGCGCAATTCACCCACCAACATGCGCCGTTGCTGGGGACCCACCTGAAAGGGCTGGGACAACAGCGCCATCAGGTTGGTCATGGGCGCGATATCCAATGGATCGACCGAGCGTCCCTTCCAACCGGCCTGCAGACTGGGATCAGCGATGGATGATTGTTGCGCCTGGGTCGTCTTGGACAACAGCAGTCCGGCCGAGGCCAGCAGGAGGCAAAGTACCAGGGCCAAAGCCAGCTTGTCGTAGTTCTGGCCCAACCAGCTGGAGCCAGGCCGCGGGCTTGCGCTCATGGCGTCGCCTCCGTCTCAGGATCACGATTAAAGTGATAAAGGTCTATGATCAAGGTCGCCGCGACCAGTTCGCGACCGGAAACAATGCGATCATCGTGAGTCGGATATTGAACAGGTTTACCGCCGTCCCCACCCGTGGTTGCGGGAGCGACCTTCTTTCCCAGCGTGCCGGCCAAGGCCAGGGTATTTTCCAGGCGCACATCCACCAGCACCATAAACGACGGATGCCGAACGACCGCGTTCAACACATCCCAAATTGCCGTCTCCCGACCCTGCACCGTAACGGTGATGCGTTCCACGGAATAAAGGGCATTGCTTTCCGTCAGGGGAATGGTCGCCACCGCCGGCGCCGATTCAGCCGTGGCACGCCGGGTGCGCCGGCCTTCAGGCGTGGCCACCTCACCCCCGGGGGAAGTTTCATCAAACACCTGCCGCTCCAGGCTGTCCACCTGAGCGATGCCGGACTGGAACAATACATCACACACCGCTTCCACGGCTCGCAGCTGTGCCACCAAGCGGAAGACATCATCTTTGTTCGGCAACGCACCTTCGGCATAACGCGGGAAGCCGAAGGCAAATCCCGTCGGAAGCACCACCCCGGACTCCTGCGCTTTCTGCTGCAGGCGGCGGCTGCTTTTTTCCAGCAAGGGCGCAAATTCCGCCGGCTCCATGTCTTCGTCCTTAATCTGACTTCGAAGCTGGATGTCGCGTATTTGTGCCGCCTGCTTGCGAAGCTCATCCAAATTTTGCCTGGTTTTTTCCACATTCTCTGTCGAAGGAAAGGGATTGCGATTGTTCAGTTGCTGCAATTGCTGATAGGCCGTTTCCAGTTTGCGCGTGGTAGCGCCGTACTGACCCTGAAAACGCACCAGAAATACCATGCTTGCGACAAGTAGAAGGAGCGCTATGCCACCCCCCGCCATTAAGACCATATGCTTGCGCCAGTTCATGTGCGGAGAGGACTCTTGAGCGTGAGGTTGAGTTTGAATTCGCGAATGTACTGATCCGCCGTCGGGGTGGACAAGCGCTGAAAGTCAGAACTTTCACTGAACCAGGGGGATTGCCGCAAGGTGTCGCGAAATCCGATGATGGGTGTGGGCGATGCGACTTTGTCTTTGTAACCTCCGCCACTCACTTCGAAACTGACAATGCTTCCTGGCGGAGGTGCATCGGGCGCGGACGGCACACTCGGATCTGGCGGGGGCACCCGCACCGCAACCACGCTGGTCAAAAATACATCGGGCGGAAGGGCGGCTTGAATCTCCGAAAGAACCTCCAGCCAGGCCACCCTCTTCTCGGCCACATCCCGATACCGGTCCGCCTTTTCCATCAAGGCGCGAATCTCACCCTCGGTCTGTCGCAGGGGGGCTTCCACCGCCTGCAGCGCACTCACGCGACTCTGCACGGTGGCCAGCTGCGCCGATGCGATCCGGTTGTTCTTGTAGAAATAGGCACACCACAACATGGCCATCAAAACCAATCCGAACAGAGCCATAACCAGGTACGGCTCCTTGCGGCGAAAGGCCTTGGCCTGAACAACCTTGGGGGGAAGCAGATTGATTTCGATGGGACAGACCAGCGCCTTGCGCAGGGCCAGCCCCACCAGCTGGGGCAATTCGTGCGCGTGACGCCCAATCTCATCCGCACTGATGTTCTTGCTGACCGGCACATTGATAAACGGATTGAGGTAATCAACCTCCACCTTCAACTTCTCACGCAGGAAATTATCCGTGTAGGGAATCACGGAGCTGCCACCCGCCAGCAGGACCAGTGCGGGGGCCTGCCCGTTCTGCTGGCTGCGGTAGAACTTGATGGAGCGATCGATTTCCGTGTGCATGCGCGTCATGACGTTGCGCACAATCTTGGACACCTTGTCCGCCACCTCGCTCTTGGGCTCTTCATAGGCGCCACCAAAAGCCACGAAGGCATGGGCCCGCTTCATTTCCTCCGCGTCCTCAAAGGACAGGTCGAACTCCCGCATGATCTGCTGCGTAATGGCGTTGCCCGCCACCGGCACACTGCGAATAAAGACCCGGCTCTGCTCCAGAAAGATCAGATCGGTGGAGCGCGCCCCAATATCAATTACCAGCGTACATTCGGCACGGTCGCTGTAGTTGTAGCGAACCGCATTGTACAGCGCCATGGGCGAGACATCCACCAGGTCCGTCTGGAGCCCCGCCTCCTCCACCGCATCCGTCAGCTGGACAATGATGTCCGACTTGATGGCGGCCAGCATGACGTCCAGCTCCCCTTCCCCACGACCAATGAGCTGGTAATCCCATACCACCTCGTTCATGGGGAACGGCACGTTCTGCTGAGCCTCATAGAGAATGATCTGGTAAACCTTCTCTTTATCCACCGGAGGCAACTTGACGAAACGCGAAAAAACCGACTGACCGGACACGCACAGGGTCACGGGACCGGACTTGATGCCACGATCGTGCATCAATTCTTTGATGGTGGAAATCAGTTGGGGGATACGATCGCTATCCGACTGCGGATCCACATGCAGCGGACTGACCCCGAAGCCCATCAGTTCCAGCCCGCCGGATTTCAGGGTGACGAATTCACCCAGCTTGATGCTGCTGGCTCCGATATCGAGGGCTAGGATGCGCGACATGACAGTAAATCGTCCCTGATCAATTCTTGGGTTTGATCGCCTCGTAGTCGTCGAAGTTGATCATGGCGAAAGGAGTTTGGGTACGGTTCAGCAGATAGCCTTCCTGCGGCGCCAACTGCTCCCACCACCGGGTGGATGTTGAACCGGAAGGCAAACCTTCCATGGCGACCAACCGCCCCCCCGTGTTGACCAGGGCGGCCACACGTTCGACATCACCAAAGCGAGACAGCGTGCTGGGGTGCAGGTAGATGTCGCTTTTGTGACGACCCCGTTCAATGTTGATGTAGGTCACGTCCCCCTTGAACAAGGTGAAGGCTGACTTCCCGGGTGTCGGTTGCTTGGCTTTGACCACCACATAGAAGGTGAAGCTGACTTCATCCATCCATTCCGGCTCCGTTTCGTACAGGACCTCTACCTTATACCAGTCGCGCATGCGCTGCGTGGGCTGGGCCGGCTTGACCTGATAATCAGGTGTTTTAACTTTTCCAGCATCCAGCTTCTTGATGGCAAGCAAACGGTCTCCGGCCGCGCCCGCGGGTGCGGCATTTTGCGCAAACCCTGGCACGGCCATCATCAAGGTCACCGCGATGACAGCGCGCACGGCCCAATTGCTGAAAGGTTTCATCAGGAACCTCCGAACGCGAAAGCTAAGTGTTTGCGTGGCATGGGATCAAGTAATGTGGCGAGTATAGGAATGCCTTCACAAAGGGTCAATGCTGGGGAGAAATAAAAACGCGCCGGATTTGGATTAACCGACCTTGACAAAAGCAGAGGCTGACCTATAGAGCGCCCGCGCTCGGAGCCGGAGCGCGGCATGCTCTGGCTTTTCGAGCCGAGGATCTGCATCGATGAGAAGAAAGGCCTCTGCTCGAGCTGCCTCCAGAACGGCCTGGTCCCGCAAGGGGTCCCCGGCACGGAGAACCAGCGCGCCACTTTGCTCCCGCCCCAGCAGATTGCCCATGCCCCTCAGTTTGAAATCCTCCTCAGCAATGGCAAAACCATCCAGGGTTCGCTCCATGATTTTCAGCCGTTGCCACGCCTCGCGACTGGTCGGCACCCCCTGTAGAATACAGTAGGAGCGGTGAGCGCCCCGCCCGATGCGTCCACGCAACTGATGTAACTGGGCCAGGCCGAAGCGCTCCGCATTTTCCACTAACATCACGGTGGCATTGGGTACATCCACCCCCACCTCGACCACGCTGGTGGCGACCAGGATCTGGATGTCTCCTTTACGGAACTTATCCATCACCCGGTCCTTGTCGGGCGCCGGCATTTGCCCGTGCAACAGGCCTATGGTCAGGTCGGCAAACACCGATTGCTGGAGTGCCTGGTACATGTCGGTCGCGGCCTTGGCCTCCACCTGTTCGGATTCCGAGACCAGGGGATAGACCAGAAACGCCTGGCGCCCCTTGGCAATCTGCGCACGAATAAAGGTGTAGGCTTTCTCCAGTTGGGCCTCCCCGATTACCCGGGTCACAATCTCCTGCCGACCTTTGGGCATTTCCCGGATGGTGGTCACATCGAGATCGCCATAGAGCGTCATGGCCAGGGTGCGCGGAATGGGCGTGGCGGTCATCACCAGCACATCCGGGGTCAGACCCTTGCCATACAACAGCCCCCGCTGTTCCACGCCGAACTTGTGTTGCTCGTCGATGACCACCAGCCCCAGGTCCTTGAAGACCACTCGCTCCTGAATCAGGGCGTGGGTGCCAATCACCAGTTGCGTGCGGCCATCCGCCACGGCGGCTCGCGCGGATATTTTTTCCCGCTCCTCCAGGCTGCTGCTTAATACTCCGATGGAAATCCCCATGGGTTGCAGGTACCGGCCCAGCGTTCGCGCGTGCTGCGCGGCCAGGATTTCCGTGGGCGCCATCACCGCCGCCTGAACCCCGCATTCCAAGGCATCCAGAATGGCGCAGGCGGCCACCACCGTTTTGCCGGAACCCACATCACCCTGCAATAAACGATGCATGGGGCGGGGTTTGGCCATGTCGGACTGGATTTCCCGAACCGCCTGTTCCTGCCCCTCGGTTAATTGGAACGGCAACCGGGTCCGGAATTGCCGGCCCCACTGCCCGGGCGCCAGCAAGGCCCGCCCGGTGAGAAAACGCTCCGCCTGTACTTTGCGCGCCACCAGCACCAGTTGCATGCACAGGAATTCCTCGAAGACCAGCCGGGTCCGGGCCCGCGGTACCTCATCGAGGTGAAGGGGAAAATGGACCGTACGCAAAGCCTCCGGCAAACGCATCCATTGGTGACGCGCCCGGGTTTCCGCGGGCATCACATCCACCGCCGCATCAGCAAAACGTTCGAGGGCCTGCCACAGAATACGCCGCATGGTGCGTTGGGCCAGCTGCTCGGTCAGCGGATACACCGGAACGATGCGACCCATGTGCAGCGATTCATCGTTCTCATCCCCGGCCCGCTCGAAGTCCGGGTGCTCCATCACCAGCAGCGCGCGCCGACGTACCGGCTTTCCGTACAACACCACCCGGTCACCCACTGCGAACTGGGTCAACACGTGACGGGCGCCGAACCAACGGCAGCATAGCGAGCCGGAGGGGTCTGTAAGCAGAGCTTCCGCATAGCCGCGTCCGTACCGGGGCTGCTGCCAGGCGAGGGAGCGCACGGCACCTGACACCGTGGCCCACGCGCCCGCCTGCAAGCCCGCCACCGGGGTTACCGTCCGTCGATCTTCATAACGATGAGGCAGCGTGAAGAGAAGGTCGCGCACGGTTTGAATGTCCAGGCGCGCCAGTTGGGCGGCCCGGATTTCACCGACCCCTTTGACAAATCGAACTTCGGTATCGAGACTGTCCTGCATCTGGTGCGTTGGACCACGAAAGGATTTCTGCTTAGGCCCGGCATCCTGTAACATGACCACCGTTCGGGCAATCCGTAATCGTGAACAGTATACTTTATGATGAATTTCGTCCGCGGCACCGCCGCATGACCATCCACTACCGGCACACCTGGTATGCCGGCTGGATGGCCCTGGGTGTGTCTGCGCTCCTGGCTACGGCCCGGCCCCACCCCGGGCCCGGCTTGGTGTCTTGTGCGGGATTGTCGGCGTCCGGACTTTTGTTACTGGCCGGACTGCGAGGCCTGCTGACCGAGCCTCGTCTACGCTGGCCCTTTCACCGGTGGGCACCCCACGCGGATCGATGGTTTCCCATAGCCCTCATTGCCTTGCAGAACTTTTTTATCACCCTGGCCCTGCTGCCCCTGTGGTTTGCGACCGCGGACCTCGGCTTTCCCGCCACCCCTGTCATGCACATTCTCCTCCTGCTTCTTTTTGTACTGGCGCCCCTGCGACGCATCCTGCAAGGCACCCATCCACTCGAACCCACGGTGCCGCGGGAGGTTATTATGGAATTTCTCCGCTACACCTATGTGTGTGTTATCGCCCTGTTTGTGACCCTGCTCATCTCGCACATGAACAATCCGGCCAGCGATCAAGCCGCGGCCGAACCTTCGGTGGGCGCAATATTTTTATGGCTTCCCTGCATTCTCATCAACCTGGGCTGTTTCGTCCTGTTTGTTGATCATCTGGTGCGCAAGCTGCCGCCGCCGCCCGCCCCCGAAACGAAGGATACGCTTGATTAGCCACGCCGGGACAAGGCACGCTGGCTGCTGATTCCATGTACGTGGTACTCATTCAACCTCCGGTTGCCCTGGCCAACGAAGTGCACTTCGCACCCCGCGAGCCGCCAGCCCCGCCGTGGGACCTCATCTGCCTCCACTCCTATCTGCTGAACCGTACCCGACACCAGTCGATCTTCTTTGATGCCCGCGTGCATCCGGCCTGGCGCGATGCCCTGGAAATGCAACTGCCGTATGACTGCCACGAGGTGGTGTTCGTCGTGCGGGCCAGGGCCTTCGAATGGCCCGCCGCGCTGCGCGTCCTGCAAGCCGTGGCCGAACGCGCCCCGCAGGCCATGCGCGTACTGTGCGGCCCCCTGGCTACGTCCTGTCCGGAGGCCTGCGCCCGGCGCCCCGAGGTGGATGCCGTGATCGCAGGCGATCCTGAACTCACGTTGCGAACTTTGCTGGAAAATCGCCATTCCACCAGCCGCCTGCGCACGGTCCCCGGTCTGGCCCTTCAGGGGGGCACCACCACGCCGGTCTGGACCAGCGACCTGTCCCACCTCCCCGCGCCGGCCTGGGAACGCCTTCCGTGGAAGGAGTACACCACATTCGCCCAGGGTGGACTGCGTGCCCTCATGCGATTATCCCGCGGGCATCCCGGCCAACCGGCAGATCGCGCGATGGGCGGAGTCACGGAGCCCCTGCGCTTGTTCGAGCTGGATCGCATGGCCACCTCCTTCGGCAAGGCGGCCCATCTGGGCGTGGTGGAAACGCTGGTGGTGGATCCGCCCGGCCTGTGGACGTCGGATCGCCTGCGCGCCTGGTGCCAGGCCCTGTGCGATCTGCGCAACACCCATCCCTGGTCCCTGCAATTACTGCCCCGCATATTGAGCGAGGAGGAATGTTCACTCATGCTGGATGCCGGCTGTCGGCGTGTTGAATTGATCCTTCCCTCGCCCCGCCCCGCCGAACTGAGTCGCTATGGCGTGCACGCGGAATGGCGTAACCTGCACACGGCGGTGCGCTCCATGGCGATTTCCGGGTTGGAGGTTCTTTTGCGCGCCTGGGTGGGCGGGCCGGGAGAAGGGCGCACCGAACGCGCTGACTGGCTGCGCCTGTTGGGGCGGCTGGATTATCCGCCCATCCGCTTCCAGCCCTTTCCCTTCGCGTTGGACGCTCCCATTGTGAATGAACCGGAGCACGCCCACCACACCTCCGACCTGGCTGCCTGGGTCGGGCAGGTGGATTCCGCCGCCGCACCCGTCATGGCGTGGGAAGGTTCCGCCGGACAGCAGCGCGCTGACCTATTATGCTCCGAACTGGAGCGGGTGATACGCGATGGCTGGCGTTCACGCTGGCGTCGATTCTGGGTGCAGTGGAGGGACACCAGCGTGATCGAACAGCTGGAGTTGCGCGCCACCAGCCTGCTCAAGCCCCCGAACATACCGGCGCCCACCGAGCGCCCGCCCGCTCAACGAGGCTGATCCCGCAGGCGCGGGTCGAGGGCATCCCGCAAGGCATCGCCCAGCAGGTTCATGGCCAGCACCACGACAAACACCGCCGCCGTGACAAAGGTCATTTCCCACCACACCCCCTGCCAAAGCCGGGCCCGGGCCTGGTTGATCATCAAGCCCCACGACGGTTCACCCTGGACGCCCAACCCCAGAAAACTCATGAACACCTCCGTACCGATGGAGGCGGGGAAGCGCAGGGTGAAGGCCACAATGACCACGTGAAAGATGTTGGGCAGGACGTGGCGAAAAAGAATTCGCGGCGCCCCGAAGCCCAGCACGCGGGCCGCCTGCACGTAGGGTCGATCGCGGTGCTTGAGGGTTTCCGCACGAACCAGACGGCACACTCCGACCCACGTGGTCAGGCCGATCCCCAGATAAACACCCAGCAGCCCCTTCCCCACCACCAGGGAGATGGCGAGGATGAACAACAGGCCGGGGATGGAGGCGAACGTGGAATAGAGCCAGACCACCACATCATCCACCCAGCCGCGAAAGTATCCCGCCAGCAGACCGAGCAGCAGGCCGATGGGAATGGCGATCATGGAGGTCACCAGGCCGACCTGGAACGCCACCCTCGCCCCCTGGGCCAGCCGTTGCGCAACGTCGCGGCCCAGCGCATCCGTACCCATCCAATGGCCCGGCCCCGGCGGCAGATATTGTTGGGCCAGATCCTGCAGCTGATACGCCGGCGTGGTGTCGCGCCACTGGTGCCAGCGGTACACGCATTCCCCGTAAAAGGCCGTGAGTGTGAATGCCGCCACCACCAACGCGCAGGCGACCGCGAGACGGCTGCCAAAGAGGCTGCGCCAGACGTGGACCCTGGACTCTGAAGCCGGCGCCGTCACGAAACCCTCACCCGGGGATCCACCCACGCATAACACAAATCCGCCAGCAAATTGGCCGCCAGATAGAGCACGGACCCAATCACCACGATGGCCCGCACCACATCCACATCACTGTCGTTGATGGCATTGACTCCCAGATAGCCCAGACCGGGTATGCCAAAGAAACTCTCCAGCAACAGGCTGCCCGTGTAGAGAAAGGGAATGGACAAGACCACATTGGTGATGACCGGAATCATGGCATTGGGCAGCACATGGCGGAACAACACGCCGGTCCGGCTTACCCCCTTGGCAAATGCCGTGCGCACGTAATCCTTGTACATTTCATCCAGCATGACCGTGCGGTAGAAGCGCACAGAACTGCCCAGCCCGCTAAAGGTGCCAATCAGGATGGGCAGCAACAGGTACGCCCAGGAGGCAAAACCCCAGACCGGAAACCAGCCCAACCGGAAAGCCAGCACATACTGCCCACCCACAATCCACACCAGATAGTTCACGCTCATCAAACCCACGCTGCCAACCACGAGGGCGCGATCCAGCCAGCGACCCCGGTAAAACGCGCACCAGAGCGCCAGGGAAACTCCCACCAAGGTCTCCAGGAGCAATATGGGCAGGGTCAGGGCCAGCGTGGGACCAATTCCGCGGCCTAGAATATCCACCACCGGTTCATTGGCGCTGCTGGAGATTCCGAAATCAAAGCGCATCAACTGCTTTAGGAAAAAGACCAATTGCGAATCCCAGGGCCGGTCCATCAAGCGGCGCAGACGCAGTTCCGCCACATCAAAATGCGAGGCTTGAGCGAAGCGCCCACGCAGTTCATCCGCGATGGGCATATTACCGGGCACCTCCATCCGAACGTGCTGCCACGCGGATGCACCGTGTGCGCGGACTCGCCCCTCCACTGCATAGCGCTGCCCCTCGCGCAAGGGAAAGGCCAGCGGGAAATTCCACGTTTCGCGCGACGATACCGTAATAAATCCCGGCCCACCCTGCTGCGCAGACGTGTGAACCGCCCCCGCCACGCGCGACCACGGACCCGGCTCTTGATCGTAGTTCGCATCCGCCCAGGCGCGGGTCGGAACTTCTCGGCCCCAGAACAGCGGCTTGTTGAACCCCCGCTGTTCATCAAAGTCCTCGAGCGATTCGGCGGAGGCCCGGTCACCCAGCTTCATGCGGGCCGGACTTCCACCCACCACGTTAAACAGAATGAACGTGATGAGGATTACCCCGCCGAGGGTGGGAATCATCTGCAGCAGGCGTCTGGCAATAAAGCGGAGCATCACGGTTGCAGCCGGTAGTACTTTTCCATGCCGAAAGGAAACAGGTGCGGCTTGTAGTTGACGACCCTTTTCTGATGCAGCACGTAGCTCAGGGGCTCCGACACCAGCAACCAGGGACAGTCGTCGATGACGATGCGCGCCATCTTCCGGTACAGCTCCGTGCGCTCGGGCGAGTCAGGCATCACCCGGGCCTGCTCGAGCAGGCGGTCAAAGGCCGGGTTCACATAGTTGGCCCGGTTGGGTCCCGGGCTCGCATTGGGACCATAGAAACACTGTAGGAAATTTTCGGCATCGGGATAATCGCCCAGCCAGCTCAGCAGGAAGAGTTGAGCCTGCCGGCGTTCGAGCTTGTCATAAAACGCCGGCCCATTGTTCAGGCTGAGCCGGAGAACCACCCCCAGACGTTCCATGAAGGCCACCAGCAGCTCTGCGGACTGACGCAGCTCCACATCATCCGCACGTCCCAAGTCCAGGGTCAGCTCCAGACGGCGGCCCGTGGCCGGATCACGTCCTTCCGGATAACCCGCCTTGGCCAGCACGGCACGGGCGCGCTCCAGATCAAACGACCACGGATTATAGTCCGCCTCGTAGCCCGCCAGAGTGGTGGGAATCGGGCTGTTGGGGCGCCGCACCCGTCCATTATGAAGCCGTATCCATTCCTCCGAGTTAAAGGCCAGCGTTAGGGCCTGGCGCAAGGCCGCATTGGTGCCCACCACCGGGTCGTCGGCATTAAAGCCGATATACGCAATGCGCAGTTGCGGTGAAATGGAAAGGCGTACCCCGCGCTCACGCAACGCCGGCACCAGCTGCCGCTCGGCATCCAGAACCACACTCCAGTTATCACGTGAGATATCAGACTCGTCCAGTTGTCCGCTCAAAAACATCAACCATTGAGTGGCCGCATCGGCGACCACATAGGTTACGATGCGGTCAATGAAGGGAATGGGTCGGCCCGCATCCGCCAGGAGTCCCTGCCCGGCATCGCTCGCTTCGCCCTGGCTGGGATAGCGCTCCACCCGGCCCCGTTCCTGCCAGCCAGGATTGCGAACAAAGACGAGTTGATAGTTGGGGTTCCATTGCTCCAGGCGGTACGGCCCCGTGCCCACCGGATGCTGCCCGAAACGCTCCCCATAAAAGTCCACCGCTTCACGGGCCACCACCGAGCCGTAGTGCAGGGCCAGCACCCAGAGGAGTTGCGGATAGGGCTGCGTAAGATGGATGCGCAGAGTGTAGCGATCCACGATCTCCAGACCTGAGACCGGGCGCGCGTAGTCGGTAACAACACTTTCGCGCGAGGCCTGGCGAAACTCGTTCAGCCCCTGAATGCGCTGGTCAAAGGCCCACCACCCCGTGGACGCGTTGCGTGCGTCGGCCACCCGCTTCAAGCTGTACGCCACATCGTCCGCCACCACTTCGCGACCACGTCCCTGCTCCGCGACAAAACACGGATCATCCTGGAAATAAATACCGGGCCGCAGTTTGAACGTATAACTCAAGCCATCCGGGGAAACCGCGGGCATGGATTCCGCGAGCAGCGGTTCCACCCGGTACGGCCGGTCCAAATAGGAAACCTGGACCAGCCCCTCGTAAATTCTTTGCAACGCCTGGGCGGATGACACATCCCCCACCTTGGCGGGATCAAACCCCCGGATGCGCAGGGTGCTGAGATAAAGTGTGTTCGGATCCGCCGCAGCCGTACGGAGTTTCCGGGAGCAAGCAGGCAGCACACCCAGCAGGCACAGAACAAGGGCCGCCCTGAGAGCGGCCCGCATGTTCATACACCGTGCCCTGGTCACAAGGGAGGAGACTAGGGCTGCGGTTGTTCAACCGGCGCCGCAGGTGTGGGAGCAGCCACCGGTTCCACCGGGAGCAACGTGGGTGCGGAAGCAGGCGCCACTGCGGCCGGGGCCTGACTCTGCGGCGCGGACGGCGCCGTCATAGGCGCGGCGGTCGCCCGCTGGTCCATGATGGACGTTTCGTGCGCATTGGTGAACAGCATGCCGAGAAAGGCCGTGTTGGCCAAAAAGACCAGACCCAGAATGACGGTGATTTTGGTCAGCACATTCCCCGCCCGCGAACCAAAGAGCGTTTCACCCATGCCGGAACCAAAGGCCAGGCCCAAGCCCTCACTCTTGGTTTTCTGAAGCAGGATAACGCCGATCAACAGCAGGCAGGTGACGATTTCGACCACAATAAGCAAGATGCGCAGAATTCCCATGATGCACTCCCCGTCTGGCGACTAGATGGCCGCCTGAACTATTTCCACAAAGGACCGAGCTTCGAGCGCGGCTCCACCAATCAAACCGCCGTCGATATCCGGCTGGCCCATCAATTCCTTGGCATTGGAGGGCTTCATGCTGCCGCCGTACTGAATACGCACCGACTGCGCCACCGCCTCATCGGCAATTTCCTTGATCAGGCTGCGGATCAGAGCGTGGACATCCTGGGCCTGCTGGGGACTGGCGGTCTTACCGGTTCCGATGGCCCACACCGGCTCATAGGCCAGAATGCATTCCACCAGTTCGCGGGGCGATAGTCCGGCCAAGCTGCCGCGTACCTGGGTCGTGATGACCTCCTCGGTACGGTTGGCCTCCCGTTCCTGCAGCGTCTCCCCGATGCAGACGATGGGCTTCAAATTGGAGGCCAGGGCGGATTTCGTCTTCTTGTTGACGATCTCGTCTGTCTCTCCGAAATAGCTGCGGCGTTCGCTGTGACCGAGGATCACGTAGTGGCAATACAGTTCGCGCAGCATGCCGGCGGAAATTTCGCCCGTAAAGGCCCCGCTCTTCTCCCAGTGCATGTTCTGGGCGCCCAGGTCGAGGTGGGTGCCGGTAATGACTTCCCCCACCGACTTCAGCGCGGTGAAGGGAGGACACAGCACAACATCCACATCCTTGCAGCTGGCCAGATCGCGTTTGATCGCCTGGGCCAGGTCAATGGCCTCCGCGACGGTCTTGTTCATCTTCCAGTTGCCGGCCACAATCGGTTTGCGTTTCTTTGCCATAATGGTTCCTGCCTGATCGGTTGATTACTTGTCCGAGAGCGCCACCACGCCGGGCAGCGCCTTGCCTTCCAGAAACTCCAGACTGGCCCCGCCACCCGTGCTGATGTGGCTCATCTTGTCGGCCAGTCCACTCTTGTTCACCGCGGCCACGCTGTCGCCGCCCCCGATGATGCTCAGGCACTTGGTGGCGGCAATGGCCTTGGCCACCGCCATGGTACCGGCGGCAAAGGGCTCCATTTCGAAACAGCCCATGGGACCGTTCCACACCACGGTTTTCGCGCCCATGACTTCCTGGGCGAACAACGCGGCGGATTTCGGCCCAATATCCAGCGCCATCCAACCGTCCAGGATGCCCGCCTCGCCCACCGTCTTGACCTGGGCTGCGGCGTCAAATTTATCAGCGATCACGTGGTCCACCGGCAACAGCAGCCGCACGCCCTTTTCCTGGGCTTGCTTCAACAGTTCGGCCGCCAGCGAAACCTTGTCCTCTTCCACCAGCGACTTGCCGGTCGGGATGCCTTTGGCCCGGTAGAACGTGTAGGCCATGGCTCCGCCGATGATCAGCGAATTGACCTTGTTCAGCAGGTTGGTGATGACGTTGACCTTGTCACTTACCTTTGCGCCACCGAGGATGGCCACAAACGGACGCTCCGGGCTGGCCAGGGCCTTGCCCAGATATTCCACCTCGCGCTCCATCAGGAAGCCGGCCACGTTGGTTTTGAAGAATTTGCAGATGACCGCGGTTGAGCCGTGGGCGCGATGCGCGGTGCCGAATGCATCGTTCACGTAAATCTCACCCAGCTCGGAAAGCTGGCGGGCAAACTCTTCCTGCTTCTTCTTCATCTCCGACTTGGCCGCCTTTTTCTCTTCATCGGTGGCGGTGTCGGGCAGCTTGACCTTGCCTTCCTCTTCCTTGTGGAAACGCAAATTTTCCAGCAGGAGAATGTGCTGCTCGCGGCGCAGCTCCTCGGCCATCTTCTTGACCTCCGGCCCGATGCAGTCCGGGGCGAAGGTGACCGGGCGGCGGATCAACTCGGAAAGCCGCTCGGCCACGGGCTTGAGGCTGAACTCGGGTTCAACCTTGCCGCCTTTGGGGCGACCGAGGTGGCTCATGAGGATCACGGAAGCCCCGTGATCCAGCACATACTTGATGGTGGGAAGTGCCGAACGGATGCGGGTGTCGTCACCCACCTTGCCGTCCTTCACCGGAACATTGAAGTCCACGCGCATGATCACGCGCTTGCCCTTCAACTCAACATCGCGAATGGTCAATTTGTTCATGAGACACCTCTCCCGTGACCGGGCTGAATGCTTCCGAGTCGATTGGGACAACTTAGTGTTTGTCGGCCTTGGCCATGTGGAGAACCAAATCCACCACACGGTTGGAGTAGCCCCACTCGTTGTCGTACCAGCTCACCACCTTGAAGAAGCGCTTCTCGCCCTTCAGGTTGTTCTGTAGCGTGGCCAGCGAATCATAGATCGAGGAACGCTCGTCGTGGATGAAGTCGGTGGAAACCAGCTCCTCGTCCGTCACGCCCAGGATGCCCTTGAGGTAGGTCTGCGACGCCTTCTTGAGAGCCGCATCGATTTCCTCGATGGAGGTGTCCTTGGTGGTGCGGATGGTCAGGTCGACCACGGAGACATCCGGTACCGGAATGCGGAAGGCCATGCCGGTCAGCTTGCCCTTGGTGGCGGGCAGCACTTCGCCCACGGCCTTCGCGGCGCCGGTGGTGGAAGGGATGATGTTCTGCGCCGCCGCGCGGCCGCCGCGCCAGTCCTTCTTGGAGGGGCCGTCCACCGTCTTC